>URYU01000026.1 GCA_900552155.1 uncultured Collinsella sp.
GCGGGAGATGAGGGCTTTGTTTCGCTCGTATCTGAAATCCCTGAGTTTCTTGGTCGGCTTCCCGATGGAGGTATCCGAGTGTCTCTCGGTAGTGCGTCGCCTGCGAGGCGATCAGGTCGCTGTCCTCGAAGTAGTTGATTTTCATGGCTTCGCGCACGTCGTGAAGCGTCCGTGCGGCCTCCTCGCGGGCAGTCTCGGAACCTTTGTGCAGCACGTCGTAGACCCATTCGATGCGCTCCTCGTAGTAGCGGCGGCGTTCGCGGATCGGGTCGAGCATCTCGTTGAGAATGGCTCGGTTCATCTCGGAGTCATCGATAATAAGCACCAAAGGCTTTTCGCTTTGGAAGGCCTCGATGGAATCGGAATCGGTCACGACCGTACCGGCTTTTGCCTTAGCGCGGCTCAGTAACTGGACAGCGCGGCCAACGCCCTCGTCGACCGTCTCGCCATGAATGCGAACGCCACCAACACATGCCGTCAAGCTCACGTACTCATGGCCCGGAATAACCGTGGAATGAACGGCATCGGACACTTGATGCAGGCGACGGGTAAAGTCATCGGAGGGAATATCGGGCATGACGACCTCAAACTTGTCGCAGCCATAGCGCACAAGCTCGTCAGTCGAACGAATTCCGCTGCGTATGGCTGTCGCCACGGCACCGAGCGCAAGGTCGCCGGCATGGCGGCCACACGTATCGTTGAAGACCCTAAAATCATCAAGGTCGATCATCGCCACGCCGGCCTTCATGCGGGCGCTACGAAGCTTTTCTTCGTAATATCGGCGATTGTGCACACTCGTCAGCACGTCGGTGTAGACAAGGTCCTCTTCTGCGGCCTCCTGCCCATCGATCGGACGTACCATCAGCAAGACGTGAGGCTCGCCCTCGACCTTTAGAGGGCGCAGACGGGCGCGATACTCAACACCATCGTTGAGCAGTTGCTCCGACACCTCATCGGAGTCTGCCAAGGCCTCAAGACTCGACTGACGCAGACATGGGCAGCGATCGCCGGCGAGTAAGCAGTTAGGCTCGCTCTTAATCTGATCGGCCGACAGCAAACGCACCACGGGGTAGGTCTTCGCGACGCGGGCGACCTCGGCGGCAGCCTCCTCGTCGGTTAGATTGACCTCGTGATTATTGAGCATATGGGGCCCTTTCGATAGTTTCGCATGAAGCGGTGGGTTCCAAATGTTACAAGGGTAACACCTTGTCGATGCAGGTAAGCACGTGAATGCTGTTACATTTTTATGAGTTGGCAGACGGCGCGATTGAAGCCGCAGACGTGAGGTTTTGAACACATTTGTTAACACGGCCGAAACGTCTGCGGGTGAAGCCCGCTTTGGCTATTGCGGCTGCTAGAGCCCCAGGATGCCACGGACAGCCCGGGCAGCCGCTGCCGGGCGATCGCGCAGGCCGTTGTGCGCCCCGGGAATCGTTACGAGCGGACAGCCCAAAAGCTCAGCCGCCATCCTCGTGCCCGCCTCGCGGGGCGTGCCAACCGAGAGCTCACCCAGAAGCACGGCGGCCATCGTTTTCGACGCGCGAACGCTATCCCAATCGGGAACGCAAGTCATAGTAATCCCGTATTCGTTTGCCATGAAACTACGACCGTTGCGCAGGGCATGCTTGGCTTCTGCCTCGGTTGTCTTGGGAGCCTCAGGGTCCGAATCGCCGATGGCGCCCAGGAAGGCCCGTAATGCCCTGGAGACCTTTCCCGCGGCGATCATCTCGAGCAAAACCGGGGCCGCGCCCAGACCGGTACCCTCGTTTGTCACGGCGGGTTCATGCAGGATCGCACGCGAAATTATGGCGGGGTTTGCACGGAGAAGCTCCAGGGTCACCAACGTACCGGCACTGTGCGCGAGCACGTTTGCCGGAGCGCCAATATGCTCGATAACGGCCTGCAGGTCGGCGGCCTGGGCGGCGAGATCGTAGCGTCCGTCTGCAGCGTCGCCGCTCTCGCCGCAACCGCGGCGGTCGTAGGCAATGACACGATAGTCACAGGCGAGCTCGCGGGCGATACCGTCAAAAAAGACACCGTCGACGCACGCACCGTGCACGCACACCAAGGCGGGTGTATCGGACGATGCATCCGGGCCGGCATACTCGCGGCAGGCAATCGTGGTGCCCGCATTCTCGACCGTAAAATCCATACTGTGTTCCCATCGTCAACGCCACCAGGTCGTGCCGGGATGCGGCTTGGTCAGATGGCGTCATTTTGTGCGTACATGAATGCGCTTACTGTACCCGACTCGCACCCTTTCATGACAGGGTTTCGTAAACTCACCCGATTGCAAGGTTTCCGCCTAAACAACAGCACCCAAACCCGCGACCCACATGAAGGCCGATGCTATGCTTAAACTCAACTGTCCCAAGGAGCATATGCCTATGTCTACGTTTTTAAATGCCAGCCCCATCTTTGGACCCGTCCGCAGCCGTCGCCTGGGCCTTTCGCTCGGTGTCAATATGATGCCGGCGAGCGGCAAGATCTGCACGTTCGACTGCATCTACTGCGAGAACGGTCTCAACGCCGAGCGCCCCTGTCACGAGCCCTATAACACGGCTGCCGTGGTGCTCGACGCACTCGAGGCCAAATTGCGCGAGATGGCGCTCGAGGGTGAGCTGCCCGATGTAATCACGTTTGCCGGCAATGGCGAGCCCACCGCCGCGCCAGAGTTTCCGCAGGCCATCGCCGGCGCTGCCGCGCTTCGCGATCAGCTGGCCCCAAACACCAAGATTGCCGTGCTCTCCAACGGCACGCGCGCCGACCGTCCCCAGGTACACGATGCGCTCATGATGGTCGACGACAACATCCTCAAGCTCGATACGGTCGACCCGGCATTTATCCAGCTGCTCGATCAACCCGTTGGCCCTTACGATGTGGAGCACCAGATCGAGACGTTCGCGAGCTTCAAAGGCCACGTCATTATCCAAACGATGTTTTTGAGCGGCGAGTACCGGGGCAAGTCTCTCGATACCACCGGCGAGGAGTACGTTGGCCCTTGGCTCGCGGCGCTCGAGCGCATTCACCCGCAGGAGGCGACCATCTACACGGTGGCGCGCGAGACACCGATCGCCGGCCTTGCCAAAGCGGCGCCCGACGTCCTCGATGCCATTGCCGCGCGCGTCCAAGCCCTCGGCATCCCCTGCCAGGTGAGCTACTAGCAAAACCACGCAGCAGCTAGTGTCAGCCATCCCGCTCCATCAGTTGCGGTGATATAGTTCCTATTTATGCTGTTAAACCGCTTAAATCGGAACTATATCACCGCGACTTTTATGGACGCGTGGGTGGGCTATACTAGCTGCGAATGAAAGGAAGTTAGCCATGTTTGACAACGGACCCGTACCCGGCCGCAACGATGCTTGCTGGTGCGGCAGCGGCAAAAAATATAAGAAATGCCATAGCGCCTTCGACGAGCGCCTCGAGCGCCTGTGGGAAGAGGGCTGGGAGGTCCTGCCCCGCATGCTCTACAAGACGCCCGCCGATATCGAGGGCATCAAACGCTCGGCCGCCATCAACGTGGGCGTGCTCGATTATGTGGGCGAGCATATCGCCGCAGGCATGACCACCAACCAGATCGACCAGATGATCTACGACTACACCGTCGAGCACGGTGGCACGCCGGCCGATCTCAACTACGAGGGCTATCCCAAGAGCGTGTGCACCTCGATCAACGATGTGGTCTGCCACGGTATCCCCTGCGATACGGATGTGCTGCACGAGGGCGACATCATCAACGTGGACTGTTCCACGATCCTAGACGGCTACTTTAGCGACTCAAGCCGCATGTTCTGCATCGGCAAGGTCTCTACCGAGCGCCAGCGCCTGGTCGACGTCACCCGCGCCAGCGTGGAGGCGGGTCTGGCGGCCGTCAAGCCATGGCTGCCGCTGTCCGTTATGGCCGAGGCCGTGCAAAAGACAGTCGAGGACGCCGGCTTTAGCGTGGTGCGCGAGTACGGCGGACACGGCATTGGCAAGGAGTTCCACGAGGACCCGTTTGTGGGCTTTACCACCGAGGCACCCGATGTGGACACCATCATGGCCCCCGGCATGGTCTTTACCATCGAGCCCATGGTCAATGCCGGAGCGCCCGACATCAAGATTAGCAAGGGTGACGGCTGGTGCGTACGCACCAAGGACGGCAGCGATTCGGCCCAATGCGAGGTACAGCTCGTGGTGACCGAGGACGGCTACGAGCTGCTGAGCTGGTAGCCGCGGAGGCGCCGGGCTTCGCGACGGATATGTTAACCATCGCGAAGCCCGGCGTTTTTATAGCGTTTTACCAGATATAACCTGCCAAAACAAACCTGTCCCTTTTTGGCAGGTCGAGCGGAGAGGACTGCTTGTGAACATCCTGGTTTTGTTGCCCGTCAACGACCGCCATCGCGCAATTCTTGAGTCGAGCGCTCCGGGCGAGGACTTTATCTACACGAGCGCCGACGCCGCCACACGTGAGCAGGTCGCCGATGCCGACGTGATCCTGGGCAACATCGACCCTGACATGCTCACGGCATGCGAGCATCTCCAGCTGTTGCAATTGCAGACCGCCGGCTATGACGACTACCTCGCCGCCGGCACCGTGCCGGCTGAAGCCAAGCTGTCTTGCTCAATCGGCGCCTACGGTCAGGCCGTGAGCGAGCATATGTTTGCCATGGTGCTGTCTTTGATGAAGCGCCTGCCTGGCTACCAGGACCTGCAGCGCGAGCATCACTGGGAGGATTTGGGGCCGGTTACCTCGCTCAAAAACACCAATGTGCTGGTGCTGGGCGCGGGCGATATCGGCGGCCACTTTGCCACGCTCTGCCGCAACATGGGCGCGCACGTCCGCGGCATCAAGCGCCATCCACTCGTCTACCCCATTGTGTTCGAGGACATGGACGGCATGGACGCCCTCCCTGAGCGCCTGGCCGAGGCAGACGTCGTCGCATCCTTTATGCCCAGCACGCCCGAGACCCGCGGGCTGGCGAACGCCGAGTTCTTCGCCGCGATGAAGCCGGGCGCCTTCTTTGCCAACGGCGGCCGCGGCGATCTTGTGGTTGCCGACGACTTGGTTACCGCTCTTGAGTCGGGGCATCTCGCCGGTGCCGCGGTCGACGTCACCGACCCCGAGCCGCTGCCTGCGACAAGCCCCCTGTGGGATGCGCCCAACATGCTCATCACGCCGCACATCTCCGGCTGGTTCCACCTAGCCGCCACGCTCAATAACGTGGTCGACATCGCCGCGGAGAACCTGCGTCACCTGCAAGCCGGCGAGACCCTGCGCTGCTGGATCGAACATTAGGGTTCCGCCGTTCTAACGAACGGCGGACCGGTCGACGCTGCGCGCCGCCCAGAGCGACAATTTGTCATTCAAAAGGCGAGGCATGACCAGAAGGTCAATGCCTCGCCTTTTTCATGCCAACTTGTTCGTTCTGGACGTCGCTCGCTGACGTTTGCTCAACCCGCGGTGTCTTAACAATTCCGTCCAGCTGTTGGCATTGCGGCATTTGCCCAGATAAAGCCTGCCAAAATGAACCTGTCCCTTTTTGGTAGGTTTTAGAGCTCCACGCTTTCGGCGCCGTTGATGGTTAGGTTTCGCTCGTAGAAGGCGGTGAGGGCGCGGATGGCGTACATCACGTCGCGCACGCCGCCGGTCTCGTAGCTTGAGTGCATGGCCAGCTGCGGCAGGCCCACGTCCACGGCATGCATGCTCGCCTGCATGTTCGACAGGTTGCCGAGCGTGGAGCCACCCGCCATATCGCTCTTGTTGGCGAAGGCCTGCGTGGGCACGCCAGCGTCATCGCAAATTGCCTGGAACACCGCGCGGCTAAAGGCATCGGTGCAATAGTGCTGGTTGGCGGCTTCCTTGATGACGATGCCGCCGTTGAGCACAACCTGGTTGCGCGCATCGCACTTCTCGGCGTGGTTGGGGTGCACGGCATGCGCGTTGTCGCAGCTCACGAGCATCGATGCGGCAAGGGCGCGATGATACGACTCGTCGTCAAAGCCCAGCGATCCGTTGATGCGGCGCAGCGCGTCGGCCAAGAAGGTCGACATGGCGCCCTGCTTGGTCTCGGAGCCAACCTCCTCGTTATCGAAGCAGCAGAAGACCGAGACGTCGTGCGCGTTTTCGGCGCCCAAAAATGCCTGTAGCGAGGTATAGGCACAGGCCAGGTCGTCGAGCTTGGGCGTCGAGATAAACTCATCGGCCCAGCCCCAAATGCGCGCATCCTGACGATTGACCAGGAACAGATCGCGGCCCAGAATCTGCTCGGGCTCAACGTCCAGCTCGTCGGCGATCAGGGCATCGAAGTCGCCCTGCTTAAGCTCGCCGGCGCTGATGAGCGGGCACAGGTCGACGGCTCGGTTGGGAGCAAAGCCCTCGTTAACGCCGCGGTTCATGTGGATGGCAAGGCTCGGGATAATAGCGACCTCGCGCTCGGTGGAAAGCAGGCGGCTCTCAATACGGTCGCCTTCGCGTACCAACACGCGTCCAGCCAGCGCCAGCGGGCGATCGAACCAGGTGTAGTCGATCATGCCGCCGTAGGCCTCGGTGTTCAGGCGCAGCGTCTCGCCCGCGCCGTCAAGCTCAGGCACGGCCTTGACCTTAAACGTCGGCGAATCGCTGTGCGACGCCGTGAGCTGAAAATGATAGTCGCCGGCAACGCCGCCCTCGCCCCACGTAGCAGCCAGGTCCTCGCCCACCTTAAAGGCAACGACGCTCGAGGTGTTGCGCTGCGTGTAATAGCGACCGCCCGGCTCGATATCCCACGCCGCGTTCTCGGACAGGTAGGTAAAGCCCGCCTCGTCGAGTTCGGCCATAATGGTCGCCGCCGTATGGAACATGCTGGGGCATGCCTCGATAAAGTCGATAAGGTCGTTGGCGGCCTCGATATCGTCGGCCGTCACATGCGCGCGCTCGGGCGTTTCCTGATCCGTCATGCTCTCCCCTTTCGCTGGGTTGATGGTCCCTTCCAGCATACCCCGCCACGCCAGCGCCACACTCTTCATTCCGCGTTTAATCCCGCGCCGCTCGCCAAGTTGAGCCATCATGCCCGTGCACCTTTTGCGACAATTACGCTAACAGGACGAGAGGAGCCGTCATGAAGCCACGTAACATTGCCATCGCCTGCGGTGTCGCGGGAGTCGCCGTCGGCCTTGCCGCCGCCACCGGCATCGTTTACCGCAAGCAAATCAAGTCCGCCGCGTCGCTCAAACGCTTGACCGGCTACGCGGATAGCTATGACCTGTACGCAATCGACATCGCCTACGACTACGATCTTGATCGCATCATCGCCGCTGGCGTGCGCAACGACCAGGCCTACATCGATGCCGTGGTGGCGCAGGTGCTGCCCGGTGTGCCAGTACATGTCCAGGCGCCCCAGTTTGCCTGCAGCGCTTTTGTCGCCGTAGATGCCGAAGGCCGCGTGCGCACCGGTCGCAATTACGACTTTAAGGACGACACCTCGGCGCTGCTGGTGCGCAATCACCCACGCGACGGCTATGCCTCCATCGGGTTTGCTGCCCTTAACAACCTGGGCGATAACACTCCGCTTGACTCCGTCGGCGGACGCGCCTCCGCACTCATGGGCCCGTTTGCCCAGCTCGACGGTGTTAACGAATGCGGCGTGTCCATTGCCGTACTCACTCTGGATTCCAAGCCCTGTGACCAGGACACGCAACGCCCCGTCATCAACACTTCGCTCGCCATCCGTCTGGTGCTCGACCGTGCCGCCACCACGCAAGAAGCTGTCGACCTGCTTTCCGCCTACGACATGCACGCCATGGCAGGACGCGATTACCACTTCTTTATCAACGACGCCGCCGGTGACGCGCGGGTGGTTGAATGGGATCCGCGCGCCCCCGACCGTGCATGCAAGGCGACTCCTGTACGCCAGGTTACGAACTTCTACGCCTGCCATGACGACGAAGTGCTGCCCAACCAAAAGAATGGCGAGCTGGGCCATGGTAAAGAGCGTGCCGTTGCAATCGCCGATGTCCTTGACGCTCATGTCGGTGCCCAGGACGAAACAGTCGCTTGGAAGGCCCTACGCGCCGCAGCGCAAGAGCCCAATCCGGAAGACATCACCAGCAATACGCAATGGTCGGTCGTCTTTGACAATACCGAGCCCGCTGCCGCCATCACGCTGCGCCGCCACTGGGGCAACGTCGATGCCTTCGCACTGTAAGGAGCCAGGCCCGTCGACCTTACGTTCCCTGACGTTGCTTACATTTCCATACGCTTGAGCTAACACGTTTTACCCCCGTATCAACAGTGTGCGGGGGTAAACTTATGCGCATGTTATAACTTGCCCGGAAGGATTCATCATGCTCAGGATCGGTCTTCTTACCAGTGGCGGCGACTGTCAGGCGCTCAACGCCACCATGCGCGGCATCGTCAAAACGCTTATGACCAATAGCGAAGAACCTATCGAGATCTACGGTTTTGAGGACGGCTACCAGGGCCTTATCTACAGCAGGTTCCGCGTCATGACGCCCGCCGATTTTAGCGGCATCCTCACCCGCGGCGGCACCATCCTGGGCACGAGCCGCACACCGTTCAAGCGCCTGGATACCCCCGAAGCCGATGGTGTCGAGAAGGTGCCGGCGATGGTCCACACCTATCACAAGCTGCAGCTCGACTGCCTGTTTATGCTGGGCGGCAACGGCTCCACCAAGACTGCCAACCGCCTGCGCGAAGAGGGTCTCAACGATATCGCCCTGCCCAAGACCATCGATAACGACACCTGGGGCACCGAGCTGACGTTTGGCTTTACGAGCGCCATCGACGTCGCCACCAAGTGCATCGACGACATCCACACTACCGCCTCGAGCCACGGCCGCGTGTTTGTCATCGAGATCATGGGCCACAAGGTTGGCTGGATCCCGCTGTACGCCGGCGTCGCGGGCGGCGCGGATGTCATCTTGATCCCCGAAATCCCCTACGACATGGATAACGTCATCAAGACCATCGAGCATCGCATGGAAACCGGCAGCCGCTTTACGATCGTAGCCGTCGCCGAGGGCGCTATCTCCAAGGAGGACGCGGCGCTGTCCAAGAAGGAGTACAAGAAACAGCTCGCCGAGCGCACGAGCCCGTCGATCGTCTACGACATCGCCAAGGAGATCGAGGCCAAGACCGGTCGCGAGACCCGCGTCGCCATCCCCGGCCACACGCAGCGCGGCGGCCAACCCGACGCCCAGGACCGCATCTTTGCGACCCAGTGCGGCGTCGAGGCAGCTCTCGGCTGCCTACGCGGCGAGTTTGGCTACATGATTGCCCTGCGTGACGGCAAGATGTGCCATATGCCGCTCGAGGATGTCGCTGGCAAGCTCAAGTTTGTCGATCCCCAGAGCGATCTGGTGCGCGAGGCCAAGGCGTTGGGCATCAGCTTCGGCGACGAATAGCCTCGGCCGAAATTGCTCTCATCGGAGGCCGAGACTATTCGTCTTCTTGCTGCGGGTGCCTGGGGTAGGATGCGGCGTGCATTTTTGGGAGTATTCAGCAGCCGAGGGTGCCTGCATACTGGATTTTGGGCGAGAGACAGGCGCCGCGGGCCGCATTCTGCAAAAAAATGAGCGGTCCTCGAGGCGCCGGAGCTCAAAGTCAGGCTTTCAATGCGCTTTTGTGCGCCCGCTCCCACACCCGCGGACTCCGGGATGCTGAATTCTCCGGAATTTGCACGCCGCCCCCTGGGTTACCCGTAGGCAAAAAGCAACCGCCCCGCCGAAATATGCAATCGGCGGGGCGGTTTATGCAAAAATGCGGTTGTGGTACGTTACAGCTCGCTACGGCTTGAATCCCAGGCAGGTTACTCGGCGCTCTTGAGGGCGCCGACCATGTCGATCTTGTTGAGCGTTCGGTTGGTGGCGAGGTTGACGATAAACGTAAAGCCGAAGGAAAGCACTACGGCGAGCACGTAGCTTAGCGGCTCGACCTCGACGTCAAAGTACAGCGACGGCATCTGCAAAATGTAGGTAAAGCTCTCGGCCAGCAAACCGCCTAGCGGCACGCCCAGAGCGGCACCAATCGCCGTGAGGATCAACGTCTCCTTGTTGACGTAGTGGTGCACCTCGCCGCGACGGAACCCCAGCACCTTAATGGTCGCCAGCTCGCGCTCGCGCTCGGAGATATTCGTGTTAGACAGCGTAAACACCACCACAAACGACAGGCACGCCGCCATAAAAGTCACGAGCACCACGACCGAATTGATAATCGTAAAGTTCGCCTCGTAGTTCTGCCAATGTTCGGCCGTGCTCGAGATGGTGAGCCAACCGTCACTCTTAAGATTCTTGCTAAACGCAATCTGGTCGGCCGACGAACCCTTAAGCAGCACAAAAACGCCGTTAAGGCGTGCACTTCGACCGAACGCGCGCTCATAGGTGCCCTGCGTCATGTAAAGCGTGTTGCCCAGATAGTTAAGCGAAATGTCGCTGACTTTGACCTTGGCAACATTGAGCGACGAATCCTGGACGTGAGCCGTATCGCCCAGCTGAATCCCCAGCACCAGCTGTGAACTCTTGCTCAGATACACGTCTCCGTCACGCAAAGACAGCGGTTCTTTGGACTCATCCTCCAGGCGCACGTAATCGCCCAAGTCACCCGTGCGGTCGTCGGGAATCACGATGAGCTGCACGGTCTCGCTCTTGCCGCCAAACGTAAAGGTGACGTTGTCGGTCATAATCGGCAGCGTCGAAGTCACGGTCACGTTGGAATCATTGGCCGCGCTGCGCTCATCCAATGCCGCGCACGTCTGCGAAAAATCGTCGGGATTGGCGACCGCCAGCAGGTCGTAGCGCGTGATATGCCCGTACTGTTTGGGCGAAAGCGCCACCGACGTGTCACGGATGCCCATGCCGCAGATCACGAGCGCCGTGCAGCCAGCGATACCGAAGATGGTCATGAAGGCGCGCTTTTTGTAGCGGAACAGGTTACGTGCTGCCACCTTGTTTAAGAAGCCCATGCGGCGCCAGATAAAGCCGATGCGCTCGAGCAGAATGCGCGAGCCGGCGCGCGGAGCCTTGGGGCGCATGAGCGAGGCAGGGGTCTCGGCCATCTCGTGGCGGCAGGCGATAATCGTGGCGCCCACCACGCCCACGGCAAACAGCGCCACCGACACAATCGACGACACGATGTCGTACGAAAGCAGCATCTGGGGCAGCGAGTACATGTCGTCGAACACCGTAAACAGGAACAGCGGCAGGCCCACAAATCCGATGATGTTGCCGAGCACGCCGCCGATCAGACAAGCCCACAGCGCATAGTCCACGTATTTGGACAGGATGCGTCCGCGCGAATAACCGAGTGCCTTATACAGGCCGATGAGCGTGCGCTCCTCCTCGACCATACGCGTGGCGGTGGTGAGGCTGATGAGCACGGCGACGATAAAGAAGATGAACGGGAACACCGTGGCGATGGCCTCAATTGACGAGCTGTCGCTCTCGACGCTCGAGTAGCTTGCGATGTTGCCGCGGTCCTGGATGTACCAGGTGCATTCGCCCAGATCGGAAAGCTCGGCGCGGGCATCGGCAAACTGTTGATCGGCAGCGGCGCGACGCTGATCCAGGTCGGCTTGCGCCTGCGCACGCTCGTCGCCGCCCTCGGCCATGCGATTGATGTTGTCCTGCTCAATCCCAAAGAGCATATACGCCTGACGCTCAGCCGCGTCCAAGCTCGCCGGCGTGTCGACCGTCAGCTCCTGGGCGCGCGCCTTCTCACGCTCCTCGCGGATCTTCTCGATATTGCCCTTGACCTCATTGATCTTTGCCGCGTAGGAATCCGAATAGGAGTTGAGGCTCTTGGCTCCCTCGACGATCACGTGGACCGCGGAGTAGGAAGAAGATGTCGCGGCGTCCTCGCTCACATAGAACTTATAGTCCGCCGCCGAAGCAGCGCGAAAGGCGTTGACTGTCGAGTCAGAACTTACATCAGTGGGGTCGAGGACCTCAGCCGTAATGGTGTAATCGCCCGCGGCAAACTGGTCCTTGGCGCTTTGATTGGACGAGCTCGCGTCATTGGCGGCAAAACTCACCGTATCGCCGATTTTCTTGCCCGATGCCTTCAGGAACTTCGAAGTCACCGCGACTTCATCGGCGCTCTCGGGCAAATCGCCGTTCACGAGCACCGGCTGATCGATGTTCTCCTTGGAGAGACTTTGCACGACCACGCGCTCGCGCGTTGTGCCCACGGCGGTGTAGGCGGTCTCGGTGCAGATGCCCTCGGCCGTTTCGACGCCATCGACCTCTTGTATGGCGTCGAGATCATCGTCAGTCAGGCCATAGGTCGACTGCACGTTAATGTCATAGACATTTTGCTGGTCGAAGTAGGCATCAACCGAATCACACAGGTCCTCGCAACCCGCCTTAAGGCCGCACATCACGCTCACGCCAAGCGCGGTGATGACCACGATTGACAAAAAGCGCTTAAGACTGCCTCGGATTGTGCGGTAGATGCCACGGCGAAAAACCGTCGGCACCATATCGTTTGAGCTTTGGGCAGTGCGGTAGGTCGTAAAATCCTGCTCGCGCTCCGTGTTCTGCGCGTCGCGGCGTAGGCTGTTTTGGCGGTCTTGGTCCATGGGCGCTACCACTCGATCGTCTCGATAGGCACGGGATTTTGCTGGACCGTCTCGCTCTCCACGCGACCGTTCTTAAAGCGGATCAGGCGATCGGCCATGGGCGCCAGCGCGGAGTTGTGGGTGATGATGATGACCGTAATGCCCTGCTTGCGGCAAGTGTCCTGCAGCAGCTGCAAGATCTGCTTGCCGGTTTTATAGTCAAGTGCGCCCGTGGGCTCGTCGCACAAAAGCAGCTTGGGGTTCTTTGCCAGTGCGCGGGCAATGGACACGCGCTGCTGCTGGCCGCCCGAAAGCTGCGCGGGGAAGTTGGCGAGGCGCTCACCCAAGCCAACCTGGCAAAGCGTTTGCTCGGCATCGAGCGAATCGGGGCAGATTTGCGCCGCGAGTTCGACGTTTTCGAGCGCCGTCAGGTTAGGGACCAGATTGTAGAACTGGAAGACAAAGCCGACGTCGGCGCGGCGGTATTCCACGAGCTGCGCCTCGTTAGCAGAACTCACGTCGCGCCCGTCCACCGTTACGGTGCCAGAGGTTACCGTGTCCATACCGCCCAGGATGTTGAGCGCCGTGGTCTTGCCGGCACCCGAGGCACCCAGGATAATGGCGAGCTCGCCGCGCTCGACCGTAAAGCTCGCGCCGTCGAGCGCGTGGATACGGGCATCGCCCTCGCCGTATGCTTTGATGACGTCTTTAAATTCGATATAGGCCATCGATCGGTTCCCATCTGGTCGGATAACTCTTTAGTATTACCCATTTCGCACCGACCAAAAAGGGACAGGTTCATTTTAGCAGGTTTTATATGGGAAAACGGCAGCTATAGATGAGGCGCCGGGGAGGCAGAGAAATCATCGATTGGGTCAGGCCGACCGCCAAACACAACACACGCATCTCAATCTGTCAGCCAAATCATTCGAACAGCTGTTCGTTTCTATGGTATGATTCAGCTATCTAAGCAGGCCAATACGCAGAAAGGCGGCCAACATGGCGTTCGACTTTAAGAAGGAATGCAAGGAGCTCTACAAACCTGCAAACAAGCCGAGCATCGTAACTGTCCCGCCTATGAGCTACGTAGCCGTTCGCGGAAAGGGCGACCCAAATACCGAAGGTGGCGAGTATCAAAATGCCCTGCCGCTGCTTTACGGCATCGCCTATACCGTCAAGATGTCAAAGAAAGGCTCAAGGAGTATCGAGGGCTATTTCGACTTTGTGGTACCGCCGCTCGAGGGCTTCTGGTGGCAAGACTCCCCGAGCGGCGACATCGATTATGTACGCAAGGACGATTTCAACTTTATCTCGTGCATCCGCCTACCCGATTTCGTCACCCGAGATGACTTTGACTGGGCAGTTGCGGAAGCCACGACCAAAAAGAAACTGGACTTTTCCGCCGTCGAACTGCTTAAAGTTGACGAGGGTCTCTGCGTTCAATGCATGCACACCGGGCCCTACGACAACGAACCGGCGACCGTAGACGCTATGCATGAATACGCGACCGAGCTGGGCTATGTCCCCGACCTCTCAGACACCCGTTTACATCACGAAATCTATCTCTCCGATCCACGCAAATGTGCACCGGAGAAACTTAAGACTGTGGTTCGTCATCCTATCAAGCGCGCTGAATAGCGTGGAGCGTCATTTCACGCGCTGGGTTTTAAGCCAGCCAACCAGCCGCCTCCTAGGCCGTCCGGTAATTATCTTGACGCGGCCCGTCGCATCTTATAAGTTTGTTTTGCTAAAGCTGGAAAGCCTCTCAACGATGCGCAACTCCAGCTCTTTTTCTATCAAGAGGCTTAAATGAAATACCAGAAGTCGCGGATATCCATCAACGAACAAATAGCACTATTGACAGAAAACAAGGGTCTTAAGTGCTCTGATCAAAGCGAACTCGAGCGAGCTTTGGTCGAAGCCGACCACTACAGACTGTCGGCCTACTGGTTTCCCTACAAAACCAAATGCAAGTCCGGGATTGCCATCTTTCGCGAAGGCACAACATTCGAAACCATCATCTACACGTATGAATTTGACCGAGCCCTCCGGCAGTTAATGTTTGATGCGGTCGGCAGAATTGAGATCTACCTCAGAAGCAGAATTGCCTATCTTGCCTCTGAGGAACGCGGGCCTTTCTGTTGCCCAGATGTCGCCATAACGAAGCTCAACTCGGCATGTCCATCGCGCTTTGCGCCGCACTGGGCTACGCAGCCGTCTTTGGTAGCGCCACCAACACGCTGCTCGCACCCATCCTTATTGGCTGCGAAGTCTTCGGCTTTGGCAACTTGCCGATGTTCTTTATTGTCTGCGTCGTGGCTTACCTGTTCAACATGGATAAGTCCATCTACGCCCTGCAGGAGCGGGCGTAGATCGATGTCCAGGCAGGTGGTCTCAGCCGGAAACGGCGTCCCACTCTGAGGCTGTATTCCGGGACACGGTTTCCGCTTGGAACGCCATTCGGAAAGCGCATCCCGCTTTAAAACGGAATTCCGGGACGTAGTTTCCGTCTGAGCCTCCATTCGGAAAGCATGTCCCGTTCTTTCACGGCATCTTGGCTATGCAACGCGCTCGAGTGTTACTCCTCGTACGCGCCCTCAAGCCGAAGCAGCCACTCCTTGCGATCAAGCCCGCCGGCATATCCGTTAAGCGAGCCGTCGGCCGCCACCACGCGATGGCATGGCACAATAATCGAAACAGGGTTGCGAGCGACCGCGGCCCCCACGGCACGGGGAGACACAACGGGTGTCTCATTTCCCGGCACACGATGTCGAGCCGCAACACGCTGGGCGATCTCGCCATACGTAGCGACCTCGCCACGCGGAATAGAAAGCAGCTCGTACCAAACTTCACGCTGAAACGCCGTACCAATCAAATGCAACGGCGGCGTAAACCGAGGTTCCTGCCCTGCAAAATAAGCATTCAGCCAAGCCCACGAACGCTCAAGCACCGAAGAGGCCGCACCATTTGCGGGACTTACCGACGACATGCCACCAGCACCGGAAACTGCATCGGCGCCTTCAACATGTTCGGGATCTTCTTTGAGAAGCGTGGAGCCAAAGTGCTCCTGTCCCTCAAACCAAAGCCCCGTCAGACCGCGGCCATCAGCGGCAAGCAAGATTTCGCCCAAAGGCGAGGCAAATGTCGTCGTGACCACCAGCGGCTCCTTTCAAAACTCCGCAACATAATACCGCGAATTGTGCAGACAACCCCAATCGACCCCAAAGTCGCCCAAGGCAGCAGGCGCGTAGCGCCGCAGCTGCCGCACGACCCCAAAGTCCCCGCAGGCAGCAGGCGCAACGCGCCGCAGCTGCCGGCCGCGCCCCACAGTCCCCAAAGGCGGCAGGCGCAAAGCGCCGAGGCCGCCGCCGGGGCCAGGGCCCGCAACGACCACGTGCCCTCACATCAGCCCAGCGGCCCCAGCCAACAACGGCCCCATCGCAGGCCGCTCGCAGCCGAGTCGCCGCAGGCGGGGGGCCGGGGGTGATATAAAAAAACAAACGACAGCCAAGGGGGGGGGGGGAGGGGGGCGGGAGAGAGAGAGAGAGGGGAGAGGG
>URYU01000027.1 GCA_900552155.1 uncultured Collinsella sp.
GCTTCCCGATCCAGCGCCACTCGGCGTGCAGGCGGTAGTCGCCGTACTGCTCGGCCGTGCGCAGGAACCCGAAAGGCTGTCCCGCCACGCGGATGCAGCCGTCCTGCACGGCCACGGGCACGCCGATCTTAAGAATGCTGCCGAGCACCTCGGGCTGGGGACGCAGGTCGCTGCGCTTAACGTGGATGTTCGTACGGCGGCTCTTGAGCCACACGAGCGCGAGCGCAACGCTGACCGTCTGGGCGGTCACCGTGCCGAGCGCCGCGCCCACGGGGCCGAGCCCCATGTGGCCGATAAACAGAAAATCGAGCGCGATGTTAATGATGCACGCCACGCCGATCACGTACATGGGCGAGCGCGAATCGCCCAGCCCGCGAAAGATGGCCGAAAGAATGTTGTATGCGGCGATAAACGGAATGCCGACAAAGCAGATACGCAGGTAGGCGGCGGTTCCTTCGACTGCCTCGGCCGGCGTGCCAATGAGTGCCACAATCTGCGGACACAATGCAAGCAGGACAGCGGCCAGTACCACCGAGACGCCCATAAACAGCGTGATGGTATTGCCGATGGCGGTCTCGGCGCGATCGAAACGGCGCGAGCCCGCGGCGTGACCGACGATGACCGTCGTTCCCATGGCCAGGCCCACGAGCGTCACGGTAATGATATAGAGCGTTTGCGCGCCATTGCCCACGGCGGTGATGCCGGCGGCGCCGCTAAACTGCCCCATCATGTACAGGTCGGCCATGCCGTAGAGCATCTGCAAAAAGTACGAGAGCATATAAGGCAGGGCAAAGACCGCGATGGTCTTAAGGACATTGCCACGTGTGAGGTCGTGTTCCATGGGCGGGGCTTTCTGGCTGGGTTTGTTTACGTACCAGTGTAGTGAAAACCCTACAACGATTGTAGAGTCAAGGTTTGTGATGACGCCGGAGCGAAAAAGTCTCGCGCACCATTATTCCGAGTGAATATGGACACACATCACGAGACCTCGCCGCCGGCGCTAACCTTGCAGAAAACGATTTCGGAATACTTGACACCATTATTCGGCGCGCAATAATACGTGCGTTTGCGAACAACGTTTGATGGGGGTTGAACCTGCGTGCGCAATCTCAAAATACTGTTTTCCTATCTAGGGGCATACCGTCGCGATGCCATCCTCGGCGTGTTCTTTGTGTCGGTCGAGACGGTGCTCGAACTGTTTATCCCGGTCATCATGGCCAACATCATCGATGTGGGCGTGCCTGCGGGTGATATCAACTACATGCTTCTGCAGGGCGCGTACATGTTGGTGTGCGCTGCGCTTTCGCTGGTACTGGGCTTGGGTTATGCCCGCACGTCCGCCCGCGTTGCCTCGGGCCTAGGCGCTAACCTGCGCGAGGCCGAGTACAAAAAGATTCAGACGCTCGCTTTTGGTAACCTGGACAACTACGACGCCAGCTCGCTCGTCACCCGCATGACCACGGACATCACCGTTATCCAAAATGCTGTGGGCAACGGCTTTCGCCCTATGGTGCGCGGCCCGGTGACGCTTATCGTCGGCCTTATCTACGCGCTGATGCTGTCGCGCCCGCTCGCCACCGTCTTTGCGATCATCTTGCCCGTGCTGGCAATCGTGCTGGGCGTCATCACCTATCGCGTGAGCCCGCTCTACCGCCAACTCCAGACCTCGATGGACCACCTCAACGGCGTGGTACAGGAAGACCTCACCGCCGTGCGTGCCGTCAAGGCCTACGTTCGTACCGAGCACGAGGAGGCCAAGTTCGACACCGTCAATACCGAGCTCGCGCGCACTGCGACAAAGACCTTTGGCAGCGCGGTGCTCAACCTGCCGGTGTTTCAGCTGTCGATGTACGTGGCTGCGCTCTCCATCCTGTGGATTGGCGGCCGCATGATTCTCGCCGGCAAGCTGGGCGTGGGCTCGCTCACGGGCTTTATGAGCTACGTGCTGCTGATCATGAATTCGCTCATGATGATTTCCAACGTGTTTTTGCTGCTCACGCGCGCTCTTACGAGTGTGGGCCGTATCGCCGAGGTGCTCGATGAGGAGCCCTTTATCGCCAACCCCGCGGGAGACCTCGCGATTGCGGCGCCAGCGGACGGCAGTATCGAGTTTCGCGACGTTTCCTTTAAATACCGCGCGGATGCAGCCGAGGATGTGCTCGAGCATATCGACCTTCGCATCGAGAGCGGCTCGACGGTGGGCATCCTCGGCGGCACGGGCTCGGGCAAGAGCTCACTTGTGCAGCTGATTGCGCGCCTGTACGACGCTACCGAAGGCGCCGTGCT
Source organism: uncultured Collinsella sp. (assembly GCA_900552155.1). Classification (GTDB taxonomy): domain Bacteria; phylum Actinomycetota; class Coriobacteriia; order Coriobacteriales; family Coriobacteriaceae; genus Collinsella. Next base: position 2,287 of record URYU01000027.1, read on the forward strand.
TGTGGGCGGACACGACGTGCGCGACTACGACCTCGCCGCCTTGCGCGACGCTGTGGGCATTGTGCTGCAAAAGAATGTGCTGTTTACGGGTACCGTGCGCGAGAACCTGCAGTGGGGCAATCCGCAGGCGTCGGACGATGAGCTCCTCGCGGCTTGCCGCGCGGCGTGCGTGGACGAGTTCCTTGATCGCATCGGCGGGCTGGACGGCGAGTTGGGCCAAGGCGGCGCCGGTGTCTCGGGTGGCCAGAAGCAACGCCTGTGCATCGCGCGCACGCTGCTCAAGCATCCGCGCGTGCTCATTTTTGATGACTCCACCAGCGCGGTCGATATGGCGACCGACGCTAAGATTCGCGAGCACATCGCCCGGATTTCCGATACGACCGTGCTCATCATCGCCCAGCGCATCGCGAGTGTCATGGATGCCGATCGCATTGTGGTATTGGACGACGGTCGTGTCCACGGCGTGGGCACGCACGAGGAACTGCTAGCGGGCGACAACATATACCAGGAGATTTATGCCTCGCAGATGGAGTTTGCGAGGAACGCGGACGCCGGCGACGGCAGCGACGATGGTTGCGCGAATGATCCGTCTTCCTCCGTCCCCAGCGAATCGCCCTTGGAAGGGGGTGAGCGCCATGCCTAAGACCGCAGCCCAAGCACGCCCGGCCGACCTCAAGCGCACGGTGCGCCGCTTGCTCTCCTACATGGGGCATGCCAAGTTCTCGTTGCTCGCGGTGGGTGTGCTCGCCTCCGTCGCCGCCATCGCGAGCCTCGCCGGCACCTACATGGTGCGCCCCATCGTTAACGGTTTGGCCACGGGCGGGGAGGAACTGCTCGCCAAGCAGGGCATCCTGACGGCGAGCATCTACGCCGCGGGCGTGCTCTCGGCCCTGGGCTACTCACAGATCATGGTGCGCGCGGCCCAACGCGTGGTGTCCGATATTCGCCGCGACCTGTTCGCGCACATCCAGACGCTGCCGCTCAGTTATTTTGACAGCACGCGCTCGGGCGACATCATGAGCTTTTTCACCAACGACGTCGACACCGTCTCCGAGGCGCTCAACAACAGCTTTGCCAACGTGATTCAGGCCGCCATTCAGGTTGTGGGCACCACGGCCATGCTCATCATCCTTAACTGGCAGCTCACGATTATCACGCTCGTGTGCGATGCGGCCATTGTGCTGTATGCGCGCTACTCGGGCGCGCGCTCTAAGCGCTTCTTTGCCGCCCAGCAGGCATCGCTTGGCGACCTGGACGGATATATCGAAGAGATGGTCTCGGGCCAAAAGGTCATCAAGGTCTTTAACCGCGAGGCAGCGAATGTCGCCGGCTTCACCTGCCACAACGACGAGCTTCGCCGCACCGGCACCGCAGCCGTGAGCTATGCCAACTCCATGGTGCCCATGACCGTCGTGATTGGCTACGTCAACTATGCCATCGTCGCCGTGGCGGGCGGCATGCTCTGCATCAAGGGGCTCGCCGACGTAGGTGCGCTCGCAAGCTACCTGGTCTTCGTGCGCCAGGCGGCCATGCCCATCAACCAGTTTACGCAGCTCGGCAACTTCTTGCTCAACGCGTTGGCCGGTGCCGAGCGCCTGTTTGCGGCTATGGACCTTGAGCCCGAGGTGGACGAGGGCTGCGTGGAGCTGGTGCAGACGGGCGATGCCGCGTGGGCGTGGAAAATTCCCGAGGGCCAGGGCGTGGGCGTCTACGGGCACCTGCATGGCGTGGCAGCCGTTGATGAGTCGGGCCGCGCGGTGGCCGCCGACGGCACCGAGCTCACGTGCGGCTTGGTCCCGCTTGCCGGCGACGTGTGCTTCCATGCCGTGGACTTTTCCTACGTGCCGGGCGCCCGCGTGCTCACGGACCTTAACCTCTTTGCCAAGCCGGTGCAAAAGATCGCGTTTGTGGGCTCCACGGGTGCCGGCAAGACGACCATCACCAACCTCATCAACCGCTTCTACGAGGTCGATGACGGCGAGATCACGTACGACGGCATCGACGTCAAGCACATTGCCAAGACCAGCCTGCGCGGGTCGCTCGGCATTGTGCTGCAGGACACGCACCTGTTTAGCGGCACCATTGCGCAGAACATCCGCTTTGGCAAGCTCGACGCGACCGACGAGGAAGTGCGCGCCGCTGCCGAGGCCGCCTGCGCGGATTCGTTTATCCGCCGCCTGCCGCGGGGCTACGACACACCGGTCACGGCCGACGGCGCCAACCTGTCGCAGGGTCAGCGTCAGCTGCTCGCCATCGCGCGCGTGGCCGTCGCCGATCCGCCGGTGCTCATCCTGGACGAGGCCACGAGCTCCATCGACACGCGTACCGAAAAGCTCATCGAGCGCGGTATGGACCGCATCATGCGCGGTCGCACCACGTTTATGATCGCGCACCGCCTGTCCACTGTCCGCGACGCCGACGCCATCATGGTCCTCGAACACGGCCGCATCATCGAGCGCGGCACGCACGAAGAGCTGCTCGCCCAGCACGGCGAGTACTGGCAGCTGGCGCATGGCTTAAAAGAGCTGGATTAACCCGTTCGAGCGCGATACTTTGACCCCTCCGTGCCCCTCACCTCGCCTCAAACCATCACAACATTCGACGTTTTTTGCCAAAATCGGGAAAAGCATCGAATGTTGTGATGGTTTTTCTGCCACTCGACCGGGTGGAATCGCTTTCTTGCGCACGAAGGTGTGCGGACCCGTGGGCAGGGGAATAAGGTTGGTTATCCGACTCCATTGGAGGGCTCATGGACCTGCCGATCGTCCTGTCCCATAAGACTGCCTGGCTGTACCACAACGTGGCGCGCCCGTCCGAGCCGCTCTCGCGAGCAAGCAGCCTATACGATGAGGACTCGCTTGCCAACGAGGCGGAGCCGACCGCGAGCCTGCCCAAATTGGGGCTAGATGCCAAGGGGCTGAGGGCTTCAACGGCGGTTGTGATCGTTACCGACTATCTGGTTTCGCTCGGTATTCCACGAGAAGAGCTCGATCATATCGACACGCTCGTCAACTTCGATTTTGAGCGCTCGACGCCGGCTGGATTTAGGTGCCACGTGTTTGGAGCGCCGGTACCTCCAGGCCATCTTATCGAGGTGGCGGAGGGCCTTCTGGTGGTTGATGAGGTCATGTGCTTTGTCCAAGCGGGTTCGTGGATGAGTGAGCCCGAGCAGCTGGAATATGGCTACGAAATCTGTGCCCGATACCATTTGAATCATCTGTCGACAGGCGATTATATCGAGATGGGGCAGAGGTATACCGTTGCCGACTTGATTGCCTATTGCAATGAGAACCGATCTCGTCAGGGGGCTATACGCGCGGCCGCCGTGCTCAAGCGCGTGCACGATGGCGCGCGGTCGCCCATGGAGACGGCCACCGCAATCATGGTCGTAGCAAAACGTTCCCAGGGAGGGCTGGGATACGCCAAGATCGAGCTCAACCATCGGGTCGATGTTCCCAGCGAGTTCAAATATCTCGCTAAGTCCGGGTATTTCGAGATCGACGTATATGCGTCTGCGAGCGGTACGGGGATTGAATACAACGGCTCGGACCATCTTGATAAACAGCGCAGCGCGTCGGATGCGGAGCGTATGACCGTGCTGAGCGCGCTGGGCTTTAGGATGATCGTCCTCACCGGGACTCAGTTTGCCCACCAGCTGCAATTGCACCGGGCGATGAACGCCATTGCGCTCGCCATGGGCCTTAAGTGCGACCGAAGCGAGGTGTTCCAGAAACGTCAGAACGACCTGCGAGAATTCGTGATTCGACACTGGGACGGCGGCCTTTAGGGGCGCTTTGGTCCTTCTGCGGGGTGCCGTGGGCAGGCAAACCATCACAACATTCGACGTTTTTTGCCAAAATCGGGAAAAGCATCGAATGTTGTGATGGTTTGTATGCTGAGGATGGGCTTGGAAAGCCGGTCTTGCTCAAAGCGACCTGTCCTGTCGTACGGGTGTCGGCATGATTCTCTCGTGGGGTATTATGTTTTCCGAAGAATAAAACGCCGCGTGAGGGGAGGGCTGCGTGGACGGGCACGTGCAACACGACGGCTTTGGCCGCGATATCAACTACCTGCGCATTGCCGTTACCGACAAGTGTAATTTCCGCTGCATCTATTGCATGCCGGCCGATGGCGTGGCGCCCCGCGCGCACGATGAGCTACTCAGTGCCGAGGAAATCGCCCGCTTTGTGCGCTTGGTGGCGGGGGAGGGCATTCGCCGCGTGCGCCTGACGGGCGGCGAGCCGCTGGTCAGCCGCCGTATTATCCCGCTCATTCGCGACATCCGCGCGATTCCGCAGATCGAGGATATCTCGCTCACCACCAACGGCGCCCTGCTGCCCAAGCTGGCGCCGCAGCTCAAAGACGCCGGGCTTAACCGCGTCAACATCTCGCTCGACACACTCGATCCTACGCTCTTTGGAAAGATCACGCGTCTGGGTCGGCTCGAGCAGACCATGGCGGGCATCGACGCGGCACTGGCTTGGGGCTTTGAGCCCGTTAAGGTCAACTGCGTTGTGGTGCGCCGGCTCAACCAGGATGTGGCGGCCCTCGCGCGGCTCACACTCGATCGCCCCATCCACCTGCGCTTTATCGAATACATGCCTATCGGCGACGATCACACGAGCTCGCATTGTGCCGTAGACCCTCACGCGCCCACACTCAATCCCGAGCTGTGGGACGCGAGCGATACCGTGCCGAGTGACGAGCTGCGGGCGCGCATCAATGCCGGGGCCATCGCGACGGGACTGGGCGAGCTCGAGCCGCTCGACATCAACGACGCTCCTGCCGGCGCGGGCCCTGCGCGCTATTGGCACTTTCCGGGCGCGGCGGGAACGGTCGGCTTTATCAGCGCTATGTCCAACCATTTTTGTGTGAATTGCAACCGTCTGCGCCTGACGGCCGATGGCAACGTGCGTCCGTGCCTGTTCAGCGATGCCGAGTATTCGGTGCGCGACGCCCTGCGCCGTGGTGATGATATGCAGGTACTTTCGATTTGGCGCGATGCCGTGGCCCACAAACCGCAGGAACACGCGATAATTGAGGGCACGCAACGATTTATGTCCCAAATCGGAGGATGATCATATGGCCAAGAGCAGGTACGCCGATGCCACCAAGGCCGCTCGCAGGGCCGCGATGTCTGCCCGCAAAGTCACGGCTACTGACAGCAACGCCGACGCGTCTGCGCAGCCGACTGCCAGCGCTGCCACCGAGCCCGCCCGTGACGCCCGTCGCGACGAGCTGACGCACGTGGACGCCAAGGGCGAGGTACGCATGGTCGACGTGTCCGACAAGGCCGAGACGCATCGCATCGCCATCGCCGAGGGCACCATCCTCATGCACCCCGAGACGCAGGCCATGGTGCTGCAGGACCGCGCCAAAAAGGGCGACGTGCTTGCCTGCGCGCGCGTGGCGGGCATCATGGCCATCAAACGCACGAGCGACATCATCCCCATGTGCCATCCGCTGCTCATTACCAAGAGCAAGTGCGATATTGCGCCTATCGCTCCGTCGGGAACGCCTGCCGAGGACGTGCCCGAGGGCTGGGCGCCGGCGCGCGTGGACGGGCAGGTCGGCTTTCACGTACTGGTCACGGCCGGCGTGACGGGCAAGACGGGTATCGAGATGGAGGCGCTGACCGGCGCGAGTGCCGCGTGTCTGACCATCTACGACATGTGCAAGGCGGTCGATCGCGGCATGGAGATCGTCGACGTGCGCCTGCTGCACAAGGAAGGCGGCCGCTCGGGCATATGGGATCGCGCCGAGCGTCAGGCTGCTGCTGTTGAGGCCGTGGGAGCCGCGGGCGACGCACCCGCAAGCGCACCTGCCGCCGTCGCGCCTGCAGTTCCGGCCCCGGCCGTCCCCGCGATTGCGTTTATCGGCTACCAAAACTCGGGCAAGACAACGCTCGTCGAGAAGGTTATCGCCGAGCTCACCCGCCGCGGCCTGCGCGTGGGTTCGCTCAAGCATCATGGGCATCACGGCTTTGATATCGACGTGCCCGCTAAGGACACATGGCGCCATCACCAGGCCGGATCCAAGCACGTGGGGCTCATCTGCGCCACGCGCTGGGCGGAGTACGCCGACACGCGCGAGGAGGACGAGATGCCCGCGCGCGAGCTGCTGTCGCGCTACAACGATGTCGACGTGGTGATCATCGAGGGCTACAAGACCGAGGGCTTCGACAACATCGTGGTCGCGCGCTCCGGTGTCGACCGTCTGCGCGGCAAGAGCTCGCTCGACCTGGTCGATGGCCACACGCTGGCCCTTGCCTGCAATGAGGCCTTGGCGCGTCAGGCCTTCGACGCCGGCTTTGCGACCCGAGCCATCAACATCAACGACGCCCGAGCCATCTGCGATCTCATCCAAGACCACCTTCAGGCTTGACGCTGCGCCGGCCCCAAGCACCCCATCTCGCCCCTCAAGCCGTCGCTCGCGTACCAAAGTGCGCGTCGCTCCTCTTTCGGGGCGACCTGGGGCACTTGGAGCCGGCTCGCTGCGCTGCCATAACATGCCAAATAGGGACAGGTTTATTTTGGCAGGTTTTACCTGGGCAAACGTCACTTCCACCACAAAGGGGCCAGGCACCTTTGTGGTGGTTTTTGCTTTGGTAGATGTGTGGGACATGCCTTACAATCTACCAAGTAGTTCATGACGGGCGAAAAACGGAGAGAAGGGGCTTGATGCGTCCTTAATGTTTCATGCGGATAGATTGATTTGACAGACGGTGGCGAATGCCCGCCGTCCGCATTCGTATGAAACAAGGAGTCTCCATGCTCGCCCCTCTTTTCTCAAAGCCTCAATCATCGCTGTCCATGCAGGCCAAGCGCCTGGTGGCGATGCGCTTTCTTATCTACATCGGTTTTCAGACCAGCTACTTTATCGGCGTCATCGGAACGCTCACCTATGCAGACGATGCCTCGGTCGTGGCGACATCGCTAGCCGTCCTTTTTATGAACGTATTTGTGATCTTGGGATCCTTTGCGGGTGGCGCGGCGCTCGACGCCTGGGGCCCGCGCCGGCATTTCTTGTTGAGCATCGTGGGCACGCTGGCAACCGGCGCGGCGATTCTCGTTTTTGGCAGCGCGACCGGCATCGTCTTGCTCGGCGCGGTGCTCCTGGGCTTTGTGATGGGGTTCGCCCAGCCCATCGCCACATCCTATCCAGCCTACCTCACCGACGATCCTGTCGAGCTTAAAGGCATCAACTCCGCCATCGCCATGTTCTCAAACGTGAGTATCATCGTTGGCCCCACGCTGGGCGGCTTTGTCGCAGCTGCTGCGTCGTCGCGCGCGGTGTTCGTGCTCATGATGCTCTTTACCGCGTTGGCGCTCATTGCCGGTTGGGGCTTTAGGCCGCAGACCAGCCATGTCGCCGGGCATGCGGATGCCGATTCGGCAGAGGAAGGGGAGCGTGCGGGACAAAGCTCCAACTCCAGCGCGTCCACCCGCGTCACCTTCGCGACCAGCATCAAGACAGTCTTTACCAACAGCGTTCTCGCCCTGCTGTTTTGCATCATTTTCCTTTCGAACTTTGGCTATGGAGCCTTCGATCCGCTGGAGTCGTTTTTCTATCGCGATGTCCTGCACGTCGGAGTTGAGTGGATGGGCTGGCTATCGTCGGCCAGCGGTGTCGGCGCGGTGCTGGGCGCCGTCCTCGCGCTCCGCTTGCCGCCGCACCTGGTCAACCTTAAAACGCTGCTCGTGGCACTTATGTCCGTGGGCCTGGGAAGTCTGCTCTATGTGGGGACGCCGTACGTGGGCGTAGCCCTTGTCGGCCAGATTGTCCTTGGCGTGGCCTGGGGCGTCGTCAACCCGCTCCACAACACGATCGTGCAAACGACGGCTCCGCTCGAGCAGCGCGGTCGCGTCAACTCGGTCATGGGCTTTGGCAACATGTTCGCCGGCGTGGCCCCGCTGGCGATTGCCCCGTGGCTGGCGGCGACGTTTGGCGTGCAGCAGACGCTCATCGGAGCGGGCATGGTCGTGACGGCAGTTCCCGCGGTGTTGCTGCTGTTTGGACGCCGGCATTTTGATCGTGCCGCGAAGCAGTAAAAACCATCACAACATTCGATGAAAATCGCGATTTTGCCGAAAAACGTCGGATGTTGTGATGCTTTGCGCCCCGGGCCAGGCCACCCTTCGGGTCCGGCCACCACAAAGGGGCCAGGCTCCTTTGTGGTGGTTTTTGCTTTGACGGGCCGCGGCTGTGCCTTGGTATACCATGTACGCCGTTCACGAATACACCCCACACCGCCGCACAACCCAGAAAGGCCCCCATGGACACCACCTTCAGCCACATCAAAGCCGTGTTCTGCGATATCGACGGCACGCTGCTCACGAGTCAGCACACGGTGTCCCCGCGCACCGTGGCGGCGATCCGCGCCCTGCGCGAGCGCGGCGTGCTCTTTGGCCTGTGCACCGGGCGCGACGCCCACGCGACCGAGACCATGTACGAGCTCTGGGGCATCGAAGGCCTGGTGGACGTGATGGTGGGCTGCGGTGGCGCCGAGGTCATCGACCGCGCGCACGACATCAACGAGCTGAGCTATCCGCTGTCGGGCGAGACAATCGCGCGCATCTGCAAGCACATGGCGGACCTTCCGGCAACGCCCGTCTGCCCCCGAGACGGCGTGTTCTACGTGCCCGAGAGCAACGCGTGCGTCGAGCACCTGTCGCGTGTCGACGGCGTGCCCTATCAGGTGGTCGATTTTGCCGAGTTTTTGCGCGAGCCGCAGCCCAAGGTGATGTTTACCATGGCGCCCGAGGTAATGCCGCGGGTGATTGAGCGGGCGTCGACGTTTGCCGATGACACTGTTAAGGCGGCGGCTCTGCAAACCACGCAGCGGCTCTACGAGTTCATGGATCCGCGCGTGTCCAAGACGCGCGGCCTTGTGCGCGTGGCGGAGCTCAACGACATGGAGCTCCAGAACATCTGCGTGTTTGGCGATGCAGACAACGACACCTGCATGGTGGCCGACGCCGGCGTGGGCGTGGCCATGGCAAATGGCAGCGATGCCACCCGTGCCGCCGCCGATTTTGTAACCGCGAGCAACGACAAAGACGGCATCGCGATCTTTATCGAGGAACATCTGCTATAGCGCCGGGGGGGACCACCGCAAAGGGGGCAGGCTCCTTTGCGGTGGCCTCTGGCGATTTGGGTGAATTGATACCTAAAATCAGCGCGAAAATTCAAATAACGTTGTCTGAACATCATGCTTCTAACTACCGATGAGTTAAAGATATTCCCATCAATTTGGTAGTCTATTCCTCCCAGTTAATGATCTACCGTTCACGGTCGATTTTCGACCGTTCACAGGACGCATGCTCTTGAGCAAAATGTTGTGCAAATAAATAAAATGCTATTAAAAAACTGATAACTGGCTTAATTACCAGTAGAAATAGATATTTCATAGCGAATAAACGAAGGTTAATCCGAGCAAATGTCAAGAGAATTGAGAATTCGCTACAAAACTATCGGTATTTTTGCTTAGATATTCAAACAATCGTTACAATATGTACTACAAGCGTGCGTAATTACAGATTGCGCAGATACGTTTGATAGGGAAAGAGCAAGATCGCGGTCTCTTGGGGAGGAGACATCGATGAAAGCGAATTCAGACAAATCTAAGCAGAGTAATAAAGCGACGCGCCGTGTACTGGCAGGCGTTTTGTGCGAGCTTCCGTTTTGAGCCTGGTACTGTCGCTCGTTATGCCCCCGATCTCGCAGGCCATCGCCAGCGACACCCAGACAGTTTCTACCGAGGAAACTGTAATGGGGTGCTCAAAGTGAAGAAGTTCGCCGCATGTAGCTTTATGGCAACTGTTCTCGTTGCAAGCACGCTGCTGTCCCCGTTCAGCGCGGCCACCTCTGCGAGCGCGGCTACCACTGTGAACAAGGGCATCTACAAGCCCACGCCTATCGGCATCGGTACGAATATCGATGTCTCTACCCCCGATCCCGGCGTGGCCACCTACGTCGGCCGCGACATGTACATCGGTGGTAAACCGAGCAACACTAAAACTCTTGATGCGAGCAACGCCCCCGCCGGCTCATATGCCGCTGAGGCGGAGGGCCTTACCGTGGTCCGTGGCAAGCTTGCCATGAATCCACTCAAAGAGAGCTGGCCCTATGAAGGTATTGGCGCTGGTTTCCGCTTTGGCACCGTTGGTTTTGGTTCCCAGTTCCGTCCTGTCGACGGCAGCACCGTGCTTGCGGTGGCTGGAATCGACAGTGCGATCACCAACATGAGCGTTGGTTACAGCGGCGACTTGCCGGGGAAGACTACCGTTGGCGCTTGGAACAAAGGCGCTTGGGTCGGCAAAGCGAGAACGGCTGACTCCGCTGGCTATGACTACACCGCGAAGATCGCCGGTCCCATTACCTATTGGAATACTAATAACGGGCGCCAGTCTGTGGTGAAAACCCAGGGTTATTGGTACGCGGGCGAGAACGCTCAGGACAGTACTCTGTTCAACCAAGTTAACTTCCTCAAGGACATTAATGGCAAGGATTATTCGAATTACAGCGGAGAGACAGGCTATCTCAACACGCTTTCTAATCAGCTGAATTCGTTTGCGAAGACGGGCAAAGTGAGCTACGGCGTTGCTCCGGCGTGCGATAAGGACAACCGCTACATCATCAACAAGTACAACAAGACGGATTGTAGCTATGGCCTGGTGTTTGATGGGTCGTATAAGACCATCAATGAGGACTGCGCCGATACGTCGCTCAATGGTAAGCAATTCAAGAATAGCGAGCGTCTTATCACGTTTAAGGGCGACAACACCTCTATGCAGCAGGTGTTCACCATCGATGCTTCTCAGCTGAGCAATACATACAACAACGAGTATTATCGTGGCGTTGATTTCGCATTCGAGGACATTCCCGAGGGCGCCTCGGTTGTTGTGAACGTTACCGGATCTTCGAATATTGAGTTCCACAATGGCTGGCGCTTTTGGTGGAACGGCATCGAGATTTCGCGTGGTTACGAAACTCAATATTCCGGCAAGGCACTGGGTGAAGCATACGCGACGGCTTCCCAGTCCATCATGTGGAACTTTGTCGATACGCAAAGCCTTACCATTCGGGGCGGCATCGCGGGAGAGGACCGCGCGGACTGGGAATACGATGGCGCAACTACCGGTGCCAAGTGGACTGACGACGATCCTGCGGCGGCTATGATCGGATCGATTCTCATTCCCAACGGAAGCTTCGACGACCATGTGACCACCAATGGTCGTGTGTACGCCGGCGCCGATTTCTCAATGAACAGCCCGAAGGTTGCCGCAGCATTTGGTGAGGGTAACTCGGCTTCCGTTATCGATATGGACCAGGAGCGTCACAACTTCCCGTGGTCTGGCTCGTATACACCGGACGGTTCCTCCATTGCATGGAGCAAGGTCGACGCTGCGGATGGTACTAAGCTGCTTCCCGGTTCCTCGTGGACGATATACGGCACTGTCAAAGATGCCAAGAACGGGACGGGTCCCATCGTTACGGTAACGGATGGCGCTGCCAACGATTACGCTTCTACTGATGGCAAGCTTCAGTTCAACTATTTGAACCAGAAGGCCGATCCGAGTAAGGAGATCTCGGATTCTAACCCGGCATTCACCTATTACATCAAAGAGGAGACGGCTCCGGAGGGTTACCAGGTTTCGGACAAGATCTACTACGCAACCATGAACAATGCTGGTGAGTCGGTGAACTATGTCCAGGGCTACGTGGATGAGAACGGGAACGAGGTTCCGTTCACACCTTCTAACACCACGGGTGCCATCGCCAACACCAAGATCACCGGTACGGTGTCTTGGGCCAAGGTGGAGAAGGACGATGCAGAACACACTCCTTTGGCTGGTTCCGAGTGGAAGCTTGCGAAACTGGGTGCCGATGGCTTGATTGAGGCGCAGTCCTGGACCGTGAGTGACCAATCGACTCCGAGCGAAACCACTTGGGCCGATACCGACGCCAAGGATGGCAAGTTCACATTGGCCGATTTGCTGCCGGGCACGTACACGCTCACGGAGACCTGGGCTCCGTTTGGCTACGAACTGAACAAGAACACCTACAAGTTCACGGTGGACAGCACAAGCGGCTCCATTACGTGGATCGAGAACGAGCAGCCGAACATCGTTGATGGCATTACGTACATCTCCGACTCGTGCTCCGTTACGTCCGTGAAAATCCCGGTGATTAAATCCGTCCGTAATACGGACTGGCCGAAGGATTCCAGCGGTAAATACGTTGCGTTCGACTTCAGCATCGAGGCTACGGGGCCAAATAAGGATAGCGCTCCTATGCCTGACTCGAAGACTATTTCCGTCGCTCCCGCAGACTCCACCAAGGTCAACGACATCGAGGCATCTTTTGGCGAAATCTCGTTCTCCAAAGAGTACCTCGCCACGAACGACGCTTCGAACCCGACGGGCGCCAAGACTTACACCTACACGGTGAAGGAGGTCGCGCCCGACGCCGATGCCATCGACAAGCTCCGCTACTCCAAGGCCGAGTCCAAGTGGCCGTCACCGTGAAACCCGTCTTGGACGAGAAGACCGGCAAGTACTCCGGCCTCACCACTTCCACTACGGTCACGCAGGTAAAGGACGACATGGGCAACGTGCTCAGTCCGGGCACCGTCATCGGCACCGCCGACGCGCCCAACGCCATACCCGCCTCTACCTTCACCAACGTGAAAGTCCTCACGGACCTCCCGCTCACCGGCGCGGGTTGGACCGAGAACTCCATGTTTCTCGTGGGTGCCGGTCTCATGCTTCTGGGCGGCATCGCCGCGGGAGCGTATTGGTTCGCTACAAAGCGCCGCCAGGACGACCCGTCCGATGACGCTGGTAGATAGATGTTTATGAATGTCGGGCTCATTTCTGAAAGGGGAATCATGAACCGATTCGTACAAAAGCTGATCGCCGGCGCCGCCGCCGTAGCGATCGCCGTAACCGGCCTGTTGGGCGCAGCCCCCACGGCCAAGGCTGCGGATCCCGCACAGCCGACGGAGGGCACCATTACCATCACCAACAACGATTCCGCTACGTATAACCATACGTTCAAGGGCTGGAGGCTTGCTACCCTGAAGAACGTTACCGTTACCGGTGCGGGTGAAGATGCCTCTATTAACTTCGAGATCGATACCACCAACGACTTCGTCGCTGTTATTGAAGATGTCATGGGTGAGATGACCAGCACCGTTAACGGGCAGAGCATCAAGTCTGCTTACAACGCCGATGCTAACTACAACGGCACCGTGAATGGCACCGAAAAGAACCCTATGGGCTTCCTGATCGACAAGGTGTTCAAGACTGGTGATAACGCTACCGTTGAGAGCACCGAGAACCAGTGGAAGGGCAGCGGCTCTGCTCTTCGTGAGTTTGCTACTTTGCTTGCCAAGAAGACTCTGACCACCACGTCTACCGATGACTATAAGGCGGATTTCCAGAGCGCTAAAGATGCGGGCTATGAGAACAAGTGCAAGCAGGGCTTCTGGTTCCTGAAGGACGCCACTGAGGCTGCGACCGATACCAACAAGGATA
>URYU01000028.1 GCA_900552155.1 uncultured Collinsella sp.
CCTTGAGGACGTTGTTGACTATTACAAGCAGTTCTACGCTGGGCGCACCTTTGTGCGTGTGCTCGACGCCGGCCAGCAGCCCAAGACGGCTTCGGTCGTCGGCACCAACGCCGCCCAGATTGGCCTCGCGCTCAACAAGCGCGCGGGCGTGCTGGTGGCGACGGGCGCCATCGACAATTTGTGCAAGGGCGCTGCGGGCCAAGCGGTCCAGTGCGCCAATATCGTCTTTGGCTTTGACGAGCGACGAGGCTTGCCCACAGTAGCGTGCCCGGTGTAGCACATTCGATTGTTAACGATTTGGTAGTCGGGCATCGAGTGGGGCGCCACTCTTAAGCTGGTCTCATGATCACGACTGGCATGGCGCACCAACCGATGTCCGTTTTTTATTTGATATAAGGAGTCGTAGGGACGATGAATACCGAGCTGTTTGATATCAAGATTCGCGCCGTCGAGGGTGGCGTTACGGCAGCGGCCGGCTTTAAGGCCGCAGGCATCCATGCGGGATTCCGGAAGAATCCCGAGCGCTTGGACTATGCGCTCGTCATGCCCGATAAACCCTGTCCCGGCGCCGGCGTGTTTACGACCAACCGCTTTTGCGCGGCGCCCGTGCAGGTGAGCCGTGCCAACCTGGGTGGCGCCGACAAGGGCTACGGCATTATCGCCGGCGTTTCGGTCAACTCTGGCAATGCCAACGCCGCCACGGGCGAGACAGGCCTTGCCTGCGCGCGCGAGACGTGCAACATCGCTTCGCAGGTCATCGGCTGCGAGCCTCAGCAGATCCTGGTTGCCTCCACGGGCGTGATCGGCCAGATCCTGCCGATCGACACGTTTGAGACCGCCATTCCTGCCGCCTACGAAGCGCTTTCCGCTCATGGTGGCGCCGATGCCGCTCGCGCCATCATGACGACCGACACGCACTCCTAGGAGTACGCCGTGTCCTACGTCAGTGAGGCTGCGGGTCATGCGGGCAATGTCTATACGGTAGGCGGAATGTGCAAGGGCTCGGGCATGATCATGCCCAACATGGCCACCATGATCGCAGTTATCACCACCGATGCCCCCGTCGAGCCTGCGGCACTTCATGCCCTGCTGCTCTCGACCGTCAAGCAGACCTTTAACAAGGTAACGGTCGATTCCGATACCTCGACCAACGACACCTGCATCATGCTTGCCTCCGGCGCCGCTGCCGCAGATGCCGAGCCTATCGTCGAGGGCTCCGATGCCTTTGACGAGTTGGCATTTGCCGTGCACGAGGTGTGCGAGAGCCTGGCGCGCAATATCGCCGCCGATGGTGAGGGCGCATCCAAGCTTGTTACGGTCAACGTTACCGGCGCCGTGAACGACGAGGAGGCCGATATCGCTGCCCGTGCCGTTGCCAACTCGCCGCTCGTTAAGACCTGCATCGCCGGCCATGACTGCAACTGGGGCCGTGTTGCTATGGCGCTTGGCAAGTGCGGCGTTAAGTTTAATCAGGAAGACGTTTCCATCGACATGATGGGCATGCCCGTCTGTCGCGACGGTCTGACTGTTCCCTTTGACGAGGACGAGGCTCTACGACGTTTCGAGGCGCCAGAGATCGTGATCTCGGCCGACCTGGGCGCAGGCGACGCGGCAACGACCGTGTGGACCTGCGACCTCACGCATGAGTACATCTCCATCAACGGTGACTACCGTTCCTAGATTCCGGGCACGCTGCGCATCTTGCCGCGATTGCGGACAGCGGAGCACGGCGCGATAACGATATGAAAGACGAGGCAGATTATGAAATTCGCACGCGATTGTCGTTCGAGCGAATCCAACGAAGCAACCGCGCAGCTGCTGTTCGAAGCGCTGCCGTGGATTAAGAACCTGACCGGCAAGACGGTTGTTATCAAATATGGCGGAGCCGCCATGGTTGATGAGCAGCTGCGCCGCGACGTGATGAGCGATATCGTTTTGCTCAAGATCATCGGTATGCGCCCCGTCATCGTGCACGGCGGCGGCAAGGCTATCAACGAGGCGCTGAGCCATTACGATATTCCCGTCGAGTTTAAGAACGGCCAGCGCGTGACCACGCCGGCGACTATGGATATCGTGCGCGAGGTGTTGGGCGGCAAGGTCAACCAGGAGCTGGTTGCTGCCATCAACCACCACGGCAACCTGGCCGTGGGCGTGTCGGGCAGCGATGCCGGCACGCTCATCGCCGAGCCGCTCGACCCCGAGCTCGGTCGCGTGGGCAAAGTGACGCACGTCAACACCGACTATATCGAGCGCTTACTCGATAGCGAGTACATCCCCGTCATCGCTACCGTCGCGGCGGGGGAGGACGGCGGTTTCTTCAACATCAACGCCGATACCGCCGCCGGTGCCGTTGCCGCGGCGCTCCACGCGCATACCGCGATCTTTTTGACCGATGTCGATGGCCTGTACAAGGACTTAAGCGACAAGGACTCGCTTATCTCCAACCTAACGCTCAACGAGGTTAACGAAATGCTCTACGGCGGCGAGGTCGATAAGGGCATGATTCCCAAGCTACGTGCGGCCGTCGATGCGCTTGCCGGCGGCGTATTTCGTGCCCACATCATTAACGGTACTACGCCGCATTCGCTGCTCCTGGAGCTGCTGACCGATGCCGGCGTCGGCACCGTGATCCATTCCACCGAGACGGCTTACGAGTTCGATACGCATCCGCATCCGCTTTCGACGTTTGCTGCGCGTCTGACCGAGAACCTTGACGAGGTCGAGAAGCTTCAGACGGTCTAGCTGACCCGCAGCCGCCCCATTCCTGCACCCATAGCCCCGCGCCGGCTGGCGCCCAACGAAAGGCATCCCATGTCACTTGCAGCTCAGCAATCGCTTGAATCCCATTACGTTATGCATACCTTTGGCCGCTCTCCGGTCGAGTTTGTCGAGGGTCACGGCATGAAGCTCACCGGCGACGATGGCCGTGAGTACCTCGACTTTCTTGCCGGCATCGGCGTGTGCAGCCTAGGTCATGGCGACCCGGCTGTGCTCTCGGCGCTCGAGGCACAGACCAAAAAGCTCATGCATGTCTCCAATTACTTCTACATCGAGCAGCGCGGACAGGTCGCGGCGCTGCTGTCCAAGCTTGCTAACGACGACGTAGATGGTGCGCGCGTGCTTGCCGATGCCATTGCCGCCGGCGATGAGACCACGGCAGCTGCTCTTGGTGCCCCGGCTGCGGATGAGCAGGTTTGGGAGACCTTCTTTGCCAACTCTGGCGCCGAGGCCAACGAGGGCTCGATGAAGCTCGCGCGCCTGTACGCCAAGCGTGCCGGTAATGGCGGCAACACCATCGTGTGCATGCGCGGCGGCTTCCACGGCCGTACGCTCGAGACCATTGCCGCCACCATGCAGGATTGGCTGCAGGACAGTTTCCGCCCGCTGCCGGGTGGCTTTGTGGCCTGCACGCCCAACGATGTCGATGAACTGCGTGCAATCTTTAAGCAGCTGGGGAGCGAAATTTGTGCCGTGATGCTCGAACCGATCCAGGGTGAGAGTGGCGTGCACCCCATGACCGAGGGGTTTATGGCGGCAGCGCGCGACCTGGCACACGAAGTGGGCGCCGTGCTTATCGCCGACGAGGTCCAGTGCGGCATCTTCCGCTCCGGCAAGCCGTTTGCGTTCCAGACCTATGGCGTGGAGCCCGACATCATGAGCCTTGCCAAGGGCATTGCCGACGGCGTGCCCATGGGTGCCGTCGTGGCAAAGAAGGAGATTGCCGACGTGTTTAAGCCGGGCGACCACGGCTCGACCTTTGGCGGTAGCTGCTTGGCCATCGCGGCATGTGCCGCGACGCTCTCCGCGCTTGTGCGTGGCGATTATGCCGAGCATGCTGCCAAGGTGGGCGCCTATATGGAGCAGGCGCTGGCTAAGCTTCCGCATGTGGTAGAGGTTCGTGGCCGTGGCCTGATGCTCGGCTGCGATCTTGACGATACTGCGGGTGATGCTCACGACGTTGTGGCCCGTGCATTGGGGGCTGGTGCCGTGATCAACGCTACGGGTGCCCATACGCTGCGTTTCTTGCCGCCTCTCGTCTGCGAGGAAGCCGACGTGGACGGCCTGATCGAGATCCTGTCGGGTGTCTTGGGCTAACGCGGTGCAATAACTCAATTTGGACCGGGTTCCGGACTGTGGACGTGCTTTATGCGGCATGATTCAGCGGTCTGGAGCCCGTTTTGCCTTAGATTTGCTAAGGCAGGGAGTCCTGCTGGTCAAAAAACATCAAATATGAGTACTGCTACCGATTTGATAGCAGCAATTTTGGACTAATAAGGCCAGATAACAAGTCGAAATGGCGATGAAAGCATGATTTTGATCCAACTGTTAGTCCTTATAATGGACATATGTTGCGTAACTTAAGCAAATACTGTCTATTTATATGTTGCAAACAAAGTAGCAGTACTCATTTTTGCCATTTTTTGACCACGGCCTTTGTGACAGACGTGCTGGCGGGTTCGAATCCCTCTGCGATGGTCCAAAAAAGAAAGGCCCCCATTGCTGGGAGCCTATCAAATCAGTGGTGGGCGATGAGGGATGTCGCGTGCGGCTGACGCCGCCCGCTTTCGCTTCGGGCCTACGGCCCTCGCGTGCTGCGCTGGAAAACGCTTCGCGTTTCCTCAGCTCCGCACCCTGGCGGGTTCGAATCCCATGCGCTGGGACCAAACAAAAACGGTCCCCTTGCGAGGACCGTTTCCAATTCGGTGGTGGGCGATGAGGGATTCGAACCCCCAGCCTTGTGCGTGTAAAGCACCTGCGCTAACCGTTGCGCCAATCGCCCGTGCGGAGAGAGTATAGCAAAACAATCGCCTCATTCACCTCATATCCATTAAAGGTAACTCGCGCGTGTCACAGCGGAGCTGATTCAGTTGAGATTGCCTGAACATTCCGCCCCTCTTTACGCCCTCGGGTATACTCAAAAGCTACTGATTCGATTTGATGCCCAGCAACAGCAGAGGGGATAGTATATGTGCGGTTTTGTCGGTTTTGTCGGTGGGACGGATAACCAATCCGAGGTGCTCACCAAGATGATGGACCGCATCGTCCATCGCGGTCCCGACATGGGCGGTCAGTTTATCGACGGCCGCGTTGCCCTCGGCTTCCGCCGCCTGTCGATCCTCGACCTGACCGAGGCTGGCGCCCAACCCATGGCCAACGAGGACGGTAGCGTCGTCATTGTCTTCAACGGCGAGATCTACAACTTCCAAGAACTCCGTTCCGAGCTCGAGGCCAAGGGCTACAAGTTCCACTGCGGCGCCGACACCGAGAGCCTCCTGCACGGCTACGAGGAGTGGGGCGAGGCCGTCCTCGATCGCCTGCGCGGTATGTACGCCTTCGTCATCTGGGACAAAAAGAAGAACAAGCTTTTTGGCGCCCGCGACATCTTTGGCATCAAGCCGCTTTACTACTATCCCATGGCCGATGCGGGCGACGGCGCTCCGGGCGTGCTCTTTGGCTCCGAGATCAAGAGCTTCCTGGACTACCCGCACTTCCACAAGGCGGTCAACAAAAAGGCCCTGCGTCCGTACATGACGCTGCAGTATTCGGCAACCGCGGAGACCTTCTTCGAGGGTGTCTACAAGCTGCCGCCGGCGCACTACTTTACCGTCGATATCCCGACCGGCAAGATGAACATCGAGCGCTACTGGGATTGCGATTACTCTGCCGTCGAGAAGCCGTTCGAAGAGTATGTCGATGAGCTGGACGAGGTCGTGCACGAGAGCGTCGAGGCCCATCGCATCGCCGACGTCAAGGTCGCGTCGTTCCTCTCCGGTGGCGTCGACTCCAGCTACATCGCCGCTTGCCTCATGCCCGACAAGACCTTCTCGGTGGGCTTTGACTACAAGAACTTCAACGAGACCAACTACGCCAAGGAGCTTTCCGATAAGCTCGGCGTCGAAAACGTTCGCAAGATGATTACCGCCGACGAGTTCTTCGGTGCGCTCGAGGACATCCAGTATCACATGGACGAGCCGCAGTCCAACCTGTCTTCCGTGCCGCTGTGGTTCTTGGCCGAGATGGCCCGCAAGGACGATACCGTCGTGCTTTCGGGCGAAGGCGCCGACGAACTCTTTGGCGGCTACGCCTACTACGAGGATACGGTTCCGGTGCGCAAGTACAAAAAGATGGTGCCGCCGCCCATCCGTCGCGCGCTCGGTAACCTGGCGCTGCATATGCCGTACTTCAAGGGACATAACTTCCTGGTCAAGGGTGCCGAGATCCCCGAGAAGTCGTTCCTGGGACAGGCTCTGGTATGGCCGGAGCGCGAGGTCGACGGCGTGCTCAAGCCCGAGTACAACACCGGCGACGGCGCCTTTGAGCTCGCTGCACCCATCTACGCACGCGTGAAGGGTCAGCCCGAACTGGTCAAGAAGCAGTACCTGGACATGAACATGTGGCTCCCGGGCGACATTCTGCTCAAGGCCGACAAGATGTGCATGGCGCACTCGCTGGAGCTGCGCGTGCCCTTCCTGGACCGCAAAGTCATGGAGTTCGCCGAGCACATTCCCGATCGCTACCGCATCAACGAGAACGGCAACAAGCAGGTACTCCGCCACGCTGCCAACAAGTCGCTGCCCGATGAGTGGGCCACCCGTCCCAAGGTGGGCTTCCCGGTGCCGATTGTCTACTGGCTGCGCGAGCAAAAGTGGTACGACTATGTCAAGGCGTACTTCACCGCGCCGTGGGCAAGTGAGTTCTTCAATACCGACGAGCTCATGCACCTGCTCGATCTGCACTTTGCGGGCAAGGGCGATTTCCAGCGCAAGATCTATACGCCGCTCGTGTTCCTGGTGTGGTACAAGCGCTTCTTTATCGACGAGGACCAGCCCGCTGTTCAGGCTGCCTAGCCTCGGCTTACGAACGCCTGCGCGTAACGGCTCCTCCGGGAGCCGTTTTTGCGTGGGTGCGTTTCAGTTACTATAAAAGCCGTCCCTGCCAAATGGCTGAGAAAGGTGAAAGATGCACCATTCGGATTCCGCGACCGTGACCACGGTCGATACGCTTGCCAAGCTTCTCGACGTGTGCGGCGAGCTGCGCGCATCAGAGCAGGTTGACGAGCGCGCCGTGACCGGCTGCTCGTTTGATTCGCGCGCGGTCTCGGCAGGTGACGTATTCTTTTGCAAAGGTGCTGCCTTTAAGCCCGCGTTTTTGAGCATGGCGCTCGATGCGGGCGCCGTCGCATTTGTGTGCGAGGAGTCGCTGGTCGAGTCTCTGGAGCCGCTGGCGAAGGAGAGCGGTGCTGCGATGCTGGTTGTTGATAGTGTTCGCACGGCCATGGCCCTGTTGCCGCCGGAGGTCTACGACCGTCCCGACCACGACGTCAAGATCGTGGGCATCACCGGTACCAAGGGAAAGACCACGGCCGCTTTTATGCTCCAGTCGATTATCAAAGCGGCGGGCGAGTCCTGCGGCATGATCGGATCGGTGAGTACCGACGATGGTATCGAGTGCTACGAGAGCACCAATACTACGCCCGAGGCCCCCGAGGTCTGGCGCCATATCGCCAACTGCCGCACGTCCGGTCGCCAGTCCATGGTCATGGAGGTCTCGAGCCAGGCGCTCAAGTACCAACGCGTCGAGAATCTGCCGTTTGACGTGGCGTGCTTCCTCAACATCGGCCGCGACCACATCTCGCCGATCGAACACCCCACGTTTGAGGATTATTTTGAGAGCAAACTCAGGATCTTTGACCAGGCAAAGACCGCTGTGGTGAATCTGGGCACCGAAGAGGTCGACCGTGTGCTGGAGGCAGCGTCGACGGCCGAGCGCTTGGTGACCGTTGGCGTCGAGCATCCCGAGGCAAGCCTGTGGGCGAGCGACGTACGCATGGTCGGCTTTAGCATCGAGTTCAACTTGCATGGCCTGTGTGCCGACGAGTCCGAGGCGGGGGAGAAGGTCCTGCTGGGTATCGCGGGAGACTTTAACGTGGAGAACGCGCTGGTCGCTATCGCCGCTGCGCGCGAGATCGGCATCGGTATCGAGGCTATCAAGAAGGGCCTCTCCAAACTGCGTGTGCCGGGTCGTATGGAGGTCGTGGAGTCGAAGGACGGCCGCGTGATTTGTGTCGTCGACTACGCGCACAACCAGCTTTCGTTCCGCTCGCTTTTCTCGTCGGTCAAGCGCGCGTTTCCCGCCAGCCCGGTTATCGCAGTGTTTGGCGCTGCCGGCGGCAAGGCACAGGAGCGCCGCGAGCAGCTTCCGCGCGAGGCAGCACCATATTCCGACCTGATGATCTTTGCCAACGAGGACCCGGCTCACGAGGACCCGATGAAGGTCTGTCGCGAGCTTGCCGAACATGTTCCCGACGATACGCCGAACAAGATCATCCTCGATCGCGAAGCCGCTGTGCATGCGGCGTTCAAGGCGGCGCGCGAGGAGTACGTCAACCCCGATGCTCCCACCATTGTCTTGCTGTTGGCGAAGGGTGACGAGGAGCTCATGCATGTGGGCGACGAGTTCGTGCCCATCGAGAGCGACCTTTCGCTGGCCAATCGCCTGATCGATGTTACCCAGTTTGACTAATGAACCATGATGGCGGCGGCGCCCTGAGTGCGCTGTCGCCATAAGCGTGTTCCCTCAATCAAAACATGCCGTCCAAGTCCAAACCCTTCTACGTAAACGGAGTAACCATGTCCCACAACACCCTGCCGACCGTTGCCGAGCTTTCGGGCGAGATGCGCGAGCGCTTGGCCAAGGTCAAGTACGTCTTTACCGACCTGGATGCCACGATGCTCGCACCCGGCTCGTGCGTGCTGCGCGACAACGACGGCAACCCCTCGACCAAACTCGTCGAGGCTGTCGTGGCGCTCGCTCGCGCTGGTATTCAGGTGGTTCCCACCTCGGGCCGCAACCGTACCATGATCCACGAGGACGCGCGCGTGCTCGGCCTCAACTCCTACATTGGTGAGATGGGCGGTCTGGTTATGTACGACCTCAAGGCCAACGATTGGGAGTATCTGACCGGTGACATGCCTTACGACCCCGCCTGTGGCCTTACTCCGCACCAGGTGATCGAGCAGACCGGCGTGTGCGAGAAGATCCTTGCCCGCTGGCCGCACAAGATCGAGTACCACAACGACATGTCGACCGGCTACAAGTACCGCGAGGTCACCGTCGGCATGCGCGGCGATGTGCCCGACGATGAGGTCCAGGCCATCCTGGACGAGGCCGGCTGCGGTCTGATCTGGGCTTGCAACGGCCATCTGACTCACCTGTCCAAGCCGACGACGCTCGAGCTCGATCGCGTCGAGGACGGTCGCGCATTCAACATCAACCCCGCGGGCCTCAACAAAGGCGTCGCCATTGCGCGCTTCTGCGAGCACCTGGGGATCGAGCGCGAGGAGACGCTCGCGCTCGGCGATTCCGAGTCCGACTTCTACATGGCCGATCACGTGGGCACGTTCTGCCTGGTCGAGAATGGCCTGACGAGCGCCGGCGCACCCGAGTTCCTGGCTGCTTGCGAGAACGCTTTCGTTACGCGCGGCAAAATTGTCGACGGTTGGGCGGCGACGGCAGAGCTGCTGGTCGCGGCGCGTTCGTAGCGCGGCGTCGCTGCACTTGGACATGTCTTTTCGAGAGAGACTGGTGAGGTAATGTCCGATATCGAGAATTCGGCAGGCGACACGCGCCCGATTGGCGTGTTCGATTCTGGTTTGGGCGGTCTGACGGTTGCGCGCGCCATCGCGACGGCGCTGCCGCACGAGTCCGTCTACTACTTTGGCGACACCAAACGCTGCCCCTACGGCACGCGCACCGAGGATGAGGTGCGCTCGTTTGCGTTGCAGGCGGGTCGTTGGCTTTCGAAGCACGACGTCAAGATTATGGTCATCGCCTGCAATACGGCGACTGCTGCGGCCTTGCGTCTGGCCCAGCAGGTGCGCGACGTTCCTGTGATCGGCGTGATCGCGCCGGGTGCCCGTGCGGCAATCAACAGCACCCGCACGCGCCGGGTGGGCGTGCTCGCCACCAACCTCACTATTCGCTCGGGCGCCTACACGCGCGCCATTCAGGATCTAGATGCCGGCGTCGATGTATACGGCTGTCCTGCCTCGAGCTTTGTCGAGGTTGTCGAACACGAGCTCGCCTCGGGTGCACATCTGCAGGAACAGTGGCTTGAGAACGAGGACATCTTCGATACGCCTGCCGTGCGTGCGCTGGTGGGTGCCACGGTTGAGCCGCTGCGCGACCACGGTATCGATACCGTGGTGCTCGGCTGTACACATTTTCCGCTGTTGGTGGGACCTATCCGCCATGCGCTGGGGCCTGGGGTGCGCGTCGTGAGTTCCGCCGAGGAGACCACGTGCGAGCTGACCGATATCCTCACGCGCCGCGAGCAGCTGGCGGGCGACGCCGCCGCGCCGCAGCATCGTTTTGCCACGACGGCCGATAACATTGTCGAGTTTTCGGTGGCGTTCATCTTTATCTTTGGTCAGCCGCTCAAGAGCATCGAACATATCGATATCGATGAGCTGAAATAGATGTAAGGCAGCCGCCAAAGCCTTCGCCTCATCTTTTGCCGAAAGGATATTTCTATGGAGTACATGCAGGTCAACCGCGCCAACGGCCGCGCCGCCAACGAGTTGCGCCCCGTTAAGCTCACCCGTGGCGTCATGAAGCACGCCCACGGCTCGTGTTTGGCCGAGTTCGGTGACACGCGCGTGCTGTGCGCCGCCACTATCGAGGAGGGCGTGCCGGGTTGGCGAAAGGGAGCTAAGGCCGGCTGGGTGACCGCGGAATACGCCATGCTGCCGACGTCGACCGGCAAGCGCTGCAAGCGCGAGCACGCCAACCGCAAGGGCCGCTCCATGGAGATCGAGCGCCTCATTGGCCGCAGCCTGCGTACCGTCGTCAACATGAAGGCGCTCGGCGAGTACACCGTCACCGTTGACTGCGATGTGATTCAGGCCGATGGCGGCACGCGTACAGCGAGCATCACCGGCGCCTGGGTGGCGCTGCACGACGCCCTCGCCATGTGGGTCGAGGCGGGCAAGATCGAGCGCATCCCGCTTATCGGCCAGGTGGCTGCCATCTCCATGGGCGTTGTCGACGGCAATACGCTGCTTGACCTCGATTATTCCGAGGACAGCCATGCCGAGGTCGACATGAACCTCGTCGCCACCGAAACCGGTGAGATGATCGAGCTCCAGGGCACCGGCGAGCAGGCGCCCTTCGACCGCAAACGCCTCAACGCCCTGCTCGACCTGGGCGACAAGGGTATCGCCGAGCTCATCGAGCTTCAGCGCCAAGCCATCGCCTAACCTGCCAAATAGAGACAGGTTTATTTTGGTAGGTTTTATCTGGGAAAACGTCGAAGTATAAGACTGCCGTTGATTGAGAGGGGAGAGAGGCCGAGGTCCTCGTCGTCCTCAACACGGCATTGCTATAGAGACAAGGAGACCACTCGTGGCACTTGAGAAGATCGACATCGACACCCTCGATCCGGCGGCGACCATCGTCGTGGCAACAGGCAACGCCCATAAGCTCACCGAGATCGAGGCCATTTTGGGCAAGGTCATGCCCGAGGTGCGCTTTGTGGCGCTCGGCCAGCTGGGCGATTTTGAGGATCCCGAGGAAAACGGCACGACGTTTTTGGAGAACGCCATCATCAAGGCGCAGGCTGCCGTCGAAGAGACGGGGCTCATGGCCATTGCCGACGATTCGGGCTTGGTCGTCGACGCGCTGGACGGTGAGCCCGGTGTGTATAGCGCGCGCTACGCGGGCGTTCACGGCGACGATGCCGCCAACAATGCCAAACTTCTCGTTAACCTGGAAGGCGTGGCAGATGAGGATCGTACCGCGCGCTTTATGAGCGTCGTCGCGCTTATCGATACGGACGGCCTGGTCACCTATGGCGAGGGCGCCTGCGAGGGCGTTATCGCGCACGAGGGCCGCGGCGATCACGGCTTTGGCTACGACCCGCTGTTCCTACCGGTCGATACGCCGGGCAAGACTATGGCCGAGCTCACGGCGGACGAGAAGAACGCCATCAGCCATCGATTCCATGCGCTCGAGTACCTATCTGCCAAACTGACGGGCGAGGAGTAGGCCGTGCGTGCGGTGGTGCAGCGCGTACTCAACGCCGGCGTGACGGTCGATGGCGAATGCGTGAGCAGCATTGTACGAGGCTACATCGTGCAGCTAGGAGTGGGCCATGGCGATACGCGTGCCGAGGCCGACAAGCTGTGGGGCAAGCTCCGGGGCTTGCGCATTAACGAGGACGAGAACGGCAAGACCAACCTGGCACTTGCCGATGTCGACGGCGAGGTACTCGTGGTGTCGCAGTTCACGCTGTTTGCCGACTGCCGCCACGGCCGCCGTCCGTCGTTTACGGATGCCGGCGCCCCCGATGTTGCCAACGAGCTCTACGAGTACTTCTTGACGCTTGTGCGCGAGGACGTTGAGCATGTGGCGCACGGTATCTTTGGCGCTGACATGAAGGTCGACCTGGTCAACGACGGCCCATTCACCATCGTCTTGGACACCGACAACCTTTAGGTTACGCGGTTAAGTAGTCAATTTGGGACGGGGCTTATTTAGCTACTTGCGTATGGCCACAACAGGGTGCTATAGTATTAGAGTTTTGTCTATCTTAGGGGTATTATCCCCTTTTTGAATTGCACCTTCTGGAGGCCCTGTTCATGGAAGAGATGGAAGTCAATCACGTCGACGACATCCACGAGAAGCTGACCGATATGGTGGGCGATCGCGTCAAGGTTAAGGCCAACATGGGCCGCACCCGCGTCGTCGAGCGCATGGGCACCATCAAGAGCGTCCACCCCGCCGTCTTCATTGTCGAGGTTGTCGAGCGTCGTGGCCGCAAGTCGCGTCAGTCCTACCAGTATATCGATGTCCTCACCGGTCAGGTCGAGCTGTTCGACCCCGAGAGCGGCGAGCATATCTTTACCCCGCTCGGCAATCAGCTCGAGGAGCACTAACGGTGACCGATCGGTCCCTGACTCTTTCCGCGCCGGCAAAGATTAACCTCTACCTGGGGGTTCATACCGAGCGCGATGACCGCGGCTACCACAGGGTCGATTCCCTGATGGCAGCCGTCGGTCTTTCCGATACCGTGACGGTCACGCCGGCGCAGGCGCTGACTGTCCAGACGGTTCCGGCATCAGATTTTCCCATGCAAAAGAATACGGCGTATCGGGCTGCGGTTGCTATGGCCGAGCATTATGGTCGCGAGGCAAACATCTGCGTGACGATTGAGAAGCGCATTCCATTGTGCGCCGGCTTGGGCGGCCCCTCGACGGATGCGGCCGCGGGCATTGTCGCCTTGGCGGAGCTCTGGGGAATTGATCGCACCGACCCCGCGCTCGACGACATCGCGCGCGGCATTGGTGCAGACGTCCCGAACTTATTGCACGCGAGCCCTGCGTTCTTCGTAGGTTGGGGAGACGGGCTTGCAACTGAGTACCCCGCGCTGCCCGCGACGCCCGTCGTGTTGGTCAAGCCGCGCGAGGCAAGTGTTTCGACAATTGAGGCCTATCGACGTTTTGACGAGGCCCCGGTGCCTGCGGACAAGCCCGGCGCGATGGCTTCTGCCTTGCGTGCTGGTGATGCCGAGACGGCATATACGCTCATCCATAACAACTTGGGTGTCATTTCCGCACAGATGGAGCCGCAGATTCAAACGGTTCTCGATTGGCTGCGTAAACAGGACGGCACCTTTGCTGTAGATGTGTGCGGATCGGGCGCCTGCTCGTTTGCCATTTGCGACACCGCCGCCACGGCCGAAAGGCTTGCCGACGCTGCCCAGCAAAACGGCTGGTGGTCCTGCGCGACGGAGCTCATTCCCAACACGGTTCAAATCGACGCGCCAAAGAAGTAAAAATTTCTCTGGCACACGACGGAAATCTTTGTTACTATAGTCGAGCTAACGGGTTGTGGCTCAGTTTGGTAGAGCACTGCGTTCGGGACGCAGGGGTCGCTGGTTCAAATCCAGTCAACCCGACCAGAGCATGAGGAGGGACCGCTTCTTGCGGTCCCTTTTTTTAGCTAGTGTTGTGATACCGCGATACCCGCGGTATACTCATTCGAGCTTGTCTCGCTGTATTGTGGAGGTCTACATGTTTGGACTGAGGGCTCCTGAGCTCATCATTATTCTCGTCGTTGTCCTGATATCTTCGGGCCCACGAACCTGCCGAAGCTCGGCAAGTCCCTCGGCTCTACCGTCAAGAATATCCGCGAGGGTATGGAGGGCGACGATAAGGCCGAGACCAAGCAGGCCGAGGAGGTCGTGGTCGAGCAGTCCGAGGAGGACAAGGAGATCGCTGAGCTCGAGGCCAAGCTCGCTGCTGCCAAGAAGAAGCAGGCAGAGGACAGCGACGCGGACGCAGAGTAGTCCCATCCCTTTGGGGTGAGCACCTGACCGGCTTGCCCGCAGGCTAGCCGGTCTTTTTCGTTTTGTTGACAGTTGATTGTTTGATCAGAGTTGGGGAGATATCCGTATGGACGCAAGCCAGATCGTACTGACCGCTGAGGGCCGCCAGAAGCTCGTCGAGGAGCTCGCTTGGCGTGAGGGCGATTACGCCAAGGAGATCGTCGAGGACATCAAGGAAGCCCGCGCGTTCGGCGACCTTTCGGAGAACTCCGAGTACGACGCCGCTAAGGACAAGCAGGCCCAGAACGCCGCTCGTATTGCCGAGATCCAGGCCATTCTCGCCAACGCTCAGGTTGCTGCCACCACGGGCGACCTGACCGTCTCCATCGGTTCCACCGTTTCGCTGATTGATCCCAACGGCGAGGTCATGGAAGTCACGCTCGTCGGTACCACCGAGACCAACTCGCTCGAGCACAAGATCTCCAACGAGTCTCCGGTCGGTCACGCCATCATCGGTCACGGCGAGGGCGATTCCGTCGAGGTCGTTACGCCTTCCGGCAAGACTCGCGTCTACACCATCGCCAAGATCGCACGCTAGACCACGGTCCCGCGTAAAGGTATGTTTTCGCTCCCTGGGACCGAATCCTGGGGAGCGTTTTAGTTTGAGGAGCTAACTTATGGCAGAGAACCAGAACGCCGCCGATCAGGCATCGACGCTCAACGACGAGCGCGCCACCCGCCTGGCCAAGCGCGCCGCCCTGTTCGAGGCGGGCCAGAACCCCTATCCTGAGCACTCTGAGCTTGAGGACTACGTCGCCGATATCGAGGCTAAGTACGCCGAGCTTGCCGATGGCGAGGACACCGAGGACGTCGTGAAGATCGCCGGCCGCGTGGTCGCCAAGCGCGGTCAGGGCAAGATCATGTTCATCGTCGTGCGCGATGCGACTGCCGAGATTCAGCTGTTCTGCCGCATCAACGACATGGACGAGGCTGCCTGGAGTACGCTCAAGGCCCTCGACGTGGGCGACATCCTGGGCGTGACCGGCGTGGGCGTGCGCACCCAGCGTGGCCAGCTTTCCGTTGCCCCTAAGAGCGCGACCCTGCTTGCCAAGGCCGTGGCCGGAGAAGCGGGCGTCCCCTTCTTCTCCATTTCCGGCTCGGATTTTGAGGAAATGTTCGTGGGCGTGGGTGCCAGCCGGGTGCGGAACCTGTTCCAGGAAGCCGCCAAGGTGGCCCCCTGCATCATCTTCATCGACGAGATCGACGCCGTGGGCCGGGCCAGAGATTCCCGCATGGGCAATAACGGC
>URYU01000029.1 GCA_900552155.1 uncultured Collinsella sp.
AGAGAACCCGGCACTTATATGGGTGCCGGGTTCTTTTCTGCAATGGATATTGAGCCGTTGCTGGTGTCGAGAGGATCGATAATGGTCCTGGATGCACCGTCGATTAGCTCTCGATGGCTTCATTGATGTGTTCCAAATATGAATGGATCCACCGAGAACCAATTGACTCGAGGTTTTCATTGACAGCACTTACGTGGAGCTGATAAAGTAACAACTCGTGCCCGTACGGGGCGGAAATGAAAGGTTCAGGATACATGCGTACTCTAGTTACTCTTGCGTGCACTGAGTGCAAGCGCCGCAACTATACGACCACCAAGAACAAGTCGACCATGCCTGATCGTATGGAGATCAAGAAGTATTGCCCCTGGTGCCGTCACCACACGCTGCACAAAGAGACTCGCTAGTCTCTAGTCACATACGCCAGTAGTTCAATTGGTAGAGCATCGGTCTCCAAAACCGAGTGTTGAGGGTTCGAGTCCTTCCTGGCGTGCCAGTCATTATTCCGTAAGCTCCCACTTGGGGGCTTACGGTTTACTCATGTATAAGCGCATTGCGCGGAGGTAACCCAAATGGCCAACAAGAAGAACAAGAAGAAGGCTCAGCAGCCGGCACCTGCCAACAGCGCTGCCGCCAACTCCAAGGTTGAGGCCAAGAAGGCCGTTGCCAAGAAGAACGAGAAGGCTGCGAAGTCCAAGAAGAACGAGAAGCCTGGTTTCTTCGCCCGCACCAAGAAGTATTTCGCTTCGGTCAAGTCCGAGATGAAGCGTGTCACGTGGCCCGATAAGAAGGAGCTCGTGAACTACTCGGTCGTCGTTTGCGCTTCTCTGGTCGTCGTCGGCGTCGTCATCGCTCTGCTCGATGCTGGCTTTGGCGAGGCTCTTGCTCTGTTCTCTGGATTGAGGGGCTAAACCATGTCTAAGCGTTGGTACGTCGTACACACTTACTCCGGATACGAGAACCGCGTAAAGTCCGATCTCGAGCATCGTATCGAGACCATGGGCATGCAGGACCGTATCTTTGATATCGAGATTCCTATGGAGCGCGTCACCGAGATCAAAGAGGGTGGCAAGCGCGAGACCAAGGATTCCAAGATCTTCCCGGGTTATGTCCTGGTCCGCATGGAGATGGATGACGATGCTTGGACGTGTGTTCGCAACACGCCCGGCGTCACCGGTTTCCTAGGCGGCAACGGCAAGCCCGCTCCGCTTTCCCGTGACGAGTACAACAAGATGACTCGTCGTCCCGGTAAGGGCGATTCGCCCAAGCGCACCTCGGTTGATATTCAGGTCGGCACGTCCGTCCGCGTCACCGATGGCCCGCTTACCGACTTTGATGGCAAGGTCTCCGAGGTTAACACCGAGGCTGGCAAGCTCAAGGTCACGCTGATGATCTTTGGCCGCGAGACGCCGGTCGAGCTCGACTTTAACCAGGTCGCTGTCATCGCTTAAGTTTTCGTCCGTTCGCGCGAGCGTGCTTCTTCTGTGACTGCTCATCTCAGGAGTGCTTCTAACACGTGCGTGCTTACGATATAGCAAGTACTTCACACTCGTGATTCGAAAGGAATGACCATGGCTGAGAAGAAGGTTGCCAACGTCATTAAGCTCCAGATTCCTGCTGGTGCAGCTAACCCCGCTCCTCCCGTCGGCCCCGCCCTGGGCGCTGCTGGCGTGAACATCATGCAGTTCTGCCAGGCCTTTAACGCCGAGACGCAGGACAAGAAGGGCGACATCATCCCCGTTGAGATCTCTGTCTACGAGGATAAGTCCTTCTCCTTCATCACCAAGACCCCGCCGGCGGCTCACCTCATCAAGAAGGAGCTGAACCTCAAGTCTGGTTCCGCTAAGCCCCAGGCCGACAAGGTTGGTCAGCTCTCCCAGGAGCAGCTCACCAAGATCGCCGAGATCAAGATGCCGGACCTCAATGCTAACGACATTGACGCCGCCAAGAAGATCATCGCCGGTACCGCCCGTTCCATGGGCGTCACCATCGCTGAGTAGCGATTTCTTATGGTAACGACGGGTGCTCCGACCGGGGCGCCCGTTAAATGTGTGCAATAGGGCATACGATACGATGTGGGAGGGCTCACGCCCGTTTAACCACAGGAGGTAATGCACATGGCTAAGCATGGTAAGAGCTATAACGCCGCTGCCGAGAAGATCGACCGCGCCACGCTCTACACCCCCCTTCAGGCTGCCAAGCTCATTAAGGAGCTCGACACCGCCAAGTTCGACGAGACCGTCGAGGCCCACTTCCGTCTGGGCATCGATACTCGTAAGGCTGACCAGAACATCCGTGGTTCCATCTCCCTGCCCCACGGCACCGGCAAGACCGTTCGTGTTGCCGTCTTCGCCGAGGGCGAGAAGGCCCGCGAGGCTGAGGCTGCCGGCGCCGACATCATCGGTTCCGACGAGCTCGTCGCCCAGATTCAGAAGGGCGAGATCAACTTCGACGCCGCTATCGCTACGCCGAACATGATGGCCAAGGTTGGCCGCATCGGTAAGATCCTTGGTCCCCGTGGCCTCATGCCGAACCCCAAGCTCGGCACCGTGACCATGGACGTCGCCAAGATGGTCTCCGAGCTCAAGGCTGGCCGCGTTGAGTACCGCGCCGACCGCTACGGCATCTGCCACGTGCCCCTGGGCAAGAAGTCCTTCTCTGAGCAGCAGCTCGTCGAGAACTACGCTGCCCTGTACACCGAGATCCTGCGCGTCAAACCCTCTTCTGCTAAGGGCAAGTACGTCAAGTCCATCTCCGTGTCTTCCACCATGGGCCCTGGCGTCAAGGTCGATCCCGCTGTCCAGCGTGACTTCCTGGCTGAGTAACTGCTAGTTACTGCCTGAGCAAAGCAAGCATTGCTAAAGAAACCCGGTTCTGCCTTGTGCAGGACCGGGTTCTTGCTATCGCGTCAAAACCACCACAAAGGGGACGGTGTCCCCTTTGTGGTGGTTACCAGGGTGTTCTGGCTGTTGAGGACTCGATGGCATCGTGGCGTTTGAGCTCGCGGCGCATGGTTTGCGAATTGAGCCAGGCTGCCTGCCAGCCACGGATGGGGTAGCGCGTCTGGTCGAGCTCAAACTGCGTATAGCCGCAGGCGTTGATGATCGTCGTTCCACACACATGCTGCCGCTCGCGCTGAAAATCGTAACCGTAGCTTTGGTGTACATGCCCATGCACCATGTAGTCGGCCCCCCAGGACTCAAGCGCCGTGTTAAAGCACTCAAACCCTCGATGCGGCAGATCGTCCAGATCACCCATACCGGCGGCGGGTGCATGGGTAAGCAGAATGTCGCAGCCGCCGACCATCCTCACTTTGCGGGACAACTTGCGCATACGCTTGGCCATCTCGCGCTCGGTGTACATGTTGGCGCCGTCGCGATAACGCATGGACCCGCCAAGGCCCGCAATGCGAATCCCTCGGTACGTGTACACGCTGTCTTCCACGCAGATACATCCGCCCGGTGCATGACGTGCGTAGCGGTCATCGTGATTGCCGCGCACGTAGATGAGTGGTTTGTTGATGACCGTAACCAAAAACTCAAGATAGTCCGGGTCCAGATCGCCGGCGGACAAAATCAGGTCGACACCCTCAAAGCGTTCCTTGCGAAAGCACTCCCAAAGGCATCGTTCTTCGGTATCGGCTATGGCAAGGATCTTCATAGGGCGGTAACTCCCGGCTCATCGTCGAGCTGCGGAATGGTGCCTACCACGTTGTCCGCCAGCCAATTCATCTCGACAATCTGCGTGCTCGGCAGCGGAGGGAAGCCTTCGATCTGTACCACGCCGCTCTGGCTGCGGAGCTCGCCGCCAAAGGGGCGGATGGAACCCTCGACAATGCCGTTGCGGAGCAACTGCACGAGTTTGCGCGTCTGGTAGGGTAGGCCCGGAGCGTAACGGATGTCGATAACGCCGGAGCTCATGCCGTACCAGTAGTTGACGGCGCGCACTTGGTTGTCGTCGCTGGTCTCGTCCCACGTGCCGTGCAGAAGGCTGCGAACGATGAGCTCGTAGTAACGGCCCCAGTTCCATACGGGCATGGCGATGCCGGTGACTTTGCCGTCGACCAAGCGGTGAAGCCCGCAGGCCGTTGGGTCTTCGAGCGACTTTGACATGTCAGCGCCGGTCATGACACTCACGCCTTCGCGGCACATGGCCTCGGCAAGACCACCGGCGGGTACATCGCCCCAGGTCAGGATAATTTGCGCGCGGGGGTCGAGCAGCGAGGCGCCAATCGCAAAGGCATTGATCTCGCTGAGCGCGCCGGATGCGAAGACCGACGCGTGGTAGCCGATGCGGTGGTTGTCCGCCATGCTGGCGGCAAGGGCGCCCAGCAGAAACTTGGCCTCGTACATCTTGCCAAAGTACGAACGGACGCTTTGGTGGGGAAGGCCGATAGAGCAGTTAAGGAACCGAACCTGGGGATACTCAACGGCAGCTCTGAGCGTGTATTCCATCAGGCGGTGCGAGGTCGAGAAGATGACGTTGTCTCCATGTTTGACAGCCGTTTCCACGGCGGCGTAGAACACGTCCGGATCGTGACAGTCTTCGAACGCCTCGGTGCGCACGATACCGTCATAGTGCGCATCGAGATACTGACGTCCTTGGTCGTGCAGACTGTCCCAGCTCGACGCCGCACAGGGGAACTCATGGATAAAGGCGATACGCAGGGGGTTGGCCGCCGAATAGACAGTCTTGCCCATAAAGAAGTTGAGCACGCCGGAGGTGGACTTGGCGGGCGACTCCTCCTCATCGACGCTCGGCGCTTCGACAAGATCGACCTTGTCCTCGTCGTTTTTGCCGGCAATGACCAGCTCGCGCCAAATCTTGCACAGGCGGTTTACGACGATATCCGTCGGCGTATCCAGCAGGCGGTCCTGGTTGTACACATTGAGGTAGACGAGCATGGCGTCGGCGGGCGTAATGTCCAGGTGGTCGCCGCCTGCGCGAAGGTAGGCGCGCTTAAAGAGCAGGAAGGTGTGGCGCAGGTAGTCGACCTTTTTCTGCGGCCATTTTTCGATAAGGTTCCGACCGAGCATCTTGGCGAGCGTCTCGTAGCTTCCCTCACGCGAGAACTCGATTTCGTATAGGGGGCAGACGCGCCAAAACGCGCAGAATTCACCGTACAGGCGGCTTTCGACGGAATCCCATGTGCCGGGGTAGAGACGGGTGACCCTGGCCGAAACCGTCGGGGCGTCTAGGAATTTGAGGACACTGACGCGTTTGTTGCCTTCTTGGACATAGAACCGATGCATGAACTCGGTGACGATGACGGGGTCGCGATAGCCCTCGGTCACCTGGATGTCGTAGAGGTTGGACCACTTGCGGGCGAACTCGGTGCTAAACGGAAGCAGGGGCATAAAGTTACACGAAAAGGCGGACTGACGGCCCTTGGTGACCGTGCCGACGACCATTTCGAGCGGAATATCCCGCAGGCCGACATTCTCTCGCTGACCTAAGGGGAGCTGAGCAACCAAGCTATCGAGGTCCGTAAGGTATGGATGCTCGCTTTGGCTAATGGCGCGTCGACGTCCTTGCTCGCCGCGCTTGCGTGCTTGACGATAGGCCTCTTCCATAATGTTGCTCCCTTAGTCGTTTAAACAACTATATGAACCATGGTACCACGAATGAAAACCACTACAAAGATGCCTGACCCCTTTGCGGTGGTTTAGGCGATGATGGGGGCGATGGCGCGGATGCAGGCGTCGGCAGCGGTGAAAGTGGTGCTGTCGTCGCTGACGATAAAGATGATCTTTCCTTTGATGCCAAAGTCGCCGATTTCGCTAAAGAGCACGTAGGGCTCTTTGTCAAAGCCCGAGATGGGCGAGACGGCCGTTTTGGTTGCGCTCGTGAGCTCGTCTGCCAGCACGTCAAGGGAAGCCCACTTAGACGTGTCCTTTACGGCAACGGGCACGGCCACGCGTCCAAAGGGCATCAAATGCACGAGCGTGTTCTTGGAGATGTTGGAGTTGGGCACAATGATGGTCTGTCCACAGGCATCCTCAATCGTTGTATGACGCCAAGTGATGTCTTGGACCACGCCGGATACGCCGCCGACCTCGATATTGTCGCCGGGTTTGATGATGCCCATAAAGGTCACTTGCATGCCGCCGATAAGGTTTGACAGCGTGTCCTGAAAGCCGAGCGAGATGGCGATGCCGCCGACGCCAAGAGCGGCGACGAGCGCGTTTGCGTTAATGCCAAAGCAGTTGTCGAGGATAAAGCTGCCGCCAATCATCCAGATGACGGCGCGCGCGATGTTGATGAAGATACTTGATGCCGGAAGCGGGTTATCGTCTCGGTTAAGCAGATGGTTCAGGGTCTTGGATACGACCTTGGCGGCGACGGCGGTGCCTATCGCCAAGATGACGGCCCAGATGATGTTGTGGACCCACCGTTGCTCAAAGAAATGAAGAATCGGCTCAAACAATTCCATGTAGGGAAAACCTCCTAATGATCGTCCAACCATGATACCCACCAAGAAGCCCGTCCGATCAAATTCGGACGGGCTTCTGTGCTCGATATAAAGTTTACGCGGTGGGGCTGCAAGGCCCGGCGGTGTAGCTTAGCGTCGACGCTTCCAGATACTGACGAGCAGGATGACGATGATGCCGCCGATAAGGCACGCGCCAACTACTGCCAGCGTGCGGTCTCCCGTTGTGGCAAGCTTACCGGTCGTCTTCTTGGTGATGACCTTCGTGGCCGTCGTTTCCGTCTTAGGCGAGGGCTTAGGCGTCGGGGCCGGTGTGGGCGTGGGATCCACGGCAGCGGAGCCAAAGCTGATGGTGCCCGCGAGCGAGGCCATCTTGCTCTCCCAGCCGTTCTGCCCAATCAGCGCCCTCAGCGCCGCCTCGCACGTGCCCCACTCGGTGTACTTGGTGGCGTGTGCAAAGGTGGGAAAGTCGGTCGTGTTGGTGATGATGTAGTTGTTGGTGGCGACGGTATAGGTCTTGGCGGGGTCGAGCGTGCTGCCGTCTTTGGTGAGTGTGGCACTCACAATGCGCTTGCCTTCGGGCTGCGTCCAATCAATCGTCACGTTGATGCCGCCAAAGGAGAGAACGCTGCCAGAGTCATCGCGCCACTTGTACTTGTCTTGCGCCTCCTGCTCGGTGTGACCGGCCGCCACATAAGCCTGCTGAAGCTCGTAGCTGTCGTTGCAATCGTCGCTGATTTGTAGCGAGTGCTCGAGCGCTGCGAGGAAGTCCGCGCCGGTCATGGTCCAGGTCTCCACGGTGTTGCCGTAGGGCGAGATGGCGATGACGTTGCCAGCGGTCACGTTGCCCGCCGCGATGCCGCCGCGGATGCCGCCAGCGTTTTCGATAGCGAGGTCCGCGCCCGTCAGGGCAAGATAAGAGCCGCAAATCACGTGGCCGATGGTCTGGGCCTTGGTGGTGTCGCCCTCCTTGCTGGGACGGAAATCGGTGGTGCGCACCATTTCCCAACCATGCGTGCCTGCGGCGTCCTCGCCGTAGAAATAGTTGGTGGTGGATGTGCCGAGCACCTTGTTCGATTCGTTTTCAAAGTCCTCGTCGAGCGGCTTGATCTTGTTGCGGACGGCTTCAAGGCAGCTTTGGTAGTCGGAGCCCTTGTCGGGGTCTGCCAAAAGGTCGTTGACGTTCTTGGCGGTGTAGAGCTTCTCGTCGCTGCCGTCTGCAGGGACCGTGACCGTGTCATCGTCGGTCGTCTCGGTGCCATTGGTGTCGTACTTGTACGGAATGGAAAGCAGTCCCACCTCGGCAAAGGCACTGCCCGCCTCGACAACGTGGATTGTCTTGCCGTCGGCTCCCGTCACCTTCTCGTTAAGGTTGATGTGCTCGTGGCCTGCGATAAGGGCATCGACGCCACGGAGTCGCGTGGCAAAGGTCTTGGCGTCGAGCGTGTGCGCGATACACACAACAACATCGCAGCCTCCTTGCGCAGCTGCTCTGCCTCGGCATTGATGGCGTTCGCGGCACTCGAGAACGACGTACCCGCGACCAGGTCCGCGCGCAGCGAGGATCCCAGCGACTCATCCATGGCACCCACGACGCCGACCTTGATTTTGTAGTCGGATGTGGAGTGATCTTCGCTATCCTCCCAGGTGCGATCGAGCGTCTTCGTGATGCTCGAGCTCCATACGCCGCTCGTAGACTTTGCGTTCGCGCAGAGCATGGCGAAGGGCGTGCCGGTGGTGCTGTAGCCGGTCATGGTGCGGAGTTTGTCCGCGCCGTAGCTCCAGTCGTGGTTGCCTGGCGTGGTCGCGTCGTAGCCGTCGGCGTAGAAGGTGTCCATGAGCTCGGCGATGCTCTTGCCCTCGCTCATGGTGGCAAAGGACTGCCCGTGGAAGGTATCGCCCGCATCGAGCAAAAGATCGGGGGCGCTGCTTTGGGCGCTATAGAGAACCGCCAGTCCGTCAAAGCCCACAGTGCCGGTGCCTTTGCTTGCGTTGTAGCTGTACTTGTAGCTGCCGTGGATATCGTTGGTGTGCATGACGGTCACAGAGCCGTCAATAGCGGCGGGCAGGTTCCCCGCGAAAGCGAGGCTTGGGATGCCTGCGAGCGCGCCGGCAAACAACGCGGCGGCTAACGCAAGGCGGGGGAGTCTTTTCATGGCAGTTTCCTTAGTCCTTAGCCAGAATGTCTGGTTGAATATCGGATTATCGACATAATATGCGAAAACCGCCGCAAGGGCGTCTGTCCCTTTGCGGCGGGTTTGACGTTTGCGCAGATAAAACCTACCAAAATAAACCTGTCCCTTTTTGGCAGGTTTTAGCTCAGCAGCATGCGGTCGTTGGCGAGCTCGCCGCCCGAGACCTCCTCGAACTTCTGCAGCAGGTCGGCTACGGTGAGCGACATCTTCTCATTGCCCGCCACGTCGTAGATCACATGGCCTTCGTGCATCATGATCAGACGGTTGCCCAGACGGATGGCGTCGTTCATGTTGTGCGTGACCATGAGCGTGGTCAGGTGGTTCTCGTCGACGATCTCCTCGGTCAGGTTAAGCACCTTAGAGGCCGTCTTGGGGTCGAGGGCCGCGGTGTGCTCGTCGAGCAGCAGCAGGCGCGGCCTGGTGCGCGTGGCCATCAGCAGGGTGAGTGCCTGGCGCTGGCCACCCGAGAGCAGGCCGACCTTGGCGCTGAGACGCGTGTCCAGACCAAGGTCCAGGCGCTTGAGCAGCTCGACGTACTCATCTTTCTCGGCCTTGGTGACGCCCCACGAAAGGCCGCGACGCTGGCCGCGACGCTTGGCTAGGGCCAGGTTCTCGGCGATCTGCATGTCGGCAGCGGTACCGCGCATGGGGTCCTGAAACACGCGGCCCAGGTACTTGGCGCGCTGCGACTCGCTCAGGCGCGAGATGTCGGTGCCGTCGAGCTCAATAACGCCCGAATCGAGCGGGTACACGCCGGCGATCATGGTGAGCAGCGTGGACTTGCCGGCGCCGTTGCCGCCGATCACGGTTACAAAGTCGCCGTCATTTAGGGTGAGGTCGACGCCGGTGAGCGCGCGCTTCTCGGTGACGGTGCCCTTGTTAAAGGTCTTCTTGACGTGCGAGAGCTTAAGCATCTGCCTCATCCCCCTTCGTGTAGGAGCTGCGGAGCTTATAGCGCTCCCAAACCACGGGCACGCACAGGGCCACGGCGACGATCACGGCGGAGAGCAGCTTCATGTCGTTGGCGTCCATGCCCAACTGCAGCACGATGGCGCGGATAAGGAAGTACACCACGGAGCCAAAGACGGCGGAGGCAAGACGGACGCTAAACTGCGTGAGGCCGCCGGGCAGCAGACGGCCGAGCACCTCACCGATGACGATGGCGGCAAGACCGATAACGATAGCGCCGGTACCCATGCCAATGTCGGCATACTTTTGGCTCTGGCAGATAAGCGCGCCAGAGAGGCCGATGAGGGCGTTGGAGAGCACGAGGGCGATCATCTTGGTGGAGTTGGTGTTGACGCCCAGAGCGCGGATCATGTACTCGTTGTTGCCGGTGGCGCGCAGCGCCGAGCCGATTTCGGTGCCAAAGAACCAATACAGGATGGCAACGATAGCCACGGCGAGCAGGATGCCCAAGATGATGGCAACGGTGGACTGCGGCAGACCGGTCATATTGCTGACGGCCGAGAACACGGTGCCCTTGGCAAGAATGGGCGTATTGGACTTGCCCATGATGCGCAGGTTGATGGACCAGAGGCTGATCTGCGTGAGGATTCCGGCGAGGATC
This sequence comes from uncultured Collinsella sp., assembly GCA_900552155.1. GTDB lineage: Bacteria > Actinomycetota > Coriobacteriia > Coriobacteriales > Coriobacteriaceae > Collinsella. The sequence goes on from URYU01000029.1 coordinate 10,193, forward strand.
GCTGGAATCTCAATGACGGTTGTCAAAATGCCCGTGACGGCGCCCGCGATGGCGCCGGCGCACATGCCGGCCAGCACGGCGAGCAGCGGGTCGACGTTGTTATTGACGATGAGCACGGCGCAGACACAGCCGCCGAGGGCAAAGCTGCCGTCGCAGGTCATATCGGGAATGTCGAGCAGGCGGAACGTGATAAACACGCCAAGCACCATAATGCCCCAGAGGACGCCCTGCGAAACGGCGCCCTGCAATGCAATGAGCATGCTTCATACCTCCTAGGATAGGGTGGACACGTGATTCACCATAATAGCGGTAACAATGCATAAAAGAGCTGCGGACAGACGTTTTGTTTTACCTGAAACAAGCAGGGCGGACGCCGGTCTACAGCGCCCGCCCCTGTGGCTCAGATATTGAATAACGCGACTAAAGCGCGAGCACGGGCTCTAGACGCATGCCGCGTATGGTATTACGCGTCCAGAGTGGAAAGGTCGATACCCAGCGCCTCGGCCATCTCGTCGTTCTTGACGACGACCAGGTCCTTGCTCGAGAGGTGCTTGATCGGCATGTCTTCGGGCTTGGCCTCGCCCTTCAGGATCTTAGCGGCCATCTCGCCCGCGGCGTAGCCCAGGTCCTCATAGTTGATGGAGAGGGTGAACAGGCCGCCGGCCTTACACATGCCCTCCTCGCCAGTCACGAAGGGGAGTTTGTTCTCCTTGCAGATCTGGCCGACCTGCGAGGCACCCGCGGCGATGGTGTTGTCGGTGGGGGAGTACAGCGCGTCGACCTTGCCCACGGCAGACTCGACGACGGACTGAATCTCGTTGGAGCTCGAGACGGTGAAGTCGGTGTACTCGAGGCCCAGCTTGTCGAGCTCCTTCTTGGCGGCCTTGATCTGGACGTCGGAGTTGGACTCGGCGGTGCAGTAGAGCAGGCCGACCTTTTTAACGTCGGGCAGGACCTTCTGCATCATCTCGAGCTGCTCGGCGACCGGGGTGAGGTCGGAAGCGCCCGTGACGTTGGTGCCCGGCTTGTCGTTGTCCTGTACCAGGCCGGAGGCGGCGTAGTCGGTGATGGCGCAGCCCACGATGGGGATATCGGCTGTGGCGCCGGCGGCAGCCTGCGCGGCGGGTGTGGCGATGGCATAAATCAGGTTGACGTTGTCGCCCACAAACTTGTCGGCAATGGACTTACACGTGGACTGGTCGTTCTGGGCGTTCTTCTGGTCGATCTTGACCTTAAGGCCGCTCTCCTTGATGGCCTTGACAAAGCCGTCGTTGGCGGCATCGAGTGCGGAGTGCTCGGTGAGCTGCAGAACGCCGATGGTGTAGTCGGAACCGGCGGCAGCAGAGCCGGAACCAGAGTTGCCGCCGCATCCGGCGAGCGGGGCGAGTGCGAACAGGCCGGCGGAGACCAGAAGGCTCCTGCGGCTGATGGTGATGTCCTTCATATCATTACCCCCAGTATAAAAATGGCTGGAAACACTGCACTGGGACAAAGTGCAAGTGGAACTATAGTAGCGCTGATGTCCATTTTTACAACAGCCTGGCGGGTTTTTTAATACAGAATCGGATGGGCGGTACAGGTAGTCGAATGGGCGGCGGAGGGTCTTATGCGGCGGAGGAGGTGTCGTCCTCGTCCAGGGCGGCGAAGAGCTTCTTGCCGTCGAGGAGACGTGTGGTGACGTTTCTCATTCGGCCAATCTCTACGGTACGCAACGTGTCATCGGCGCCTCGGGCGTCATAGACCGTTCCCAGCAAATAAGAGATGCCATCGCGCTGCCTGATGGCAAAGGGACGGAGTGTCATCCGTGCTGCTTCGGTTTCGCCACGCGTCGTGACGCTCGAAATATCAAAACTCACCGTGGTTCCGTGGTCGATGGCCTGCTCGACGAGCTCGCACGTGTCGATGCGCTTGATGGGCGTGCGTGTTGCCTTGGTAGCCTTGCTGCCTGCGCTCGGAACGGGTTCGGGTGTATCGAGGTAGCCGCGAACGTCGGCACTCGCCATGGCAACTAAGTGCTGCGCCATACTCTTGCGGATAGCGATAGGCGTGGAGCGGTTGCGCATGACCATACCGTGGAGCCGTATGATCTCTTCGTCGGTGAGCGGACGGGTAAGAAGTTTGTAGCCCACGCCGCGTTTGTACTCAATTTCGTATCCGGCATGGCGAAGTGCCGAGATGGCGGTGTAGATGCTGCGCCGCGCCGCCGAGATGGGCATGCGGGCGGGGTTGTCGGGATGGGCGAGGCGTCGGATCAACTCATCGGAAAGCATGGCCTTGTCCTCGCCAGTGTTTTCGCTTAATAGTTGCAGGATGCGAACGGCGCGATAGGCTGCCATCGAGGCGGCGCCCCTCGTCGTGGTGTCGTAGGTTTCAACAGCGGCTTCGGTCATCGTGCCCACGTCCTTTCCGTTTTGGGTGGCGACGGTATGGAGCCTAGGACGTGGGGCTTTCCCAGGGGCGCAGGGCGCGCTGGGCGGTCGGTAGTCGTCGGCAAACGGCGGGTCGAGTTTTCAACAGCCCTGCTCAACTGACCAAAAACTTGCCAAAAGCTTGACGGATGCTGTTGAAAAAAGCGTCTCTCGACCGATGTCGAGAGACGCTTGTGCGATGAGCGTTGGCGTGTGGCGACGCGAGCTAGCGTCCGACGATTAGAAGTCGGCGTTGCCCACGGTGCGCGGGTGCGGCAGGACGTCGCGGATGTTGCCCACGCCGGTCAGATACATGACCAAGCGCTCGAAGCCCAGACCGTAGCCGGCGTGCTTGCAGGAACCGTAGCGGCGCAGGTCAAGGTAGTACTTGTACTGCTCGGGATTCATGCCCAGGTCCTTGATGCGGGCCTCGAGCAGATCCAGGCGCTCCTCGCGCTGGGAGCCGCCGATAATCTCGCCGATACCGGGAACCAGGCAGTCGGCGGCGGCGACGGTCTTGCCGTCCTCGTTCATGCGCATGTAGAACGCCTTGATCTCGGCCGGGTAGTCGGTCACGAAGGTCGGGCGCTTAAAGTGCTCCTCGGTCAGGAAGCGCTCGTGCTCGGTCTGCAAGTCGATGCCCCAGCTGACGGGGTAATCAAACTGGTGGCCAGCAGCGACTGCCTGCTCCAGGATCTCGACGGCCTCGGTGTAGGTAACGCGGGCAAAGTCGGAGTTGGCGACATGGTCCAGGCGCTCGAGCAGACCCTTGTCCACAAACTTGTTGAGCATATTGAGCTCGTCGGGGCAGGTTGCCATGACGTCCTTGAGGACATACTTGAGCATGGCCTCGGCGTTATCCATGTAGTCGTTAAGGTCGGCAAAGGCCATCTCAGGTTCGATCATCCAAAACTCGGCGGCGTGGCGCGTGGTGTTGGAGTTCTCGGCACGGAAAGTGGGGCCAAAGGTGTACACGTCGCCAAAGGCCATGGCAAAGTTCTCGGCATTGAGCTGGCCGGACACGGTGAGGCTCGCATGCTTGCCAAAGAAGTCCTGGCTCCAGTCGACCTCGCCGGACTCGGTGAGGGGCGGATTTTTGGGGTCGAGTGTGGTCACGCGGAACATCTCGCCGGCGCCCTCGCAGTCACTCGTGGTGATGATGGGGGTGTTGACGTAGACAAAACCCTGCTCCTGGAAGAAGCGGTGGATGGCGGCAGCCGCGACAGAGCGGATGCGGAACACGGCGCGGAACAGGTTGGTGCGCGGGCGCAGGTGCTGCTGGGTGCGCAGGAACTCGACGGTTGCGCGCTTCTTCTGCAGCGGGTAATCCGGGGCGCTCGTGCCCTCGACCTCGATGGAAGTGGCAGAAAGCTCGAAAGGCTGGGGTGCATCGGGGGTCAGTTTGACGGTGCCGGTGCAAATGAGTGCGGCCGAGACGTTTTGATGGGCGATCTCGTCGTAGTTGTCGAGTGCCTCGCGGTTCATGACGACCTGCAGGTCGCGGAAGCAGCTGCCGTCGTTGAGCGTAACAAAGCCAAAGTTCTTCATGTCGCGGACGGACTTGACCCAGCCGGCGACGGTGACGGTCTGGCCGCCGAGCGACTCGGCATCGGCATAGAGCTGCGCGATTTTGGTGCGGTTCACGTATCCTCCCATAACGGTTGAATGATAGTTATCCATACAGTTCGATATTCTAGCAGCTCGGCTCATTTGGGCTATACAGATAAAGCATTGGCGGGATGGTTTTTCAAACGAAAAGCGCCCGCGGCCAAATGGTCGCGGGCGCTTGACGAGGTGCCTTTTGGCTGTGTGGCGCGGGGCCTGGCTACTTGGTCTTGGCAACCAGCAGCGGGTCGCCAAGCTTGACGAGCGGGTTGCCGCCGATAAGCGTTCCAGACTCGCCGACATGGTCGATGCTCTTAAGACGATCGAGCTCGGAGACGATGACGGTCACGATGTCCTCGTGACCAGCGGCCTTAATGGCCTCGCGGTCGAAGCTGATGAGCGGCTGGCCTGCCTTGACCACATCGCCCATCTCGACAAAGCGGGCAAAACCCTTGCCGTTCATTTCCACGGTGCCCAGGCCGACATGGATAAACACGCGAAGACCGTCCTCGGTGATCATGCCAATGGAGTGGTTGGTGACAGTGGTGGCGCCGATGCGGCCGTTGGCGGGCGCATAGATGGTGCCGGTAATGGGCTCGATGCCATAGCCCTGGCCAAGCATGCCCGAGGCGATCGTCTCGTCGGGAACCTCGTCCAGGTTGACGAGCACGCCGTTGACGGGGGCATAGATGACGCCTTCGCGGGTAGCGAAGCTTGCTGCGGGCGGAACGGACGCCTCGCCGGTCGAGGTGAAGGTGGACTTAAGCGAATCGAGCAGACCCATAGTTGCCTCCAACTTAAATAGGCGCATATCGCGCGTTTGGTTTGCCGGAAACGTTTCACATGTGTTTCGCGGCTTGGTCAACGCCCCTATTCTACGCTGCTCAACGATACCTCTGAACTGGGATTATGTGATATATCAGTTGAAGGGAAACTTATTGCCGGAGTGTTTCTGCGCCACGGGTTCAAGTGGGGTACGCTAGAAGG
>URYU01000030.1 GCA_900552155.1 uncultured Collinsella sp.
TCTGGGTCATCGACCCCGAGGACTATAAGGCCGACGTGCTGTTCGTCTTTGAGAACGGCCGCGTGGTGCGCGTCGCACTTTCTGGATACGTCACCAAGACCAACCGCAAACGTCTCAAGAACGCTATCTACGGTGGCAGCAAGCTGCTGTATGCCCAGGTGCTCAAGGAAGATCGCGACATCGCGCTGGTCTCGAGCGACTACCGCCTGATGAACTTCAACACGTCGCTGCTCAAGACCAAGACGACCACCAACACGCAGGGCGTCCAAGCCTTTACGGCCAAGAAGGGCCGCTCGGTCACCACCGTCGGCACGACCGAAGAAATCCATGGCGCCGGCGTCTCGGCCGAGAAGTGCCCTCCGCCGGTGCCCTCATGAAGGAAAACGACATGCCGAGCTTGTTTGCCTAACAGCCGACTGGCCGATTCCGATAGCCCAGTTCCCTTGCAACGCAACAAGGCCCGAATGGTTCTAATGAACCTTTCGGGCCTTGTTCGTTATTAGAAATGCGCGCTAGGCCAGCTTGCGGGCGAGCTCTCGCACCTCTTCCAACTTGGGCGACGACACCATGCTGTCGCGCTCGGTCATACCGCTGATGGTGACAATGCCCTGGTCCTCCCACTTGCAGTATGCGCAGGTTGACTTGTACATGGCGATCGCCGCGTCATAGACACCCTCGCTGTGACTATCGAGCAAAAGAGCCGTCTTGGTGAACGGAAATCCCGTGGCACCGAAGGCGTACAGACGGTCGATGGCGGCCTTTTCCTGCGCGGTGATATCGAACCAGTAGATAGGCGAGGCGAAGACGACCATATCTGCGTCTTTCAGCGACTCGATCACACCGGCCATGTCATCCTTCTGCACGCAGACGCCCTCATGGGTAAAGCAGTACTGGCATCCCAAGCAGCCGGCAATCTTTTTGCTGGCAACGCGGACGACCTCGACCGTATTGCCGCCCTCACGCGCAGTCTCGGCAAACGCCTCGACCATGGTATCGGTATTGGCGCCTTTACGCGGGCTGCCGCTCAATACAACGATATTCATAAGAATCTCCCTTCTTCATGCCGCAGGCGCGCGGCACACATTTCGTTGTAACCAAAACAGATGGAGCTATTCAGTCGTCTGCAGATCGCATCTCTTGTTCGTGCTCTCTAGACACAATCTCATTGCCTGACAACTCCTCAACTGTCTTGATTCTCTCTCCGAGAATTGAACAGTAAATCGTTGGCCGCAGAGTGTCGACTGTGGGAAAATTAACTAGAGCTTTCTCCTGCTCGCGTGAGCGTTCGCGTGTATGAGCCTGGCCGAATCGGGCAGGCACAATATAGATCCACGGAAACCGGCCTACGAACAAGGAGCGCCTTATGTATGGACAGCATGTTGCACCGCAAACCCATAACAAACGCACTGACCTGTCTATCCGCAACGTCAAGCTTCATGCAGGCGCCAGAGTCGTCGCCTTCGGCGTAAGCATTCTTATGGCAGGGCAGCTTTTGCTACCCTGCGCAGCACTGGCGACCGAAATGCCCGAGCCCGATGTCGCAGCACCCATCACCTGCGACGAAGCCAACGCGGAAGGCAGCCTCACAGCAACCACCGTCGTCGATCATTACTACGATTTGGAGCTACTCCCTGCTTTCGAGTTGGTCCAGAACGAGGCTCTTGTATACGATTTTCGCGACAAACCCGAGGACTTCATCTACGGGCTTAACGACACCGTCCATCTCTTCAAGATCGACACCGATACCGAAAGCCTTATAAAAACCGAGAACCCCAAAGAGGCCAGCGTCTCTATTGCCCTGACCATGATTGACAATCACGTTAGAGCAACCGTAGTCTTTACAGGCAGTTACGCCGACGACCAAATCCCCTACAGGCTGGACCTCAACAGCTCAACCTACCTTGGCACACACGTTGACCGTGACTTCGACAGCGGGCAGGGGATTATGCACGAAACGCGGCACGATTACTACATCCGTTACGTCTTCGACAGTGACGTGCACTTGATTGCAACCGATACGAGCGGTTCCAAACCCGAACCGGAAACCAAGCCCGAGCCCACACCGCAGCCCAATGCAAATAAGCCCACGGCAAATCCCGTTTCCACCAAGGCAGTAGCGGCGGTTAAACCAGCCGGGGCCACCCTACCCGCGACGGGCGACAACGTTGCGATGGCAGCCGCCCTGAGTGCTGCCGGTGCTATAGTTGCGGCAGCTGGCATTTCTGCAACAAGGCGTCGCACCCACTAGCAAGCATTTCGTACACCGCAGACAAAGCACTATCCCCGCTCCGAAGAGCGTTACTCACCGAGAAGTTTCTTCCCCACGGAAATGAGTTTCTTTCCAACGGCCGCCTTCACGCCAATCATTACAACCACGTGGGCAGTGCGGGCTTCGAGGTCCGCAGCGAGGATGTCCCCCGATGCCCGTACTGCGGCTGGCAGCTTGTGCCGTGGGTACGCGACGACACAGTTTTGGAGGGCACGGCATGGTGCGAGAGTCTCGAACGATACGAGCGCTTCGTGCGCGAGCGCAGCGATTGCCGCGTGCTGTTGCTGGAGCTTGGCGTGGGTGAGATGACCCCCGGCATCATCACGCTCCCGTTCTGGAGCATGACCGCAAAGCTGCCGGATGCGCACCTGTTGAGCGTAAATATCTCGGGCGACTCGGCTCCGCTGCAGCTCGGGAACAAGGCGGAGGCAATCCAGGCAGATTTGGGCGCACTGCTCTCGGCGGCGCGGGCAGGCGACGAGTAACGCGGCGAGGCGTCTTACCGCAAACCGTCCTCGATAAATGCATGACCGTTAATAAGTAAAAAGCAAGGTTCGTCTTATTTCAAATACTCCTCAAAGAACGCTTTCAGCTTTCCAAACGGAATGATGTCCATCCGATCGTAAAGGTCGGTGTGGTTGGCACCAGGGATAATGAGTAGTTCCTTGTTGTCCCCGGTCAGCTTGCCGTACGCGGTTTCGCTGAAATAACGTGAGTGCGCCTTCTCGCCGTGCACCAGCAGCACGGCGGAGCGGATCTCGCCGGCGTACTGCAAGATCGGCATATTCAAAAACGACAGCGAAGACGTCACATTCCAGCCGTCATTGGAGCCCAGGCTGCGGGGATGGTAGCCTCGCGGAGTCTTGTAGTAGGCGTAATAGTCCGCCACAAACTGCGGCGCGTCATCGGGCAGCGGATCGACCACGCCGCCCGCCAACGCATAGCTGTCATTTTTATAGTCCTCGGTGCGCTGCGCGTTCAGCGCTTTCCGCTTTTCGAAGCGCGCCTGCTCGGAATCCTCGGCGTCAAAGTAGCCGTTTGCGGTCACGCGGGTCATGTCGTACATCGTCATGGCCGCGGTAGCTTTGATACGGGTGTCGATGGCCGCCGCATTGATTGCCATGCCGCCCCAACCGCAGATGCCGATGATGCCGATGCGCTCCGGGTCAACGCCTTCCTGCACAGAGAGGAAATCCACCGCTGCGCAGAAATCCTCGGTGTTGATGTCCGGCGATGCCACATAGCGGGGCGCACCGCCGCTTTCGCCGATATAGGACGGATCGAAGGCAATCGCGAAAAAGCCCAGCTCCGCCATTTTCTGCGCATAAAGGCCGGATGTTTGCTCCTTTACCGCACCAAACGGACCGCTGACGGCGATGGCAGGCAGCTTGCCCTCCACGTTCTTTGGCACGTAGACGTCGGCCACCAGCGTGATGCCGTATCGGTTGTGAATAGTCGCCTTGCTGTGCTCAACCTTGTCGCTTTTGGGGAACACTTTGTCCCATTCCTGCGTCAGATTCAACTGTTCCATTTTCAAGCCTCCTTGCTAGTCGCTTTAAGGTATTCCTTGTCGTCCACAGGCTCCAACCACTCGTTGGAGGCCTCCTCGCCCGGAACCTCCAGCGCGAGATGAGAGAACCAGCTGTCGGGCGCGGCTCCGTGCCAATGCTTTACGCCCGCGGGAATATTTACTACATCGCCAGGGCACAGCTCCTGTGCCGGTTTGCCCCATTCCTGGTAAAGCCCTCGACCAGCCACGCAGACGAGGATCTGTCCGCCACCGCTTTTGGCGTGATGGATGTGCCAGTTGTTGCGGCAGCCGGGTTCGAACGTCACGTTGTAGACGCCGACCTGCTTGGTGGAAAGGGGCGCGAGGTAGCTTTGCCCGATAAAGTACTTCGCAAATGCGTCGTTGGGGGCACCGATGGGAAAGGCCATCTCGTTTTGATGCTTGGTTCTTGCGTCGGCGGCATCGTTATCCGCCCAGACCTCCTTCGCCATACGAAAGGCCGCCCACGCCTTGGGCCATCCCGCGTAAAACGCCGCATGCGTAAGGATTTCCGCTATTTCCGCCCTGGTCACACCATTGTTCTTTGCGGACATCAGATGATATTGGAACGAGGAATCCGTCAGCCCCTGTGCCATCAGGGCAACCACCGTCACCACGCTGCGGTCTCGAAGGGAAAGCCCGTCTTCTCGGCTCCACACCTCGCCGAACAGCACATCGTCATTGAGCTGTGCGAATTTGGGGGCAAAGTCCCCCAGGGCATCTCTGCCTGCCGTCTGTTTAATTGCCATGATCTTTTTCCTCCCGTTGATAGTTCTGGACATGGATCTGTCTTCGCGCGGCCAAGCGGCCCGCCTAGATTCCCATGCCCATTCGTCGCGCCTGCTCAAGAGCAGGGTGCCCGGCGATTACGGAACACCCCTTGCGCTCCCGATTTGTATTGACGAGAATGAAGGTAATACTTAAACCTGACTTTAGGTCAAGGAATGAATTCGAGATTTATTCGGAGGGGCCATGTACACAATCGGACAGGTGGCGGAGATGTTCGGCTTGCCCGCCTCAACGCTGCGTTATTACGACAAGCAGGGATTGTTCCCGGAATTGGAGCGGACGTCCGGCATTCGTCGATTCGGCGATACGGAACTCGAGGCGCTTCGGGTCATCGAATGCTTAAAGAAGGCAGGAATGGAAATCAAAGACATCCGGCTGTTCATGGAATGGTGCGCGGAGGGCCCATCGACATATCCCAAGCGCAAGGCCATGTTCGAGGAGCGAAAGGCCCACATGGAGTCGGAGATCGCGAACATGAACCGTGCGCTGGATATGTTGAAGTTCAAATGCTGGTACTACGAGCAGGCGATCAAAGATGGCAACGAGGATAGAGTGAAGGCTCTGATTCCCGACAATTTGCCGGAAGAGATCAAAGGCGCCTACGAGAACGCGCACGCTCGCTAAAGCCGTTCGCTACCCATGGGACTCCGACAAGGAGCTCTTTCCGCGCAGAACGAAAAAGAAAGCCTCCGAACCAGAGGGTCCGGAGGCTGTTATTCCCGCTACTTTGCCGGTGGCTTTGCCTTGCGACGACGAACAGTATCAGGCGTTACTCGGCAACACCAGTACGTGAGTTCAGAAGCCAGTTCCTGCTATTCCCACTCGGTAATAGGAGCCACTGGTCAAAAGCTTGTCAACATCAAAACAAGTTCTCAATCTACCGATTCTACGTGAGGCAATGGTCCTCATTTGATACCCGCGCTGTTTGCGCACTAGGGAGCAAAGGAATCTGGCCGCTGCTCAAATAAGATCACCGCCATCTTGCATAAACGACGCCATGTTAAGGTGCCTGACGCCATCCCTTTCCTGCAATAGAGGATCAAGCGTGAACAAGTAGCGCGGATATCCGTCCCTGATGTAGCCGAACGGCCTGTACTCACGCTCTTCCACGTCCCTATCGGCGATTGTCATTGAAACCTGAATGTAGGCGTAGGCGTTGCGTTTACGCGCGATGAAGTCGCACTCCAGCTTCCCGATGCGGCCTACGGATAGCTTATATCCCCTCGAGCGGAGATAGATGTACAAGGCGTTTTCCAGCGAGGGCCCGTAGTTCAACCGAACATCGACGTTGCGCGCAAAATAGATACCCGGATCCGCAAGGTAGTATTTCTCCTCGCCGCGTAACGATTTGCGGGACTTAAGGTCGAATCTCTCGCATCTGTAGAGCACTTTGGCATCGATGAGCATCTGGATATAGGCGGCGATCGTCCGCCGCTCGACGGCGATACGCTCCGTCTTGGTGAAATAGTCGTGGAGGCTGGTGAGACTCGTCGGCTCACCGTTGTTGTTGATGACATAGGTCATGACACGGTTGAACGTATCAATGTTCCGGATCTTGTTGAGAGTCCTGATGTCCTTGTCGACGATCTGCCCAACGACATCCTCGATGTAGCGAGCCTTCGCCTCGGGATCGTCGTATTCCAGAGACCGGGGAAACCCGCCATACCGCAGATATTCGTCAAACTCGATTCGCGCGTCACCGACCTCCTTGCCCATGAACCTCTTCATGTCGAGGAACTCGGAAAAGGATAGGGTGAACATCTCGAACTCCACGTATCGACCCGTGAGCTTGGTCATCAGCTCGCCAGACAGCAAATACGAGTTGGAGCCAGTGATGAAGATCGAGAAGCCGCCATCCGAGTTATAGGCGTTCACGACTTCCTCGTAGTCTTGGACGTTCTGCACCTCATCGATGAAGAGGTATTTGAAGTCGTTGTCAGCCAGAAGCGACTCGATTTTTTCCTCCAGCTGATCAGGCGTCTTAATTGAGCGGTTGCCGCGCTTGTCGAGGTCGAGGTAGATGATGTCCTTGTCTTCGACACCACGGTTTCTCAGTTCCTCGGCAATCGTCGACATGAGGCACGATTTGCCGCAGCGGCGGATACCCGTGATCACCTTGATCAGGTCGTCATCGTAGAACGGTCGAATCTTCTTCAAGTATTGCTCGCGATGATACAGTTTCATGGAATTCGCCTCCCCTGCTTAGCTTATCAGAGATGATGATAATCCTCAGTTAAGGCACCTATTTTTTCGATTTTACAGAAATTGGTTTCTTAAACCGTATTCCAGCTCTTCCATGCTCGCTTGATATCGCGTCATAGATGAAAACACAGTCTACATCGGGTAGTCGTGGGCGTGCGGGAGTCCGCATCAGTAACCTGCCTCCTTGGTTGTCCCTTCTCTGCAGGGTCGTCTACATAAAGGAGGAACCAGCCAGGCAGATCAGCGTGTCGTCCACCCTGACCGTATATCACGACGGCCAATTCTGGGTCGGGCTGGCGGAGCACGTCGAGGACGGCAGATACGGCGCCGCCCGCATCGTCTTCGGCGCGGAGCCGCCCGATGCTCAAGGGGCTTTGGCAAGGAGTCGTTTAGGCAGACATGCAAAAAGAAAGCCTCCGAACCAGAAGGTTCGGAGGCTGTTATTCCCGTTATTTCGCTGATGGCTTTGCTCTATGGCGACGCCGAAACAGTATCAGGCGGTACTCAACGGTATCAAAACGCGAGTTCAGAAGCCAGTTCCCGTTATTCCCATAGGCATAAGCGCATCTGTTCGCGATTGCCTATCGATGCTCTGCCTCGAGCGCGGCAGACACCGCATCGAGGAACTCCCGCACATGGTCTGCGGGGTGCGACGAATGAAGCAGCCCGTAAGACACGAGACAGTCCCAATCGGTAGGGACGGTTTTGAGCATGGGGTGGACGTTGGCCCACAACGGCAGCGTCGCAAGCGCGAGGTCCTCGTTCGCGCCGCGATTGAACACCTCCGCCCGATATTGCGGGAAGTCTACGAGCGCGATTTGAGGATGATGCAAGAGTATCTCGTCGCGCACGCGGTCGATTTCGGCGTTCCAGCCCCGGCGTATAAGCATAAGACTGTGATTGTGGAGGTCGTCGAATGTGACGATGTCGCGTTTGGCGAGTTCGTTGTCGACGGGAACGGCGCACCAGAGCGGCTCGCGCGAGAGCTCGAGGCCCAGGCACCCGCGCTCTTTAAGAAAGGCATCGTCGAAAATCCCCGCCACGATATCCATGTCTTGCCCGAGGTTCGCCAAACCGCGCGCCGACGAGGGTGTGTTTTCAAACGTGCCCACCTGAAGGCTCATGCCAGGGCAACGATCCTTCACCTTCGGCCACAGCTTCGTGAGCGGCGTGCTGGGCGTCATGAGCGACACTCCCACGCGGATGATGCGCTTCTCTCCACGCTCGGCGATGCGGGCGCGTGCGATTGATTCTTGAGAGTACTGCACGATATGGCGGGCGTCGGCGAGCAGCGACCTGCCTGCTCGCGTAAGCGAAAGCCCCTGATGCGATCGGTGGAACAGCGTAAGGCCTAGCCGCGACTCCAGCAGGTTCATCTGTTTGATGACGGCCGTGGGCGTGATGAAGGACTCTTGTGCCGCTTTGGAGAAGCTGCCCGCCTCCGCCACGCGGATGAAAGTGTCAAGCTGTGGGTTGTACATCGATCCTCCTGTCACGCATTATGTGCCGTATATACCCCATGGTTATATCCATCATTCCAACGTGAACTTCTCGCACGTCAGCAAACGCCGTAGCCTTGTATTCGAAAAGTCACCATTAAGGAGGAGACCATGGAGTATCTGAAGCTCAACAACGACGTAGAGATGCCCATCGAAGGTTTGGGCACTTTCCTCATGACCCCGGCCGAGGCCGAAGCAGCCGCAACCGCCGCGCTCGCGGCTGGCTACGAGCATATCGACAACGCCAACGCCTACATGAACGAGCGCGCCGTGGGCCGTGCCATCGCCAAGAGCGGCATCGCGCGCGCCAAGATCTACGTCTCCACCAAGCTCTGGCCGAGCGTCTACGGCGCGGGCATGCCGGCGGTGGACGCCACGCTCCAGCGCCTGGGGCTCGACTACGTCGACATGCTCATCCTGCACCAGCCGGTAGGCGACTACCTGGCCGCGTGGCGCACGATGGAGGAGGCGTACCGCGCGGGCAAGGTGCGCGCCCTCGGCCTCTCCAACTTCCCGCAAGACAAGATCGCCGAGGTCATCGAGGTCGCCGACATCAAGCCGCAGCTCGTGACCGTTGAGTGCCACCCCTACCACGCCCAGCGCGACCTACGCGCCTACCTCGCGCCGTACGGCACGGTGATCGAGGCGTGGTACCCGCTCGGCCACGGCGACAAAGGTCTTCTGGAGGAGCCCGTCTTCGTCGCTCTCGCCGAGAAGCACGGCAAGACCCCGGCCCAAGTGATCCTGCGCTGGCACGTGCAGATGGGCACCTCCATCATCCCCGGCTCCAAGAACCCCGCCCACATCGCCGACAACGCGAACATCTTCGACTTCTCCCTCACCGAAGACGAGATGGCCGAGATTGCCAAGCTCGACGGGACCATGACCTACTACGCCGCCACTGAGGAAGCACTCGCGGGCTACCTGGCCATACGCCCCGATTTCGACGCGCAGGAGTAGCGCTCAGACGATAACGGACCAACCAAGCCGCCGCCGAAGACCAGCCGACTGTCGAGGACGAGCCCGCCGCAGTGCCCACTGCAGACGGCAACGTCCTCGTGGCCCACTACACGGCACAGGGCCACACCGCTGCCGCAGCTCAGACCATCGCCGACGAGCTCGGCCCCGATCTCTTTGAGGTGACGCCTAGAACCCGCGGGTTATAACCCCGTGCGCACCCCAGCGTTATAGAACCCTCACCAACGGAAACTTCCGCCGGCGCGGCGCCCCTCGTATGGTGGATATGTCAAGTTGCGAGAAAGGAAGGCACCATGGACTACATCACCTTGAACAACGGCGTCAGGATGCCGCAGCTCGGCTTCGGCGTGTACCAGATCCCGGACGCCGCGGAATGCCAGCGCGCCGTGGAGGACGCGCTCTCGGTCGGCTACCGGCTGCTCGACACGGCCGCGAGCTACGGCAACGAAGAGGCGGTCGGGGCCGCCATTCGTGCGAGCGGCCTGCCGCGCGACGAGGTGTTCGTGACGACCAAGCTGTGGATGTCGGATGTGAGCTACGAGGGGGCCAAGCGCGGCTTCGACGCGTCGCTCAAGCGGCTGGGGCTCGACTACGTCGACCTCTATCTCATCCATCAGCCGTTCGGCGACGTCTTCGACGCGTGGCGCGCCATGGAGGAGCTCTACGAGCAGGGCGTTATCCGCGCCATAGGCACAGCTAACTTCTACCCCGATCACCTCGCAAACCTCATCTCGTTCAACCGCATCGCCCCCGCCGTGAACCAAGTCGAGTGCAACGTGTTCTTCCAGCAGCGCGACGCACAGGAGTATATGGCCGGCAAGGAGGTAGCCATGGAGGGCTGGGCACCCTTTGCGGAGGGCAGAAACGACCTCTTCCGCAACGAGGTCCTCGCTCGCATCGGCGAGGCGCACGGCAAGACGGTCGCCCAGATCGTGTTGCGCTGGCTGCTGCAGCGCGGTGTGGTCTGTATCCCTAAGAGCACGCACCGCGATCGCATGGAACAAAACTTCGACGTCTTCGACTTCGCGCTGGGCGACGACGAGATGGTCGCCATCGCCGCGCTCGACACCGGTCGCAGCGCGTTCTTCGACCACCACGACCCCGCCACCATCGAATGGATGTCCGGGCTCGTGCGCAACGTGTAGACGAGCGGTCAGACCGCACTGATAACTTACTAGGAGGAATTGCCATGAACTCATTCACGTACGACTACCCGGTCAGGAACTACTTCGGCGAGGGGGCCATGGACCAGGCACTCGACGCCGAGATGGGTGCCATGGGCAAGACAGTGATGCTCGCCTACGGCGGAGGCTCGGTCAAGCGGACCGGCGTCTACGGCCACGTGGTCGATACGCTCACGAGCGCGGGCAAGCGCGTGGTGGACTTCGGCGGCATCATGCCCAACCCGACCTACGAGAAGTGCCAGGAGGGCGCCGCGCTCGCACGCGAGGAGCAGGTCGACTTCATTCTCTCCGTCGGCGGCGGGTCGGTCTTCGACTGCTGCAAGGTGGTCTCCGCGCAGGCGATGCTTGACGAGGACATCGAGACGTTCGAGCACGCCGACGGCAAGATGCCGAGCTCGTTCATCCCCATGGGATGCATCGTTACGCTCTCCGGCACGGGCGCCGAGCAGAACAACGGCGCCGTCATCACCAACGAGGAGACGCACGTGAAGGGCGCCTATCTGGGGGCGATGCCCATGTGGGCGGCGCTCGACCCGGCGCTCACGCTCACCGTACCGCACGCGCAGTTCATGAGCGGCGCGTTCGACACGCTCTCGCACTGCATGGAGAGCTATTTCGGAAGCCCGCGCGGACGCAACGCCACCGACGACATCAATCTCGCCATCCAGCGTAACGTCATCCGCAACATGCGGATCATCGCCGGCGACAATCAGAACCTCGAGGCGCTCAGCGAACTCGTATACGACTCCGCCATGGCCGAGAACGGCGTGCTCAAGATCGGCAAGTCAACGGACTTCCAGGCGCACATGATCCAGCACCAGTACGGCGCGTACACCCACACCAACCACGGAATGGGCCTCGCGGTCATCCACCCTGCGCTCTACCGCCACCTGGCCCCCGAGGCGCCCGCGCAGTTCGCCCGCTGGGCGCGCGTGGTGGGGGGCGGCGACGCCTAGGGCAAAGACGACCTTACGGTGGCGCTCGAGGGCATCGACCGCCTGCAGACGTTCATCGGCGAGATGGGGCTTCCCACGAGCTTCGCCGAGATGGGCTCCGACGCGTCCGACGAGACGCTGCACAAGGTTGCGAACACCTGCGCGCTCACCGGCGGCTGCGCCAAGAAACTGGAGCGCAGTGAGGTGTTCCAGATTCTGACCGAGTGCCTCTAGATAGGTGGTGGGTCCCGATCCGCCCGCGCCGAAGAAAACGGGAAGGCTCCTCGTTTTTCTCGAGGAGCCTTCTGAGTTTTTGCCCGATTGTGAAACCATGTGGCTTGCAGGTGCGGCGGTTGCGAAACGCCCCCATCGGTCGCCATCGGAACCGTACGAAACCGTATGAAAAACAAGAGCAAATGTCCAATTACTATTCCCACTCGATGGCGTCGGTTCTGCCGTCCCGTCACTCCAGTTACACCCAGTTTTCGGCATCGACACGGAACGCGTGCCGCCGAATGACGCGATGTCGCGTTTCGTCGGCTTCGGGGACAAAAGCTGGGACAACCTCAAACTCTTTTTTCAAACTCAGGGCTTTGAGTTTTTGTTTTTGTCCCAAAGTGCGCGGCGGGTCGCCTTTGGAGGCTCGATGGCGCCGAAAACGCCCGTTTTGAAACTCAACCGCCCTTTTGCCCGCAAGCCGCCAGCTGCAATCGCAAGTGAATTAACGCGGGTGGCTTGCGCGCCATTTGCAAAACCCCAGGTCGCAGGTCTTCGCCATTCGTGAACAAAGTGAGTAGTCTCAGGTGGCTTGCTTATGAGTTGGCGAACGGGCCTTCAGGATTCAGGGCAAACATGCTGGTAGAATAGGATTCTCAAATCAATGACAGGAGACCGAGCATGGCCGAACCCCACGATAGGAAGCCGATCCTCACGATCGAGCAGCAGATAGAGCACCTCAAGCAGAAGGGCGTAGCCTTCGAACTGTGTTCCGAGGAAGAGGCCGCGGACTACCTGCGCGACAAGTGCAACTTCTTCAAGCTCGCATCCTACCGCAAACTCTTCTCGAAATACGAGGGAGGCCCGCGCGACGGCCGCTACGTAGACCTCGACTTCGGCCAGCTGCGCCTGCTCGCGGCGCTCGACCAGGAGCTGCGCCACGCCCTGCTCGGCATGACGCTCGACATCGAGCATTTCCAGAAGGTGACACTGCTTCGCGAGATGGAGGACCGTGGAGAGGACGGCTACGCCATCGTGGCCGACTACATGGCATCGCTTACCACTGCAAACAGGGAGTACCGCCTGCGCGAGCTCAAGATGAGCGGCCGCAGCCCCTACAGCTCGAGCCTCTACGCGAAGTACTCCGGCGACATGCCTGCCTGGGCCTTCCTTGAGCTCACCTCGTTCGGCACCCTCATCGACTTCGTGCGCTTCTGCGCCAGGCGATGGGGCGACAGGCGCCTCGAGGCCTCCCACTACGACCTCAAGCGCGTGAAGTCCGTCCGCAACTGCGCCGCGCACGGCTCGTGCCTGATCAACTGCTTCGCCGAGAGGGGCGCCGCCCGGGGCTCGGCGTCCAGCGGCGTCTCCCGAAGGGTCGCCGCCGTGGGGATTCCCAAGGCGACCAGGAGGAAGTGGATGGGGAATACGGCCATGCAGGAGGTCGCGACCGTGCTCGTGGCGCACTCCGGCTTGGTACCCGAGGGCTCCTCGCGCTCGCGCGCCGCATCCGAGCTCGCCGAGATGTTCGCCAGGGCCGACGGCGAAACCGAGGCGCTGCCCGACAAGGGGCCCGACGCCGCAGCTCGCTCCGCGCTCGAGTTCCTTCGCAGGTTGACAGAATCGCTCGGGTTGGTAGAATAGCCTGCAGATAGCAAAACCTTCACGGTTTTAGGGGCGGACTTGCGCAAGCGACTCTGCCCTATTTTTATATTCACTCGCTATAGGAGACGGATGATACCTGGGTCAATGACAGAACTGAGAAGCCCGGAATAATGGAGCCAGTTAGAAACCCTCGGGTTTGCGGGGCGGGATCATGAGAGCGATTCTGCCCTATTTTTTTCCTCCGTCTGCCCCAACCAAGTAGTTCGAAGATAGCCTGTAGGTGTCCTCGTGGGCGCCTTTTATAATATGAGCAGGACATTGTCAATAGGCAATGAAGGGCCAAGGGCGATTTCGTTCGCCCTTGGCCCAATCTATCTCCTCCGCAATCCCCGTTGACAGCGCGTGTCGGATCGACGCCCGTCTGGCAGTTTAATATTCGCCCATCGCGCAGAATGCGCCGGTGCATCTCGTTGCTGCGGCCGGCCCCTCCGTCTCGTCTGTCTTTTGGCGTGCGTGGCGGCTTCGCCGCCGCACGAAAAAAATCCGAGGATGGAGGCCGACGCCCGTCGAGCCCGGGAATTCCGGGAAAGACCCGGATATGTGCGCGGCGCTCCCGCTAGGCGCCTTCCGCCATTCGGCCCACGGCCCAGCACCAGCAGGCCAGCTCGCGCGCCACCGCGACGTTGGCCACGCTGCTCTGCTTGCCCGCATCGTCCATGGAGCGGCGCCTGTCGACGAGCCGCCTCACGCCCGCGTTGGCGTGTCGCCTGGTCGCTGCGTCGACTACCTGCCCCTTGGCCAGGTCTTTCGGCGACCTCGACGCTCCCTTGTAGTGCCAGGCGGCCTCGACGAGCAGCTTTCTCAGGTGCTTGTTGCCGGCCTTGGTTATCCCGCCGCGGAATCGGGACTCGCCGCTGGAGTGCTCGGAGGGCACCAGGCCCACCCACGCCGCGAAGCCCGACGCCGTGGCGAACCTCGCGAAGCCGTCGGCCTCGCACGCGATCGAAGCCGCGGTGACCGCGTCTATACCCTTGAGGCATTTGAGCGCGTCGCAGGTCGGCTTCCATCTAGGCTGCTGGGCCAGCGACTTGACCTTCGCCTCGAGCGCGGCCTTGGCGGCGTCGGCCTCGCGCACGCGCTCGCAGTAGTGGTCCAGCGTCGCCATGGCGGCGGCGTCCCCGAGGTCGATGCGGCCCACCCACGCCCAGAAATCCCCGGTCCAGCGGTTGCGCCTCTGGCCGGCGGCGTTCCTCTCGTCGTAGACGAGCCCGTGCCTGAGCAGGAACTTCGAAAGCCTCTGCTTGGCGCGCACGGCGTCGTCGCGCGCGTCGGCCAGCGCCCGCGCCAAATCCCGCGCGCCCTCGCACTCGGCATCGGGCACGTGCACCTCGGTGACCACGCCCAGCGCCAGCTGCACCGCGAGGAACTGCGCGTCGCGCCTGTCGGTCTTGCGGCCGCGGTCCGCGGCGGGCTTGTGCATCTTGGAAACGGCTCCGATCACGCAGGCGGCGCCCATCGCGTTCAGCTCGCGGCAAAGGTGGAAGCCCGTCACTCCCGACTCGTAGACGCATCTGGCGGGCTGGGGCAGCGAGGACACCCATGAGGCGATCTCGCCGGGCTCGTAGCCGAACGATTTCCTGATCGTCTCGCCCGTTTCCGGGACGAACGCGCAGGCCTTCACCGGCCTGGCATGCACGTCTAGCCCTACGAAAGTGGTAGCATTGCTCATCGGAAGCCCCTTCCATGAATGCGGCGTGGCCGCTGGCGGTTTGGACACCTCTATTGTCGGCCTAATCCGCGGATATGCATGCAGGAGGGGCTTCCAACTTTTTTATGTCCTGCTCATATCGTCTTGTATAGTATTATTAAAAGGGGGAAATGTTTATGTTACATAGCATGCGTATTCGATAAGCATTGAAATCAAAAAAGATTTTTCCCATTTTCAATATGGGCT
>URYU01000031.1 GCA_900552155.1 uncultured Collinsella sp.
CATGGTTATCGGCGCGCAGCGAGATGAGCACATACTTGATGGTGGTCAGCAGCGTGACCGTCCACACGACAAGGGAGAGCGCGCCAAGCACGAACTCCTCCGTCACGCTTCCGATGCCGCCGTTGCCGGCAACGAGCGCCTTGGTTACATACATAGGGCTGGTGCCGATATCGCCGTACACCACGCCCAGCGTGACGAGCATCGCCGAGATGCTCACAGGAATCGCAGCGTGCGAGGCTGCCTCCTTGGCCTTTTGTTCCATAAGCCGGTTTCCTCCCAACTTTAATGTTCGAAGGAATTATAGGTAATCGGCCCATGTTTGAATGGCACTGTTTTCCCAGCTAAATAAACATTTATACGGCCTTTAGGCCACCGCGGCGATATGGAATGTGACAAAGGGACTGCCCCTTTGTCACATTCGTCATTTTCCAAGCCAGTTTTTGAACCACCATTCCATGGATCGGCTCATCTCGGCCATAAAGGGACTCGTGTGCTTGCGGGTATAGATGTCCACGACGCGCTCCCCCACCTCGCGGGCATGCGGACGGAACATTGCGTCCATCTCGGCCACCTGCGCGTCCATGGTCGCGGCATCCGCGCGGCAGTAGCGCTCCTCGTGCACCAGGTTCACCACGGGGTGCGCAATGGCCGGACGCTCCTTACGGGGCGTGCCGATGATGAGCATCGACAGCGGCATGGTATAGGGCGGCAGATCGAGCAGCTCGGCAACTTCCTCGGCGTTCTCCACGATGTCGCCAATGTAGCAGCTTCCCAGGCCCAGGGCCTCGGCGGCAACCACGGCGTTTTGCGCGGCGATCACGGCGTCCTGGGCCGCGATGGCAAAGTCGCCCAAACCCGGCGCGCGGCGGGGCGCCTTACCCGTGCGCTCGACAAACTCGGGCTCAAAGCAGCCCACGTGCTCAAACAGATCGATCCACTTGGCATAATCGACCACAAATATGAGTGCCCAGGGCGCCTTGGCGATCATGGGCTGGTGGTCGCACAGGTCGGCCAGGCGGTCGAGCGTAGCCTGCTCGCGAATGCTTACGATGGAATACATCATCATGGCGCCCGCCGACGGCGCGCGACTCGCCGCATGCAGAATCGCCGCACGCTGCTCGTCGGTCACTGCCACGGGACGGTCGTCATCATCACGCGCGAAGGCACGCGTAGAGGAACGGTGCTCCAACGTGTCCAGCACCGCATTGCCCGTCGTCTCGACCGGATAGCCACACGTATCCACAGCCTTGGTGCAAACCTGCTCGCTCATCGCCTCATCCTCGCCATTTCTTTAAGAAGCCTTTACATTTCCGTGTAATTCCCGTCCATTATCGCGCAGGTCGCCACTCCATTGCGCAACACCGCCACACGTGCGCGTTAATATGGCTGGTTGTTGTGCGCAGACACCAATTACAGCGCATATCTTGGTAACAATCGGGTAAACCCCCGCTTTCGTACGTTTTAGTTTGTGAGGAGTCTCAGCATGTTCGCTGCCGCCATCTCGCTTGTCGGTCTTGCGGCGACCGTCTACCTTGTCTTGCGCGAGGCCAAGGCCATTCGCGCTCAGTCGGGCACCGTTGCCAAAAGCGCTCTTGGGTGGAGCGTCGCCTTCGGCCTGTTCCAGGTCTTTTTGACCATTTGGGGCGCTATTGGTCTCGTCGCGCAAAACGAGCCGCTCGCCTTTGTGATGCTCATCCTGACCAATGCCATCCTCACCGGCTGCGCTTGGGCCAGCATCGCCCGCGACCGCATCGCCCCGCGCGTCTTTGCGTTCGCCAAGCCCGACGCCCCCGCCCCCACCGGCAAGCTAGCCCGCCTGCGCGGCGCCTTTGTGGGCAAACCGCTCGTCGCCGCCGTCCTGTGCCTGCTGCTCGCCGGCGTTTTTGCGCTGCTGGGCATGGAGGTCTCGTCCAACCACGACTTTACCTGGGTCTACCCCCTGTGCATCCTGCTCGAGTGGGCCATCATCACCACGCTCATGGTCGGCTTGTTCTTCCTATTCCAGCGTCATGGCGCAGCTCCCGCGGTCCTGGCCTTTGCCCTCTTTGTCC
Organism: uncultured Collinsella sp.; assembly: GCA_900552155.1. GTDB lineage: Bacteria > Actinomycetota > Coriobacteriia > Coriobacteriales > Coriobacteriaceae > Collinsella. The sequence goes on from URYU01000031.1 coordinate 2,052, forward strand.
TGGGCATTGCCGAGTTCTTCGTCATCACGTTTAAATCCATGCCCATCCAGCCGGGCGACCTTTCGGCCATCTCCACCGCCGCCGCGGTCGCCGGCACCGGCTACACCTTCTCGATCTCACTGTTCTGCGTGCTGTCCATGGGCTTTACCGCCATCGCCATGCTGCTGTGCGAGTACGCCGGCCTGGTGGCACCGCATCGCCAGAAGGGCGCCGCCAACGCCAAGCGCATGCTGCTCACCAACCTGCTCGTCGCCGTGCTGTGCCTGGGCGGTGTGACCGCACACGTCACGCTCATCGACTACTACAACACCCTCGGCATCACCGTCTACACCTGGCGCCCGCTCGAGAGCTACTGGCGCGAGGGCTACCTGCCTGCCTTTATTAGTGCGGCGCAGTCCATCAAGCCGCCCAAACCCGCCGACTACTCCGTCGACGATGCCAAGGCCACGCTCAAAAAGTACGCCAAGGCTTACGACAAGTCCGACGCGGCCAAGAGCGACGAGCGCGCCGCCGCAAAGGAGCAGTTCGATAGCGAGAAGCCCACGGTCATCGCCATCATGAACGAGACGTTCTCCGACCTGTCGATCTACCAGAACATGCGCGCCGGCTACGAGGGCCCGCAGTACTTTAAGAGCCTGTCCAACTGCCTCAGCCGCGGCAAGCTCTACGTGAGCGCCTACGGCGGCGGCACGGCCAATACCGAGTTTGAGTTTATGACCGGCAACTCCATGGCCAACCTGGGCTCGGGCGTGTACCCCTACACCATCTACAACATGGAGACGACCGGGAACCTGGCAGAGCAGTTCAAATCGCTCGGCTATTCCACCACGGCTATGCACCCCAACCACGCGACCAACTGGAACCGCGAGAACGTCTACAAGGACTTTGGCTTTGACCAGTTCCTGTCCATCAACGACTTCCAGGGCGCCGATACCCTGCGCGGCATGGTGACCGACCAGGCGACCTACGACAAGATTCTTGAGCTGCTCAACCAGAACGCCGATCCGCAGTTTATCTTCGATGTGACCATGCAGAACCACTCGGGCTACGATACGGGTCTGCTGCCGGTCGATAAGCAGATGCACCTGAATATCGACACGACCGATCTGGACGCCAAGACTGTCGAGGACGGCACGCTCTCCGATGTCGACGAGTATGTCTCGTGCATCGAGCAGTCCGACCAGGCGCTGCGCTACTTCCTCAACGCCCTGAGCAAGCTCGACCGCAAGGTGGTCGTGGTGTTCTGGGGCGATCACCAGCCGTTCTTCCCGTCCAAGTTCAACGATAAGTGGTTTACCGGCGAAGACGATGCCACGCATCAGGAGCGCCTGTGGCAGACCGACTACATCATCTGGGCTAACTACGACGTTGCCGGCTGCGACCAGACAAGCGAGGTCGACGACCTGTCCACCAACTACCTGTCCACGCAGCTGATGCAGCTGATCGGCGCACCGCTGACCGACTATCAGAAGGCGCACATGACGCTGCGCGAGTCGCTGCCCGCTATCAACTCCGTGGGCTACGAGGACGCCAGCCTGCGCTGGGCGCTTTCCTCCAACGTCACCGGCGACGACGCCGCTGCCGCAGCCGCCACCAAGGCGCGCGAGGATTACGCCAAGATGCAGTACTACGAGATGTTCCGCGACGGCAAGAACGTCTATACGGAGCACTTCCAGACCGAGGCCAACGAAACCGACCCCAACCTGGCACCGGGTACGACCAAGATCAAGTAGCGACTAGCTGCGAGTTCATAACTGAAACGTCTGTCCGGGCGGAGGCATATAAGGTTCCCTGCTCGGACAGTCCTGCGCAAGACGGAGGCCACATTAAGTGGCCTCCTTTGCGTGCGGAACTCGCGATGAACCTTATATGCCTCCGCCCGGACAGACGCCCTGTTGTTGGAGCGCGGCTTGTCATGGGGGTATCCGCTGAACATATATAAGTCGAAGGCCACGTTATGTGGCCTTCTTTGTTTGCGGAAAGTGTGTCCCGGAATTCTTGTCTGGAATGGGATGCAGTTTCCGCTTGGGACCCGATTGGGAAAATGTGTCCCGTTCCGGGCGCTAATTGTGGGATGCAGTTTCCGCTTGCGGAGTCTCCACTCAACAGAAAACCCGGGTGGCCTGTTTTTGGCTACCCGGGTTTTTGGGTTGTCGATATGTTCGACTGGCTACTAGCGGGTCTTGCGGCGCTTGATCAGCATGATGAGGGCTATCACTACGAGCGTTGCTCCCGCTGCTGCTGCGGTGGCGACTAGGGCGAATGTTTGGTCGCCGGTGTTTGCGAGGTTCTTCGCCGTGGTCGTAGTCTTGACCTTGGTGTCGGTCTTAGCTCCGTTGTCGGACTTGGGCCTGTCCGGGTTCGTCGGGGTCTCAGAAGTCTCGGGGTCCTTTGAGCCTTCGGAATCGGTTGGGCCGGCGGTGTTTACCAGCGTATGGTCCAGGAACTTCTTGGCGCCCGCACTTGCCTGTGAGAACAGGCGGCGCGTGCGGATCGGGGTGGCGTTCACCGTTGTGGGCGCCGTCTCCTCGGCCTCGATATTCACGAGCGTCGTGCCGGTGTCGAGGCCCACGTCGTTGTATCCCACGTGGCAGTAATACTGCGCACCGTCATCGTCTGCGGTCAGGTCAATCTCGAGCTTTGAGGCCGTTCCAGCCGCGAGGTTGCCATCGGCACCCACGAGCTTAAACTCTGTCTCGCCGCGGCCCTTGCGGTACCACATATAGGTCGGTGCCAGCCCTGTTTCGCTATCGTCGGCACCGAGTTGCTTCACATGGCCAATCGCCGAGAGCGTCAGGTGGCTTCCCGCCGTGCGCTCAACCGAAGAGTCGTATCCAAGATCCGACCCCTCCGCAGCATCCGCCGCAGGTCCGCTCACGGTCATCGTCATGCCATCGGGCATGGTCTTGACCGTGATGATTGCCGAGCGAATACCTGTTTCGGTCGTGGATCCATTCTTAACGGCGGCGATGGCGAATCGATACTCCGTATTGGGCTGCAGCCCATCCCACTTGAGCGAGGTCTGCGTGTTGTCGGCAATCTTCCAGCTATTGACGACCGCATCCGCCGCATTGCTCTGCAGCATGCCCACGCCGTAGCTAAAGCCACTCTTGTTTGCGAGTACATCGTCCCAGCTAAACGTAACGCTGGTCGAATCGACGGCGTATGCCGTAAAGCCCGTCACGGCCGGCGTGTCGGGCATCTCGACGTCCTTAACGTCATAGCCCACGATCCAGAACTGGTCGGTGTCCTTGGTGCCGAGCTTGTCGCCCGAGTCTGCCTCGAACTTGTCGACATCCACCGCGTTGACGCCCAGACGCCACACAAAACCGTACTTGCCCTGCGCGGCCTCGGGCAGGTTGTCGACGGTGCCGCCGTATTCGGTCGATTCACTCGAGGAGTTACCCGTAGTAAAGCCGGCGTTGGCACCAAAGCACAGGCCGCCAAACAACTCGTGCTTTGCGAGCTTCGCGCCCATGACAACGCTGCCGTTCAGCGTCAAGCCGCGCTCGAGCTCCTGCTCCTTGCCCTCCTCGACTTCGATGGTCTGCTCAATGCTCGCCCCCGACTGCGCGGCGGCGCCGTTAAACCCATCGTGCGTGTAGGCGCGCGTTACGCCAGGCTTGCCCAGGCCAAAGGAATCCCCAACGGGAGTCTCGCCGTTGAGCGTTGTTTGATAGGTTCCGGGTTCTCCCGACCGGTTGGTCAAAAAGTAGCTGAGCGGCGTCATATTGTGCTGTTTGGCAATGCGGTCATAGGCCTCGACATTAACGACCGAGGTCTGCGCGCCGAGCGACACGGGCGCCGCCATCACGCCCTTGCCACCAGTTTCCTCATTTTCGATCTCATACTCGTAATAGACCATCGGAATCGTGTAGAGCACGGCCTTGTCACTCTCGCCGGCATGCGACTCATAGCTTACGCTTGCGCTGACCGTGCGCTCGCTCCGGTAGTCATAGCATCCCTCGGCGGCAAAATCGACTGAAGCATTCATCGCGACCAGGGGCGGACCGGTCTGCACCTCGACGGCAACGCCCAACTCGGCGCCAATGGTATAGCCCTGGGATGTCCCCGTGCCCTTTTCCTCTCCGTATGACGTGCCGCCCAACACCAGATAGCCGTATGCCTGCTCCAGATCCTCAACATAGGGCGCATCCTGCAGCACGGCAAGCACGCGCGGGTTGGTATAGACCTTGTAGCGGTCCTTGTACGTGATCTTGACGCTGTCGTTGTCGACATCGGGCAGCGCGAGCGAGATAAATGTGCCGTAGGTAGTGCCGCGACGGTTGCTCTCGCTAATCACCTGCTCCTCGCCGCGGCGCACCTTTCCGTTCTCGTCGAGCGAAAAATGCGAGGCGGTCATCCAATAGTAGTCATCGTTCTTGCGCAGGTCCTCGTCGCGGTGCTTGCCCACCACGGCGATAAAGCTCTCGTTATAGCGGTCCGAACCCGAGACGCTGCCCGCCTTGACGTCGCTGATCAACACCTGCTCTATACCCTTGTGGTCATGCTTGTTGCTGCTGTTGTATTGCTGACCGCTCATGCTCATGGTTCCGACCATGGACCCCAAGCCCTGAGCCCCGCTCTGTGCCGTGTTGCAGGCAAAGTCGCGGAACACATCGCCACCCACGAGCACCTCGTCGACCGCCAGCTGCTCGGACAGGCCGTCAAGGTTGGCAGTGGCAAGGGCAATAGGCGCCAAGGTGCACGGATAGCGCTTATCCTGAGCGCTATCCTTCCATGCGCTGTTGGGCACATGCATCAGCCCATAGGAGGCGAGGAGCCCGTCTCTGTATTCCTTGCAATCGGAAAGCTTGAACTCGCCAGACTCCGAGTCAAAATACGCGTAGCGGTACAGCGCGCCGTACAGCCCCTTGCTGCCGTCAGAAGCGCCGTAATCAAAAGCGCTGCGTTGCCAGTCATAGCCCGCAAGAATAAGGCCCGTGACGGTTTCACCCGTCTTCTTTCCTTCTTCATCGTAGGCGGCAAACGTGCCGAACGTCGCATTCGCAGCGACCATGGTCTTGCCGTTCGCGGAGAGGGAGATTGCGCCCGCGTCGCCCAGAGCATCGACATGGACGAGCGCACCCTTGGATGCATCCCACGAAAACAGCTCGCAATGCGTCGACTTATCAATATTCTTCTTGCCGTAGGGTGCCGAGACCACGATGGCGAGGTCATCGCAAAAATCGCGATCGAGGTCGCCGGCCGCTAGCGAAACGACAGGAGCTGACTGAAGCTGCGTCCAGGAGTCGTTCCCGCCCTTGTTGTGCGTGGTGTAGTCCGCGGCGTTACCGGCATCGATCTTGACGACGCTTTGCTTCCAGTTGCCGCCCTCCAAGTCATACATGTCGACTACAGCCTTGCGCACGCCGTTCTCGTCGACATAGCAGCCCGCGTAGACAAAAAGCTCGTCGACGCCGTCGCCATCGACATCGCCCGCCTCGACATCAAAGACGGCGTCGTGCTCTTGCAGGTAACCGGCATCCAGGTACTTAAAACGGCCTTCGTACATCATATTAGTGTTGACCGTCACCGGCAGGTGTGTGTCGAGAGCGCGCGTACGCCCGTTGCTAAACGAGTAGAGGACCAGCTCAACCTTTCCGGCGTATGACTTGCCGTCAATCGTCGTGGAGGAACTGTCGCCGTAGGCACGGAGCTCGGCAACGCGGCTCTTTTTGCCCGTGCTGGCGTCGCTGCAGAACTCAACACTCGTGGCGTGAATGCCCGAGAAACCGTTGTTGTCGTTGGCGAGTACTGTTGAGGACTCATTGTTGCTTAGGTACGACCAGGTGCCGCCACCGTAGTCGCTATGCTTGTAGAGATCGCTGTTCGTATCGAAGTTGTTGACGTTTTGCCAGAACTTTGCGGCGCCCCACACACTTCCATAGCCATCGGTGAGTTTGCTGCTGCCGCCAATGTCACCGCGCTCGACGTTCTCGAGCTTGTCGCGCAGAGTGTAGCGATTGCCATGGCTACCGTTAGCTGCCATATAGACCTCGCTGCGCGTGGCGAACGTCGTGGGGGTATCAGTGGAATAGGGGCCAACGGTATCGGCCGGAATGTCCTCGCTCGTGCCCAGACCCAGGGCTTGATAATCCTGCTCGGTCATATCGGTGATTGCGGGCGCGTCTGCCGCCTGGGCAACCTGGGGCGTGGCCGTGAAGCAGGCGACGCTCGTGGCGATCACCGCAGCAAGCGCCGCCGTCCCAACAAGCGGGATTTTCGACAGCCTACGGATACGGGGGCGTGGAACGTACATGAGGGACCTCGCTTTATTCGAGTGGAGTGGACTCATTTTTGCAAATGATACGTCCGATGCCCGATATCACGTGTCTCATTTTCGCCAACGGCGTGTCTCATTTTTGAGAATCCGAGATGCCGCGGAAATCTTATCCCAGCTCAAAGGCCATTTCTGGGATGTATTTTCCGTCGAGTGCCTTATCGGGAAACTGCATCCCATTTCAAGCGTCGATTCTGGGACGCACTTTCCCCTTAGACCCTCAACCGGAAACCGCATCCCACTTTGAGCGCAAATTCCGGGATGCATTTTCCGCTTGAGCCTCATTGGGAAACGGCGTCCCACTTTGAGGGCTGATTGTGGGATGCATTTTCCGGTTTTGCTCTCATTGGGAAAATGCATCCCGTTTCTTGACCGAATAATGGGACGCAATTTCCCGTTGGAGCGCCTTTGGGAAAGTGTGTCCCACTTCGACCGCCCAGAGTGGGATGCACTTTCCGCAAAGCACCTCAACGGGAAACTACGTCCCATTCCAAAGGCAAATTCCGGGACGCATTTTTCGAAAGTCTGCCCATCCGGAAAGCCCGTCCCACTTTGGACGCATCCGGGCACGGAACCATCGACCTATCAGGCCTCCCATCAATAAAGAGGCGTCCTCCCGGACGGCGGGGCACGAAGTTCATCGCGAGTTCCGCACGCAAAGAAGGCCACTTAATGTGGCCTTCGTCTTGCGCAGGACTGTAGAGCAGGGAACTTCGTGCCCCGACGCCCGGGGGGCGTTGCGTTTAGAAGATGGATCCAATGTGCTCTCCGTGCGAGCAGGACTGTAGAGCAGGAAACCTAATATTCCGCCGCCGGGCGGGCGAAACATTTTGAAGATGGACCTAGCGTTTATTCCTTCGGGACAAGATCAGCGCAGCCATGAAAGCGATAATCGCTAGCGTTAGCAGCGTCAAAAGCAGAGCGAGCGAGTTGTCGCCCGTCGCAGCCAGGCCAAACAGGCTGGGCTTTTTGGAGCCAGCGGGCTGCGCAGGAATTGTTTCGCCATCGTCCTCGGCGGTGATCTCCCAGCGAATGGTCTTGTTTGCGTCGGCAAGCTCGTTGCCCACCGACGTCGGGACATTCAGCTGCAGATTGAGCACCGTGCTGCCATCGCTCGTGAACGTGGCGACCTGCGTGGGATAGGCGAACACGCTGCCCGGCGTTCCCGTCTGGAGCCAACCGTCAGACGCATCGCCAGCCGACGCCGTTAAGGTAATGGGCGACAGCAGGTGTGCCGTCTCGTGATCGACAACGGCCCGCACAAACACGCGTACCTGGGACTTTACGCCCATGGCACGAACCTCAATCTGTTGCTCGCGCACATCGCCGGGCATTAGATCTTTAAAGGCGGGAAACAGATCGGGCTCCCCCGAGGAGCCCGTCGCCCCCGATACCGTCAGCTGGTGCGCATTTCCGTCATAGGCAATCGCGGGAGTCTCGGCAAACGCGCGGGCAGGAACGGCGAGCGCGACCATGCAGAGAATGGCCGCGACCACGCAACGCACGGAGCGCGCAACGCCTTTGCGAATCGGGAATGCCATACTCACGCACCTCCGTGCGGCGGCACCAGCACGCCATCTTTGACCGTACAGTTCCATGCCCCGGTGACCGCATCGTCGGGCGTGGACTGAATCGCCTGGGTCGAAATGTCGACGACTAGGTTTTTACCGTCTGCCTTCTTCTCGGACACGCTCTTGATGAGCACGCCCGTCTTGTCGAGCGGCTTAACAGAAGACGTCCAGTAGTAGAACCCGTCGCTCGCAAGAACCCAAGACGAAGGGCTGTTAGTGGCGGCGGCATCGCCTTTATCGCCCCACGCTATGTTGTTGTCGTTGCCTGCAACCGGCTCATCCCACAGGCGCGCGCCATCCTTATCCTGCCAGTAGATATCCACCGCGACACGCAGGTATGCCGGTGCCGAGCCCGTGTTTTTTACCGAGACATCCCTTTTCACGTTGTCCTTGAGCGTCTCGTCCACCGAAGGCGCCACCGAGCCAAAGCCAAACTCGTTGACCAGCACGCCCGTAACCGAAAGCCACGCAAAGGTGCCGACGACGCCGGCCAAAAGGAGGACGCCGGCAAGGAGGGCGACGATCCGCTTGCGCTTAGTCATCCTTGTCCTCCCCCCTCAGCGTGCCGTTTTCCCAAACATTCTTGGCACGCGAGCCGCCATCGACCCACTTGTCCTTCGCGCGCGTGTTGACGCACGTCACCACGGTGTCGCCCGCGCTCGCGGCGGACGAGATGACTAGCTCGGCAGATTTACCGGGCGCCTTGCCCGGCGTGCTCAGCTCACCCTGGTAGCGCCATGCCCAAGCCGTGTCTTCCACGACGGTATAGATGCCCGTCGGCGCGGCGAACTGCACGCTGCCGACATACCAGGTCTCGCCGTCTTCGTCGCACCTCTCGCTAACTTTCACCTCGACCATGCGCGTCTCGGCAGGAGAATCCTCCGACGCCTTGCGTGCCACCTTAAAGCGGAACGTTTGCCCCATGGCGCCAGCATCGGTGGTCTTTTTGACGATCGTCAGCGCATGGGTCTTGGCGAAGTCGAACACGGCATTGCCGTCGCCTTGCTTGCCTTCGCCCGTCTTCTTGGACTCCAGGCGGTTGGCCAAGTCGAACGAACCGTTACCCGAGCCCAAGCTGTAGAGCGAGACATACTGGTCGTTAACGGGTTCCTCCGTCATGGACGCATCAGGACCGTAGCTCGCCCGCTTAACGGTAACAGTCAGCTGCGTCCCCATAAACGGCTCGGCGAAGCAGGCCTTAAACGGCGCCTCGTCGGCATTGTTGTCGACTGTGTTGGCGGCGTTGGGATCGAGCAGCCACTTAAGCTGCGCTGTCATGGCTACGGGTCTCTCGGTATCGGACGTATCGTTGGCGGCCACTCGATACGTCACGGGATACAGGTCCATGTCTCCCTTGACCGGCTCGTCCTTAAACTCATCCCAAGACTTCGCAGCGCCACCGTCAGGCACATATTGCCACTCCAGGAAGAGTTCGCGCACGTCACCGCTGGCCGCCTGTTCATCGAGCAGCGCGACGATCTTGGAGTGGGCGTCTGGGTCGTATGCCACGGACTTTTTCTCCATCTCGGGATTGCCGTTGTCGTCATAGACCGGGTTGCCGCTCTCATCCACCTTGGGAACATCGACGTTATGGACAAAGCCGGCGCCCGTCGCGCGCTCGCCGTCCGAGTCGACCGTCGCCGTAAAGACAACCGACCCATCGACACCGTGATAGCGAACCTTATACGGCGCGATCTTGTACACCGCGGTGTAGGTCACGCTCTCAAAGGGCTCGCTGCCCTCGAGGGGATACTTCTCGTCATCGGTCAACAGGGTGTATTTGCCATCGGGTTCGTAGTCGCGCGACCAGCCGACAAAGTCGTACTTGGTGCCGTCAATGCCCACAACCTCCTTGACAGCCTTGACCTCAAGAGAAATCTGGTCGCCGGAATCAGTACGGCCGAGACCGCGGACAAGAGCAGGATTCGCGAGATTTGAGTCGATGTTCGATTGAACGGTAACCAGGCTGGGACGGTAGACCGGGTACAGCTCCATGGGGGCCTTGACCACGGTAGAAGCACTCACCATACGGATGCCCTCCGACCAAGCGACATAGCCCTTGCCAGGTGCCGGCTGGGCTTCCGTCCAGCCCACGAAGACGTTGAACGCACCTGTATCCGCATCGATAGTGCGGACGTCATAAGTAGGCTTCGGGATGCCGCCATCAAGGTTGCCGAGCATATCGCCTTGCTGAGCAACTTTGCCATCCACTTTCGAGGCATTGAGATGATACACGACCGCCAACGGCGAATAGTACGCAACAAATGTATAGGCCCCGCCGGGTTTCACCTGATGGGAATACGAGTTATCGCCGTTAGGTTTGAGCTCTTGAACTTCGCCATTCGGAAGCTCGATCTCAACCTTCTGCAACTTATACAGCTCACCGCCTGCTTTATAAACCGGCGTCGTGACGTCAGGGGTCACCGTTGCCGTAGCAGGATCGGTGTCCGCGTTGATAACGGGATCGATGTCGTACCTAGGCACATTGACCTTGTCCGTGCCCTTAAAACCGGCGCGATACAGGTTGGTGGTGTAGTTGACGTCGTACTTCGCGTACACCGGATAGGCATCCTGGCACTGGGTGACCTTGGAGTCAGGTGTCGCCAAGTATGGCGTCGCCTTCTCCGGATCACTCGTCACATAGGGGTCGCCGGCAACATCATAGATATATTTCCAGACGGGAGAATCCTGCTGGACCTCGGCGGTCGAAATCCAGCCCAGGAACTTATAGCCCGGCACCGCCATCTCCGCATCGGTCGGGGAAGCTTCGAGGGTCAGGGGACTCTCATACGATCCCTTCTCACCATCTTCTGGCTTTTCTGCCACTTTAACCGACGTATTAACATGCGGGTAGTAATACGTGAACGTCGGATCAACCCCGTTCACCTTGGCCTGCAGCAAGTTACTCTCATAGCGCCGCGTGGCAGTCCTCACGACCTTATCGCCCTTGTTGTAGAAATTAACGTCCGTGGTAATCATCGCGCGAACGTAGTACTTCTTATCTGTACGCACCATGCTCTCGATGGGATTTTTCACATATGTCCAATATTCACCATCGCGCTCAAGCGTCCAGAAATTCAGGCGATAGCGATCATTCACCGGTTTGACCGTTACGTTCAGCGAAGCCGAAGTCCAAGTATCGCTTAGCGTTGCAGCGCCTGGAAAATCGGTATCGGCATAGAGGTTTTTCAGAGTATCGGCTCCCGTATCGTTTTTAACGTTGTGCGAGTACGCATTAAGGGGACTCACGACAAGGGTATTCGCCGTGAAGCGCGTGCCACACGTTTCGTCATACCTATCCTTTATACCGTGGTCAACATGCTCCGGACCCCAGTGGACGACGTTTTCACGCACGAAGGTACTACCGACGTTTTCCTCAAAGGGCGTTCGATAGCGATTCCAAACGGAACAAAGTAGCTTGCTGTCCGTAAACTCATGGTTGGTATAAGCCCGAACGTAATAATCCACTCGGTACTCAAAGCGGGCGATGTAGGTGTGTCGCACGGTTAGATCGACATCGGCAGGGAGTGTATAGCTGGGGTCGCGGCTTACGCGCACCTCTAGCGGGGCATCTTCGGTCCCCTTGTTTTCATACCAACCCAAGAAGCGATAGCCATCGGGCAGCTTGCCGTCCTCGGACAGAGGCTTATTGTCCTTATCTCGTACCTGCACGGTATAGGAGCTCGTTCCATTCTCGCCCGGCTGCACGTCCACATGAGTATTACCCACGCCAACGCGCTGGGTCACATCACCGAGTTCATCCTGCTCATTGCCTTCGAACACCGTCATGATGTTCGAAACATAGTCGCTGTACACGGGATAGATATCGGTGGGGCCGACCACGGCAATCTCGCTGCCCACGGGATAGAATGCTCCCTTGTTTTTCAGATCAGCCAGCTGATCTGAGGTAATGGCAGCATAGGCGCCATTCATGCTCTTATCGGCGTTCGGCTGCGTGGTCCATCCAATAAACGTCGCGGTAGGCGGCAAGCCGCCGCGATCCGCGGGGGCAGCCGGCGTCAAACCGACGCCATAGCGGTACCAGTCCGTGGACGGATCGTGTGCCTTGCCGTCTTTCCAATCAAGCGTCTCGCCCTTAACGTTATAGAGCAGCACCTGCGCCTCGTATGAAGCGATAAAGAGGTCATTGCCCTTGAAGCCCTCACTCTCGGCATGATCCTTGCCGTTGTCGGCAGTGTAGATAGAGGTCGCCTCGTGCTTCGTGTTGTCCTGAACGCGCTTGCCATCCCTCACAGCAGCACCATCGGTCTTGCCGTCAAACCAGCTGTTGTCTTGGCCAATGTGGTTCACACGCACATCGGGTTCGCGGAACCACCCCATAAAGCGGTAACCGTCGTTCGCCTCGCTCAGCCACTCAGGCTTTGCAGAGGTCTCCTGCTAAGACGTAACCG
>URYU01000032.1 GCA_900552155.1 uncultured Collinsella sp.
GCGTCGGGCGTCCCGACCTTCAGCAGGCTCTTGGCTATCGCGTACAGGTCGACGCCGGCCTGGGTGCGCGGCCTGGTCGTGGTGCACCGCTTGACCTGCTCGAACGCGTGGAAGGTGCATCTCTGCACCTTGGTCTCCGGCCACACGGCCCGCCTGGCCCTCTCGAACCCGCTGCCGCCGTCGGTCACGACGACGTCGGGCGGCGCCATGCGCGCCATGAGGGCCGCCCACGCCCTCGAGTTCTCCGACCTGGCCATGTACCAGGAGACCACCCTCTCGCCGCTGCAGCATATGAGCACGACGAGGTCGCGCGCGACCCAGATCCCGTCGACGTAGAGCACGCGGTGCAGCTCGCCGTCGGGGACGGGCATGGGCCAGACCTCCCAGAACTCGGCCGTCCTGCGCCTGAAGGACCGCCCGCCGCCCGGCATCGTGGCCTGCGAGTCCTTCGAGAGGAGCCACCCGAGGAACTCCTCGAGCCTTGTCGCCGTGTCGTCGTACCTCACCGTCGTCGACGCGCCGCAGGCCGTGCGCCTCCACCGCTGGGACCCCGACGAGGTCCTGCCGTTGCGCTTGGTCCGACCGCCGCAGTAGGGGCAATAAACGGCCTTCATGGGCACCTCTTCCGAAAGGGTATTTAACGGTTCCGGAAAAGGTTATCTACCTGCGGGAACGATAGGCAACCGGACACACATTCTGTCCGAGCGGTTAAAAGCGGGCACGGAATTTAAACGGCTGAAAAAGGGGCATCGACCTGCGCCGATGCCCCTAAAGCAGACACACATTTTGTCCTATAAGCCACAAACCTGAAGCTTGGTTGGCGCCAAACACGCTGACTTATCGACATAAATAGAAACGGGCCCTGTCCCACAAGGGAACAGAGCCCGAAACTCTCATGGAGCCAGTGACAGGAATCGAACCTGCAACCCACTGATTACAAATCAGTTGCGCTACCGTTGCGCCACACTGGCACACTTGGCGCTTTCACGCGAAGCGAGTTAAGAATAAAGGAATTGCGGACGGGGCGCAACAGGCCGCACGGCGTTATACAAATATGCAAAATCCAGCAACAACGCGTACCAGGCCCGTTCATTTCTGTCAGTGCGCCCTCAATCTTAAAACCATTCGCCAGAACGAATAGTTTTAATTACAATAGCTATATATAAAACTATTCGATCTGGCGAAGGGTTTCTCGATGCTTACTTACAAAGACGCCGCCGAGCTGCGCGGCATCACTCCGCGCAGTGTGCAGTAGCTCATAAAAAACGGAGCACTTGAGGCCCGCAAGGCTTCTGGTGTATGGCTCATCGACAAAGACAGCGTCGACACGCGACTCCGCTCTGTGACCAAAACGGGGGGACGTCCCCGCCGCGGCCACGGTAAGAGCGAGATCGCGTTCACCCTCATGAACCGCACGTACGAAGTCGCTCAGCTGGTCTACAGTACATCGCGAAAAGACTTTACCCACATCAGTGCCGACATCGATTACGCCCACGCCCCTATTGGAGTATTTGGCCCTAATAGCCCCATATCGCTAGACTCCTTCCGCATCTGGTGGCGCGGCCGCGGTATCCCGCTCGCACGCATTGGGCTAGCCTCCCTGCTTGCAGAAGCCGCAGTCGATGTTCCCGATGAACTCGTCCAGCGAAATCTCGGCCTCTCCTTATCCGACCAGTATTGGATTAGGCCCCAAGGTTCCGGTCTCACCTGGGAGGATATCAATTTCTTCAATAACGCCTTTGATGACGTCTCTCTCAGCATCGCACCCTTCGCCCCAGAGGGAAAAGCGGCTGCCGCAAAGCCCGATAACACCTCGGACGGCAATCTTCAAAAGTACTGGACGTGCGAGGGCGAACGTCGAATTCTGCATAAGGCAGGAGCGCACCTGGACCAGGAACCTTATAACGAGCTGGTGGCGCCCGCGCTCCACCGTCGCATCCTAAACGCCTGCGATTATGTGCCTTACTCGCTCGAGGGCACGGGCACTTCCGCCCTGAGCACATGCGATGTCTTCTTAACTGATGAAGAAGAATATGTCCCTGCGTTCTATGTAAACCAGCACGCAAACGCAGATGAACGGCTAACCGACTACGAGCGATATGTAGCAAACTGCGAGGAGCTCGGGGTGACAGGCGTCAAGGATGCCCTTGACCGCATGATCGTATGTGACGACATCATTGCCAACTACGATCGTCATTGGCGCAACTTCGGCCTCGTGCGAAACGTAAACACGCAAGCTTGCAGACCTGCCCCCATCTTCGATTCGGGCTCATCGCTCTGGTGCAACATATCACTAGAGGAGCTTAGGGCGGGAGAGCACAGTTTTACCAGCGCACAATTTCATTCAAGCCCCGCCAAACAAATGTTGCTCGTCGAGGACATGGGCTGGTTTGACGGCGACAAACTCGAAGGCTTCGTTGACGAGGCAATCGAGATTCTTTCCAGAAACGACGCGCTCACGGCAAGGCTGCCATATCTAAAAGAGGCGCTAACGTGGCGCCTCGAAAGAATGATCGACATCGCTGAATGGAGTTAGCGAGGCAGCATTGCCCCGCCAACTCCCCTACCTCCCGCGCAGGGCCTTGAGCTTGGCCAGGGCATCGGGGCTCAGGCGACTGCCCAGAGTCATCTTGATCTGCGGAGCTTCCTCTGCCTCGTGAACGTCGTTATCGATCTGTTTAATCTCGTCTACCAGCATACGGCTCGAGATGCGCGTAACGCCCTTGCCCATGACGACGGCCTGGATCGTGCCGTCGCTCGATACCACGGAGCACGCGCGACCTTCCTCACGTGCCTCGATGCAGAGCTTCTGCACCACGGTATCGGCCGAAACACCCGTCGGCGAAAACTCAATGCGCACGCCGCGGGCCGGTAGGTTGGGGCGCTCGCTGGAGATATTGCCCGCGCCGTCAAACACGATTACGGCCTCGTAACGGCCCTGGGCAAAGGCGGCGACGTCGTTGATGAGGGCGGTGCGCGCCATATCGTGAACGTCGCTGGAATACGGATCGTCGGAATGGTCGTACACGAGCTTTTCGTAGCGCGGCGTGCAGTGGATCACGTTGTAACCGTCGACCACCAGCAGCTCAGGCTTATTGGAGTGCACCGTCGAGACTGGGTCGGCGATAGCCTGCGCAAACGCATTGCCGCCCACGCCATAGGTCGCGGCCGAAACAATCGGCTTGGCCGAGCCCTCGCCAAAGCGCTTGGCCTTGGACTTAGCGCGGTTCTTCTTGGACATGCGCTACTCCTCCCCCATGAGCTCGCCGGCATTGCGGCGCAGCCACTCAAAGCACAGCGCGGTGGTCGCCTGGGCAACGTTGAGACTCTCGGTCATGCCGCGCTGGGGAAGCTTGGTCAAAAAGTCGCATTTCTCGAGCACCAGGCGCGAGATGCCGTCGCCCTCGGAGCCCATGACGAGCGCCACGCGGCCCTCGAAGGGAGCATCCCAGCAGCTGCCCTCGGCGTGCTCGGAGGCACCGCCCACCCAAAAGCCAGCGGCCTTGAGGTCGTCGAGTGCACGGGCGATATTGGGAACCTGCGCGATAGGCAGGTGCATGACGGCGCCGGCGGAAGTCTTGTAGCTGCCAACGGTCACGCCGGCAGCGCGCTTGTTGGCAATGATGACGCCCGCCGCGCCCACGACTTCGGCGGAGCGCACGATGGCACCAAAGTTGCCGTCGTCGGTCACATGGTCGAGCACAACGACAAGCGCCGGACCGTCGCCCGCGCGGTCGAGGATATCGGCAACATCAGCGTAAGGGAAGTTACCAACCTCGAGCGCAATGCCCTGGTGAGCGCCATGGCTCGACAGCGCATCGAGCTGCGCACGCGGCACATACTTAATGCGGACACCGGCGGCGTTGAGGTCATCGACCAGACGAGACAGGGCGGCATCGCGCTCCCCGCCCTCGGCGATGAGCGCACACTTGACGGGAAAGCCGGTACGCAGCGCCTCGGCGGCTGCACGACGACCTTCGATAAACTCGCCCTTGGGAGCCTGAACGTTGTCGCGGTTGCGATCGCGCTGCGGACGCGCAGCCTGGGCTTGGGAGCGCTCGCGCTGGCCCTTGGGAGCGGCAGCGCGGTCGTTGCGGCGAATCGGACGCGAGTCAGAAGCAGCCTGCTTGCCTCCACGCGGTGCACGCTTGCGATTGTCGGCCATAAAGCGACCTCCTAAATACATAACGAACAAGAATCGACCGTCCGAGCCACGGCACCTTGCCTTTCAATCGTCGGGCATGACCACCAGGTCTATGCCCTCCTCTTTCAAGGCAATCTGCCGCACCTCGAACGGTCAACAAATACTAGAGAGTCTTAATACGGGTGCCGGCGGTCGTATCCTCGATCGTCAGGCCCAGGTCCTTGAGCTGGTCGCGGATGGCGTCGGCCAGATCCCAGTTCTTGGCGGCGCGGGCCTCGGCGCGGGCCTCGAGAATCTTGGCAGCGGCCTCGTCCACGTCGTCACCCGTGTAGGCAACCAAACCGGCGGCAACGCCCAGCAGGCCCAGCGGCAACTCGACCTTGGGCTCGGGGAGCTCAACGCCAAGCGTATCGAGCAGCTCGGCCAGCGTGTCGGCGGCGGCAAGCGCGGCGGCCTTGTCGGCAGCGTCGCCCGCCTGCTCCAGGTACAGGTTGCACTCGGTCACAAAGCCAAAGACGGCACCCATGGCACCAGCGGTGTTAAAGTCGTCGTCCATGCACTCCTTAAAGGTGGCACGAGTCTCGGCGGCCTTGGCGGCAAACGCCTCGGCGGCAGCCGCATCGGCATCGGCCGTCGCATGGTTCGCGGCCCAGCGCAGGTTCTCGACCGTACCGGCGATACGCGTGAGCGAGTTCTCGGCACCCTCCAGGCGCTCCCAAGAAAAGTCGAGCGGCGAGCGATAGCTCGTCTGCAGCATCAGCAGGCGCAGGGCGGCAGCAGAGTGCTGTTCGAGGACCTCGGCCAGCGTAAAGAAGTTGCCGAGTGACTTGGACATCTTCTCGCCGTCAACCAGCAGCATGCCCGTGTGCATCCAGGTGTTGGAGAAGCCCTGGTGCCAGGCGCAGGTGGCCTGGGCGCACTCGTTCTCGTGATGCGGGAAAGCAAGCTCGGAGCCACCGCCGTGGATATCGATCGGGGTACCCAGGTAGCGATGCACCATGGCGGCGCACTCGGTGTGCCAACCGGGACGGCCCTCGCCCCAGGGGCTCGGCCAGCTGGGCTCGCCGGGCTTGGCGGCCTTCCACAGGGCAAAGTCGAGCGGGTCGATCTTGTCCTCGTTCTCCTCGATGCGCGCACCAACCATAAGGTCGTCGATGTTGCGGCCCGAGACCTGACCATAGTTGGGATCGCTGCGCACGGCAAAGTACACATCGCCGTTATCGGCTGCGTAAGCGTGGCCCTGCTCGATAAGCGTCTTGATCATGGCGATCATGGGGCCGATCTCCTTGGTGGCGCGGGGGCGCACATCGGGATCGAGCACGTTGGCGGCGCGCATGACGCCGATGAACTTGTCGGAGAACTCCGTCGCGACCTCGGCAGCCGTACGGCCCTGCTCGTTGGCGCGCTTGATGATCTTGTCGTCGACATCGGTGAGGTTCTGGGCGAACGTGACCTCGTAGCCGCTCGCGATGAGCCAGCGTCGAATCACATCGAAGCTGATGAACGTGCGGGCATTGCCGATGTGGATGTTGTCGTAGACCGTGGGGCCGCACACGTACATGCGAACCTTGCCGGACTCGATGGGCTGGAACTCTTCCTTTTTATGGGTAGCGCTGTTGTAGATACGCATTCGTTACTCCTTAACGGTTTTCTGTAGCAGGCAGACGGCCCAGGCGCCGATTCCCTCGCCCTGGCCTTCCCAACCGAGCTTTTCGGTCGTAGTGGCGGCGACGCCTACATTTTCGACGTCAACGCCCAGGGCATGGGCAAGGTTGGCGCGCATGGCATCGCGGTGCGGGGTGATCTTGGGTTGCTGACAGGCAATGGTGCAATCGGCATCGACAAACTCAAAGCCCAGCTCGCGCGCATAGTCCATCACGCGATCGAGCAGCACCATCGAATCGGCACCCTCGTAGGCAGGATCGGTGTCGGGGAATAGCTTGCCGATGTCTCCCCCGCGGCAGGCGCCCAGAATGGCGTCGGCCAAGGCGTGCGCGAGCACATCGGCATCCGAGTGGCCCAGCAGGCCGCGCTCGTAGGGAATGTCGACCCCGCCGATGATACATCGACGCCCCTCCACCAAACGGTGGACGTCGTAGCCGTGGACAATGCGCAGGTTACTGAACATAGGGAAGGTCCTCTCCCTCGGCCATGCGGCCAAGCAGAATCGCGGTTACGGGACGCAGATCCTCGGGCACCGTCACCTTAAGGGTGTCGCGCGGGCGCTGGACACAGCGGACGCGCCCGCCCATGCGCTCGACCAGCGATGAGTCGTCGGTACCGATAAAGCCCTCGGCAATCGCCGCGGCATGGGCACGCTTCATCGCGTCGACGCTAAAGATCTGCGGCGTCTGCGCGGCCCAATAGAGCTCGCGCGGCGGCGTCTCGACGATATTATCGCCGTCGACGATCTTGAGCGTGTCGATCGCGGGCTGACCGCACACGACACCGTCGAGCGAGCGGTCACCCATGAGCACGTCGATAGCGTGGTCGATGGCCTCGGTCGTAATGAGCGGACGAGCGCCATCGTGGATGGCGACATATTCGAAACCCGCCGGAACCGCATGCACGCCGGCACGGGTGGAATCCTGACGGGTATCGCCGGCATCGGCAAAGCTGATGGGCGTGTCATAGTCAAACGGGTCGATGGCAAGGCGGCGCATCTCGGCACGGCGCTCGGCAGGACACACCACCACGATATGGCCGACCTTGTCGCTACGATCAAACGCGCGGATGGACCAGCTCATGAGCGGACGGCCCGCCACGTTAACGAGCTGCTTGCCGCCGGGATTTCCAAAGCGCTGACCGCTGCCGCCGGCAACGACCACGGCGCATACGGGCGCCATTATGCGTTCCCCTGTTTGGTGCCCTTCATGCGGTACAGCGAGTCCGCAAGAATGGCAGGGTTGTTGACGCCAAAGTCGCCCAGGCGCTCCGGATCCTCGCTGATGTCGTCCATGAGCTCCTGCAGCGAGCCGTACTCGTCGACGATCTTCTCGGCCACGCCGTCGCGCACGACGGACACGCGCGAAAGCGTGCGCAGGCCCAGCGGCGTCATGACGGAGTCCTCGTCCAGGTCGTCATAGCCCAGAACTGCCGCCACGTGCTGCGGGTCGGACAGGTCCTTAGGCGTCATGCGAGCGAGCTCTGCACGAATCTTCTCGGCGTTTGCCTCGGAGGAATCGCTCGCGTAGTCGCGGATCATCAGGTCGTATTCGGTATCCATGCTGGAACCGGCGAGCTGCTCGAGCTGCATCTGCACGAGCTTGCCCTGGTTGCCCAGCTTGACGATGCAATCCTTAAGCTCGGTCTTTGCTTGCTGCATGATCTCGAAGCTCGAGAAAATACCGGTAATGTCGGCGAGCGTAACGTAGTCGTCGAGCTCGAGGGCCGTCAGGCGCAGCAGGGAGCGGTCGAGCGACTGACGAGTAGTCTGAAGCGTGGCGACGAGCTGGTTGACCGAGCTCATGATGGTGGTGACGGGCTGGATCTCGTAGCTCTTGCCGTGAACGTACACGTTAACGACGGCGCGACGGGCCGAGACCGAGATCACGATGGCATCGGTGAGCACCGACATGCGAGCGGCAGTACGGTGACGCATGCCCGTCTCACTCGTGGCAAGCGAGGGATCGGGATTGAGGTGGAAGTTGGCGCGCAGGATCTGGGTGAGGTCGCCATCGATAACGATGGCGCCGTCCATCTTGGAAAGCTCGAACAGGCGGTTCGAGGTAAACGAAATGTTGAGCGGGAAGCCGTCGTTACCGGCAGCGAGCACGTTTTCGGTGTCGCCGACGCAGATAAGGGCGCCCAGGTGACCGGCGATGATCATGTCGAGGGCGGTGCGGATCGGCTGACCAGGTGCCGTCAGGCGGATGGCCTGTTCCATACGCTTTTGCAGCTCGTTCTTATCCAAGGCATCGCTCCCATCGTATACGCTCCATAAACGTCAATAAGTTTCTCACGGTTTGCCCCTGTGACGCCCGCAAAATCCGATGCTTACAGAATGAGCGAACACAGCTGAGAGCCCAATCCAAATGAGCTGCTTATGTGGTAGCATCGGGATTCGCATAAATGAGGGAGTAGTCGCGTGATCGGGTTCGCCTCCGGTGGCGCGGCAAGTCAACACACTGGCCGATGCGGCCTGGCTTGCCTTAATGAACGAGACTCGTGGCTGTGCGCGCAACGCGTACGCCACGGGTCTTTTTTGTTACTCCCCCAAGAGGTACACGCGGGCCCGCCCGCAGAGAGGGAGCCAGACTATGGGACTCGCAGAGCTCGTGTTGCTCGCCGTTGGCCTTTCGATGGACGCCTTTGCCGTTTCCATCTGCAAGGGCCTTGGCATGAAGAAGATCAACCTTAAAGTCGCCGTGGTGCTCGGCCGGTTCTTTGGCGGCTTTCAGGCCGGCATGCCCGTAATCGGATGGGCGCTCGGCAGTCAATTCATGGGCTTCATCGGACCCATCGACCATTGGATCGCCTTTATCCTTTTGGCCTTCATCGGCGGCAAAATGCTGTGGGAAGCCTTTACCGAAGACGAGGATGGAGGCGACGGCAAGGATGCCGAAAAGATTGACCTAGGCGAGTACCTGATCCTCGCCATCGCCACCTCAATCGACGCCCTGGCCGTGGGCATCTCGTTCGCCGCGCTTTCGGTCGACATCGTTCCCGCTGTATCGCTTATCGGCGTCACAACGTTCATCTTCTCCGTTGCCGGCGTAGCGATCGGCCACACCTTTGGCGCGCGCTACGAAAAACCCGCCACCATCGTGGGCGGCGTCGTGCTCATCCTCATCGGGCTTAAGATCTTGCTTGAGCATCTGGGGATCCTCGCGATATAAAAAACGCCTCTCATAAGCCAACGTCAATGTAGGAGTCTCATGCAGAGTTTTGCATAATGCCTATTCGTGCAGACTTTTGCATGTCATACTAATATGCAAAAGTCTGCACGTTAGGAGATAGCCGTGGATACCCTTCCCATCACCACACCGCGCCAAGCTGGCATCTACGTGCGCCAGGCACGCGAGACTCAGGGTCTCACCCGTGCCGCCCTCGCCAAAAAGGCCGGTGTTTCGGAGCGCCTGCTCGCATCGCTCGAGCTGGGAGATGCCACGGGCATTCGGCTCGACAAGCTGTTGACCGTCTTTAACGCACTCGGCATAGGTCTCTTTGCGCAAAGCGATAACGACTCCATCGCATCACCCTCCGAACATCCGATGACGATAGCGGACCTCCCTATCGCGAACTCGAATGCCCTGCCAAAGCCAAGCGTAGGCAGACGACCCGCTCGACAAGGAACGCCAGCTTTCTATGGTGCCTTGCTGGCCCAAATCGCAGCCGAGCAAGGCCTTTCCGGCACTTCAGACCTCTCCTTTGGCTGTAAGGTTGTGAAATAAATGGCAGAAATGGAGCTTGCGACCCTCATTTGTGGCGAAATCGCCGGCACTCTCCGCCAAGACGAGCATGGACTCTGCAGCTTTGCATACGCCCCAACCTATCGCGGAGCACCGTTATCGCTAACAATGCCGCTTTCCAATCGCACGTATGGCCATAGCATCGTCCGCCCGTTCCTATTTGGCCTTTTGCCCGACAGTCAAGAGCAGCGTCGCGCTATTGCCACCGAGCATGATGTTGCATCCAACAACCCCGTCGCCCTCTTGTGCCATTTCTGTCTAGACTGCGCGGGGGCCGTTCAGTTTTGTCGAGCCGATCAATTAGCCGCCGCCCGCGGCAGGGTCTCGGCATACCGCCCGCTTACCAATTCTCAAATCGCTCACAAGCTCAAAGCAATTCGCGATGACGAAAGAGAGACATGGATGGGCTCCAACGAAAGCTGGTCCCTGGGCGGCAATCAAGGCAAATTTGCACTAGCTTGGCATGATGGCCAATGGTGCGAATGTCTAGGGTCATCCCCCACTACCCATATCTTCAAAAATGGTGTCGTTGGGTTCAAACATCAGGCCTTAAACGAATTCGTCTGCATGAAAACGGCTCGGCGTGTTGGCATTCCAACTGCCAACGTCTCCTATTACACATTTGAAGACGAAGCCGCGCTCGTCGTTGAACGGTACGACAGAATGGTCAATAGCAGCGGAAATATCGTAAGGCTGCATCATGAGTAGTTTTGCCAGGCGCTCGGTGTATTGCCAATCCAGAAATACACCGCCGACGGAGGACCAACTACACGAGACATCCAAGAACGACTGATTAACACAGTCCCCCACCACATGAATCTTGTGCTTTTTACCTATATGTTGTTCTATAACGCCATTATCGGAGCGCCTGACGCACACGCTAAAAACTACTCGCTCATCCTTGGCAAAGGCACAAACGCGGCGCTCGCACCCATGTACGATGTCGCATCGGGGCTGGCATACGAGCGCATGCGCCGCCGGGCGCGCCTTGCCATGAGCGTTGGCGGCGAAAATCGTGTGGGGCGCATCGGTCCAGGCGCTATCCGCCGATACCACGGTATGGGCGACCCCGCGCTGGAGGCGGCACTCACCGATGCCGGGCTATCCGAGAAGTTTTGCTTTGCGACCATGATGGACCTCGCCTACGAGGTGCCCATTTGCATGGAAGAGGTCATGGACGAATACGCCGACCTGCCCGGCATGGCGGACCTGCGCGAGCATATGCTCGGCCCCGTCCGCGAAAACTGCCAGCGCACCCTCGACCTCATCAAGGCAGAAATGGACTAGGTGGCCTTAATTTCGCAATTATCAAACAAAAGAGAGGGGACACCCGACGAAAAAGCCCGGGTGCCCCCTCTCATAATGTCATTTGCAATCCGCTAGCACGTGGCTCGGACTGCTGCTAGCGCAACCTTTACGCAGCGAGGCGCTTGAGGACGTCGATGAGCAGCTCGTAGAAGCGCTCGGCAGAAGCGAGCTCCATGCTCTCGTCCGGGGTATGGACATCGGAGAGCGTCGGGCCCACGGCGATGGCGTCCAGGCCGTGCAGAGCCTCGGCAAACAGGCCGCACTCAAGGCCGGCGTGAATGGACTCGATGCGCAGCTCGGAGCCAAAGAGCTCTCGATAGCTCTCGACAAAGACTTCGCGGACCGGCGAATGCTCGGCATAGCTCCAGCCGGGATACTCGAACTCAAACTTGGCGTCGAAGCCCAGGACATCGGCAAGCGTCTGCAGGCGGTCCTTGAACTCGTTCTGCAGCGAGGTGATCGAGGAGCGCGGGGACAGCATAATCTTGACCTCGTCATCGGAGGTGGCGCCCACGCCGATGTTGGAGGAAACCTCGACGGAGCCGTCGGTGGCGACGTTGCGGCGAATCACGCCGTTAGGGGCAAGACGCAGGGCGCGGATGAGGGCAAGCGCGGACTTCTCGTCCATGGCCTCGACCTCGGCGTCGTCGGCAATCTCGACGGTGCAGGTAAAGCCGGGGTCGAAGACCTCGAGCTCGGCAGTGACGTCGGCGATGATGCCCTTTGCGATCTGGGCCGCGGCCTCGGCGGCAGCGTGGTCGGCGTAGACCAGAACAGCTTTGCACTCACGGTTGATGGCGTTGTCCTTGGTGCCGCCGTTAAAGCTAACGATGGCGGGCTCGCCGGCGACCATCAGGCGGTCGATGATGCGGGCCATGATGAGGTTGCCGTTGCCGCGCTCCAGGTGGATGTCGGCGCCGGAGTGACCGCCCAACAGGCCAGAAATCTCGAGCGTGAGGGTGCTACCGGTCTTGTGCTCGCGCGCGATCGGGCAGGTGTAGGTAACGACGACGCCGCCGGCACAGCTGACGGTGGCAACGCCCTCTTCCTCGGAGTCAAGGTTGATCATGGTGCGGGCGCTAATCTGGGACTTGTCGAGCGTCTCGGCGCCGACCAGGCCAGTCTCCTCGTCGGTGGTGAACACGCACTCGAGGGCCGGATGGGTAATCGAATCGTCGTTGAGCACGGTAAGCATAAGCGCGACGGCAATACCGTTGTCGGCGCCCAGAGTGGTGCCGTTAGCGGTGAGGACGCCGTCCTTGACGACCAGGTCGATACCATCGGTCGTAAAGTCGTGCTCAACGGAGCCCAACTTGTCGCACACCATATCGATGTGGCCCTGCAGCATCACGGTCGGGGCATTCTCGGCACCGGCAGATGCGGGCTTGCGAATGATGACGTTGTAGACCTCGTCCTGGTACACATCGAGACCGCGCTCCTTGGCAAACGCAACCAGGAAATCGCTGATGCCCTTCTCGTTGCCAGACCCACGGGGGATCGCGCTGACCTCCTCAAAGAAATGGAACAGCTGGGCGGGCTCGTAGCCGGTAATCTTGTAGTCCATGGTGCCTCCTTGGCGCAACTGGTTAGACAGTAAGACATGCGACTTGTATATTCCCAGACTTTGCGTGCATAAACCAGTCGAAAACGCCGAGCGCCCTCGCATCATCGGCTAACGGTGGACCGTATAGCGTAACGGTCACAACTTCCGCAGCTCTACAAATCGAGGCGCCCTTTCCGGAGCGCCTCGATTGCGCGTATCAAATTGTCGCCACGCCCTACAGCGCGCCGGAACCGGCTTGCATCATGCCGCCGGGGCCCGAGGTCACGCCGCCGCTCACGGGCGCGGCGTTGCCGGTGTGCGGTACCGCCGGGGCGGTATCGCCACCAAGCGTGCCCGCCGGACGCGGTGCCGGGATCTCGCCCGTGCCGCGGCTAAAGACAAACTTGCCATCGGCCACGTCGCACAGGACGGTATCGCCCTCGCCCCACTCGCCAGCCAGCAGTTCCTCGGACAGCGGATCCTCGATGAGCTTTTGGATGGCACGACGCAGCGGACGCGCGCCGTTGGTGAGGTCGGTACCCTCCGCCACAATCTTGTCGTAGGCCGCATCGGTAAGCTTGATGTTCATGCCGTTTGCGATCAGGCGCTGGCGCAGATCGTCCACCAGCAGGTGCGCAATCTTGGTCAGGTTCTCGCCCGAGAGCTTCTGGAACACCACGATGTCGTCGATACGGTTGAGCAGCTCGGGGCGGAACAGGCGCTTGAGCTCGCCCATCGCGCGGCCGAGGATCTCACTCGAGGTGCGGCCCTGCTCGCCGGTGGTGCCAACGCCAACGCTCGCATCCTGCGCGATCTCGCGGGCGCCCACGTTTGACGTCATGATGATCACCGTATTGCGGAAGTCGACCGTCTTGCCCTGGCTATCGGTCAGACGGCCCTCCTCCAACACCTGCAGCAGGATATTGAAGATGTCGGGGTGCGCCTTCTCGATCTCGTCGAACAGCACGACCGAGTACGGGTGACGGCGAACAGCCTTGGTGAGCTGGCCGCCCTCGTCGTGGCCCACATAGCCCGGGGGGCTACCGATGAGCTTGGAGACCTCGAACTCACTGCCAAACTCCGACATATCGAAGCTGATGAGCGCGTCCTTGCTGCCAAAGAGATACTCGGCGAGCGTCTTGGCGAGCTCGGTTTTGCCCGTGCCGGTGGGGCCCAGGAAGATAAAGCTGCCGCCGGGGCGACGCGGGTCCTTGAGCGGCGAGCGGCTGCGGCGCACGGCCTTGGCAACGGCCTCGACGGCCTCGTCCTGACCGATGATGCGCGTCTTGAGCACGCTTTCGGCCTGCAGCAGGCGGCGGCTCTCGCTCTCGGTGAGCGAGGACACCGGCACGCCCGAGGTCACGGACACGATGTCGGCAATCTGGGAGACATCGATGGTGAGCGGGCTGGCGTCGAGCTCGGCCGTCCAGGCAGCCTTGGCCTCGGCGAGCTCAATCTCGGCAGCCTTTTGCTGCTCGGTGATCTCGGCGGCCTTGTTCATGTCGTCGCTCTCGGTGGCCTCCTGCGCGGCGGCCTTAAGCTCCTCCACGCGATGCTCGGCCTCGCGCACCGGCTCGGGCGCGCGGTTGGCGGCGATGCGGGCGCGGGCGCCGGCCTCGTCAATGAGGTCGATGGCCTTATCGGGCAGGAAGCGATCCTGGATGTAGCGGTCGGAGAGGTTCGCGGCGGCCTCGATAGCACCCTGCGTATAGCGCACATGGTGGTGCTCCTCGTAGCGCGGCTTGAGCGCGGTCAGGATCTTGACCGTGTCCTCGACGCTCGGCTCCTCGACATCGATGGTCTGGAAGCGACGCTCGAAGGCCGGGTCCTT
>URYU01000033.1 GCA_900552155.1 uncultured Collinsella sp.
AACAGCGAGGGCAAGAAGGTCGCCGAGGCCGAGCTCGCCGCTGAGGTGTACGGCATCGAGCCGAACATCCACGTTATGCACCACATCGTCAAGTGCCAGATGGCCTCTTGGCGTCAGGGCACCCAGTCCGCTAAGGGCCGCTCTGAGGTTTCCGGTGGCGGCAAGAAGCCTTGGCGTCAGAAGGGCACCGGCCGTGCCCGCCAGGGTTCCATCCGTGCTGCCCAGTGGCGTCACGGTGGCGATGTCTTCGCCCCCAAGCCCCGTTCCTACGCTAAGCGTATGAACAACAAGGAGGTCAAGCTGGCTATGCGCTCCGCGCTGTCCGCCAAGCTGGCCGATGGCGAGCTCGTGCTCGTCGACGACTACGGCTTCGAGAAGCCTTCCACCAAGGCTGCCGTTGCCATGCTCAAGGCTCTCGGCCTTGAGGGCAAGCGTCTGACCATCATCGTTCGCGATGAGGACGTCAACGCCTACCTGTCGTTCCGCAACATTCCCAAGACGTTCATCATCACTGCCGACGAGGCCAACACCTACGATCTCGTCAACAACAACGCCGTGCTGATGCCCGCCGACATCGCCGCTCACTTCGGGGAGGTGCTTGCTTAAATGACCGCCCACGAGATCATCATCCGTCCGATCGTGTCCGAGCGTTCCTTCTCCGGCATGGAGCAGAACAAGTACACGTTCGAGGTCGCCAAGGATGCTAACAAGTATCAGATCAAGGACGCTGTCGAGGAGATCTTCGGCGTCAAGGTCGTTCGCGTGAACACCCTGACGGTCAAGCCCAAGACCAAGCGCGTGCGCTATGTCGCCGGCAAGACCCGTTCTTGGAAGAAGGCCATCGTCACGCTGGCCGAGGGCGACACCATCGAGGTCTTTGGCAACCAGGCCTAAGACTCGCTGCTGTTGAGTGAGCTCATGCCTCCCAAATAGGGGAGGCGAGAGCTCAAGGTTTTGGGCGTATAAAATGGACACGCCCGGAACCGTGTATACGTCCGGTGTCATCGCACCCGAGGCAGAACCTCGAATCCCTGTCTGCGATGGCTAACGGATTCCTATTGAAAGGGATTGTAATGGCTGTAAAGCACCTTAAGCCGACCTCCGCTGGTAGGCGTTGGCAGACGATCTCCGACTTCTCCGAGATCACCTGCACGAAGCCCGAGAAGTCTCTTCTCGAGCCCCTGCCCAAGAAGGCCGGTCGTAACAACAACGGCCGCATCACCACCCGCCACCAGGGCGGCGGCGTGAAGCGTCGTTACCGCGTGATCGACTTCAAGCGCAACAAGGACGGCGTGCCCGCCAAGGTTGCCACGATCGAGTACGATCCGAACCGTTCCGCTCGCATCGCTCTGCTGCACTACGCTGACGGTGAGAAGCGCTACATCCTGGCCCCCAAGGGCCTCGAGGTCGGTCAGACCGTCATGTCCGGTTCTGACGCCGACATCAAGCCGGGCAACGCTCTGCCCCTCGCCGACATCCCCGTCGGTACGCTCATCCACGCTGTCGAGTTCCAGCCGGGCAAGGGCGCCGCTATCGCCCGTTCCGCCGGTAACTCCTGCCAGCTGATGGGTAAGGAGGGCAAGTACGCTATCGTCCGTATGCCTTCCTCCGAGATGCGCCGCATCCTCGTTACCTGCCGTGCCACCGTCGGTGAGGTCGGCAACGCCGATCACGCCAACATCGTCATCGGCAAGGCCGGCCGTAAGCGTCACATGAACGTGCGCCCGACCGTCCGCGGTACCGTCATGAACCCTGTCGACCACCCGCACGGCGGTGGCGAGGGCAAGAACCACACCTCTGGTCGTCCCTCCGTTACCCCCTGGGGTAAGCCGACGAAGGGCCTTCGTACGCGCAAGAAGAAGAAGGTCTCGAACCAGCACATCATTCGTCGCCGTAAGAAGTAATTTCGGATACCGAGTTTTAGGAGAAAGCACTTATGAGCAGAAGTCTCAAAAAGGGCCCGTTCGTGGAGACTCGCCTTCTCTCGCGTATCACCGCGATGAACGAGGCTGGCAAGAAGGACGTCGTGAAGACCTGGTCCCGCGCGTCCACCATCTTCCCCGAGATGGTTGGTCACACCATCGCCGTCCACGACGGCCGCAAGCATGTGCCCGTGTATGTTACCGAGTCCATGGTTGGTCACAAGCTCGGCGAGTTCGCGCCGACTCGTACGTTCCGTGGCCACAAGGCCAAATAGGGGGTTAACCGTAAATGGCAACTAAGTCTATTGAAACTGAGGCCACCGAGGTTCACGCCGTCGCTAAGTACGTGCGTGTTTCCCCCAGCAAGGCCCGCCTGGTGGTCGATCTGATCCGCCGCAAGCCTGTCGCTCAGGCCTTCGACATCCTCCACTTCAGCGACCGCGCCGTCGCCGTGGATGTCGAGAAGGTTCTCCGTTCCGCCGTTGCGAACGCCGAGAACAACAACGGTCTGCGTGCCGACAACCTGGTTGTCGCCGCTGCCTATGTTGACGAGGGTCCGACGCTTAAGCGCATTCGTCCCCGCGCCAAGGGTTCCGCTTCTCGCATTCTGAAGCGTACTTCCCACATCACCGTCGTCGTTGCTCCTCGAAAGGAGGCGTAAAGCTGTATGGGTCAGAAAGTCTACCCCACCGGCTTCCGTCTTGGCATTACCGAGAACTGGCGCTCCCGCTGGTTCGCAGAGAAGGATTACGCTAAGACCCTCGGTAACGATCTCGAGATTCGCAAGTACCTCGAGAAGCGTCTTTCCCGCGCAGCTGTCTCCCGCGTCGAGATCGAGCGCGCTGGCGACAAGGTGAAGGTCATCATCCTCACCGCTCGCCCCGGCGTTGTCATCGGTAAGAAGGGTGCCGAGATCGATACCCTCCGCACCGAGCTCGAGAAGGTCGCTGGCGTCTCCAAGGGCCAGCTCTCCGTCGACGTTGTCGAGATCAAGCGCCCCGAGCTCGACGCCAACCTCGTTGCTCAGTCTATCGCCGAGCAGCTCGAGGGCCGCGTTGCCTTCCGTCGCGCTATGCGCAAGGCTGTCCAGTCTGCCCGCAAGGCCGGCGCTAAGGGTATCCGTATCCAGTGCTCCGGTCGTCTCGGCGGTGCCGAGATGGGCCGTCGTGAGTGGTACCGCGAGGGTCGCGTGCCTCTGCACACCCTCCGTGCCAAGATCGACTACGGCACGGCTGTCGCCAGCACCACCATGGGTGCTTGCGGCGTGAAGGTCTGGATCTACCTGGGCGAGAAGCTCCCGGGCCAGCCTGTTCCCAACCCTGCACTCGAGGGCTCTTCCCGTCCTCGTCGTCGTAACTCCGAGAGGAGGGGTCAGTAGTGCTTGCCCCTAAGCGTATTCTTCACCGCAAGGTGCAGCGTGGCTCCATGAAGGGCCAGGCCTAGGGTAATACCGAGCTGCATTTCGGCGAGTTTGGTATCCAGGCTCTCGAGGCCCATTGGATCACCAACCGTCAGATCGAGGCCGCTCGTATTGCCATGACCCGCTACATGAAGCGTGGCGGTCGTGTCTACATCACGATCTTCCCCGATAAGCCCATCACCAAGAAGCCTGCCGAGACTCGCATGGGTTCTGGTAAGGGTAACCCCGAGGAGTGGGTGGCCGTCGTCAAGCCCGGCCGCATCATGTTCGAGGTCAAGGGCGTGCCCGAGGAGGTCGCTCGCGAGGCTCTGCGTCTTGCACAGCACAAGCTTCCCATCAAGACCAAGATTGTTGCTGCCAAGAACGCTGAGCAGCGCATCGAGAAGGAGATGGCTGAGGAGGCCGCTCTCGAGGCCAAGTGGGCTGCTGAGGACGCCGCCGCCGCCAAGGAGGAGAACTAATGAAGCCCGCAGAGATTCGTGAGCTCTCGGACGCTCAGCTCGTTGAGAAGCTGAAGGAAATGCGCGCCGAGCTCTTTAACCTTCGTTTCCAGATGGCCACCAGCCAGCTGGACAACACCGCTCGCGTCAACACCGTGAAGAAGGACATCGCTCGCGTCCTCACGGAGCAGCGCGCCCGCGAGATCGCAGCGGAGAAGTCCGCTGTCGCCGAGTAGGACCTAAGGAGAGAACATGACTGATTCGCGTAACTCGCGTAAGGTCCGTACGGGTGTCGTTACCTCCGTCTCCGGTGCCAAGACCATTGTTGTCACCATCACCGAGCGCAAGCGTCACCCCAAGTACGGCAAGATGATGACCAGCTCCAAGAAGCTGCACGCTCACGACGAGGAGTGCACGGCTGGCGTGGGCGACACCGTCCGCGTTATGGAGACCCGTCCTATGTCCAAGATGAAGCGTTGGCGCCTCATCGAGGTCGTCGAGCGCGCTAAATAAGCAGTCGCTCTTACGACTTGTACGTTTCCGAAGATGTGCGTATGCCTGGCTTGCATACCACAGGCCGTATAAAGGCTGCGCACCTCTCTTCGGTTCTTAGTTCGGAGGAACATCTACCATGATTCAGATGCAAACCATGCTGAACGTCGCCGACAACTCCGGCGCTCGCAAGATTCGCTGCATCAAGGTGCTTGGCGGTTCCAAGCGTCGTTATGCAGGCATCGGCGATGTGTTCATCGGTGCTGTCCAGGAGGCTACCCCTGGCGCCAACGTCAAGAAGAAGGACGTTGTCCGTTGCGTCGTCGTTCGCACCGTTAAGGAGATCCGCCGCAAGGATGGCTCCTACATTCGCTTTGATGAGAACGCTTGCGTTGTCATCAACAACGATGGTTCGCCCGTCGGCACCCGTATCTTCGGGCCCGTCGCTCGCGAGCTTCGTGACAAGAAGTACATGAAGATCGTCTCGCTCGCTCCCGAGACCCTGTAGTTAGGGGAGATATATGTATATCAAGAAGGGCGATAAGGTCCAGGTTCTCTCTGGTAAGGATCGCGGCAAGCAGGGCGTTATCCTGCGTGCTCTCCCCGCCGAGAACAAGGTCGTTGTCGAGGGCGTTTCGGTCGTCAAGAAGGCCGTCAAGCCCAACGCTGCCAACCAGCAGGGCGGCATCGTTTCGCAGGAGGCTCCCATCGACGCTTCCAACGTCAATCTCGTTTGCCCCGAGTGCGGTAAGGTTACCCGCGTCGGTCACGAGAAGGACGGCAAGAACAAGCTTCGCGTCTGCAAGAAGTGCGGCCACAAGTTCTAAGCTGCCCGCAACATCAAGTTGCTAGCAAAGGCCCGGATGCCACGGCACCCGGGCCTTTTTCTATCTCTACTCATTGGGGACAGGCTTAAATGAGTGGCCGTTGAAATGCCGGCACCTGGGGGCGTTCATTTTCTGTCGGCAGCTGGGGACGACCATTCATTGGGGACAGACTTAAATGACCAGTCGTTGGGGGGACAGTCTCTATGTGCCGGCAGTTTGGGACGATCCGTTGATGTCTGATGCCCCCAGAGGGGTGAAGTAATACAGCTGGGTCTGTCTTTTAGGGCTTTGGTGTTCCGCCCCTTTATGTTTCACAAGGATCGTCGCATGCGCATTTACGCGCATAGCCTTGCGCGACAATGCGCATAGCCGCGCAAACATCTGCCAACTATGGCTAAATAATGACCGATAAGCAAATAAATACGCAAACACGAGCAGATACGCGCGCAATTGTGCGACTATAGGTTTGTTAGAAATGAAGGACTTCCGATGACTCAGGAGGCACATCATGGCAGATTCCAAACAGGCTCCGCTCGACGCCGAGGCAGCCGCAAAGGCGGCGTTTGCCTCGGTCCAGAATCAGCCGTTCCCAAACGACATCTTTACGGCTCCCGAGCTTCGTTGGGCTGTAATTGGGTGTGGCGTTATCGCCAACCAGATGGCTCAGTCTCTCGCCCTTGCCGGCCGAAAGCTCGCGGGCGTTGCCAACCGCACGCTGTCCAAGGCTCAGGCTTTTGCAGAGCAGTATGGCGTTGAGAAGGTCTATGGCACGGTCGAGGATCTCTACGCCGATCCGGACATTGACGCAGTCTATATCACCACGCCGCACAACACGCATATCACCTATCAGCGAGCCGCTCTGGCAGCTGGCAAGCACGTGCTCTGCGAGAAGGCCATTACCCTCAATTCCGCCGAGCTTGACGAGGCCCGCGCCATTGCCGACGAGCACAACGTGGTCCTTATGGACGCCACCACGGTGCTTCACATGCCCTTGTATCAGGAGCTGCGTCGTCGCATGGATGTCGGCGAGTTCGGCCGCATGAATCTCGCTCAGCTCAACTTTGGCAGCTATAAGGAGTACGGCGACCTGACCAACCGCTTCTACAACCGTAGCCTTGCCGGTGGCGCCATGCTCGACATTGGCGTGTATGCGCTCTCCGTTATGCGCCTCTTTATGGCGAGCCAGCCCGCTGAGGTTGTCTCGCTGGGCAACACCTGTGAGACCGGTGTCGACGTTGCGGGCGGCATTGTCTGCCGTAACGCCGAGCAGCAGCTGGGTGTTGTGAGCCTTACGCTCCACTCCAAGCAGCCCAAGCGCTCGGTCATCAGCTTCGACAAGTGCTATATCGAGGTCAACGAGTATCCGCGCGCCGATCACGTGACCATCGTGTGGACTGTGGACGGCCACCGCGAGGAGGTCCACGCCGGCACCGAAGCTTACGCCCTTTGCTATGAGATGGCCGATCTTGAGAAGGCCGTTGCCGGCGACGACTCCAAGCGTGAGCTGCTGGATTATGCTTCTGATGTTATGGAGCTTATGACCAAGCTTCGCGCCGACTGGGGAGTCGTGTACCCCGAGGAGGAGTAAGCGATGCTTGCGGAAGATAGGCTCAACGCGATTGTGTCGATGGTGCGGCAGACGGGCTCGGTTACCGTACCGGAGCTTGCTGAGGCCCTGGGCGTGACGGCGTCCACCATTCGGCGCGACCTGCAGGCGCTCGACCGCGCACACCGCATCGCCAAGGTCCATGGCGGAGCGACGAGCCTTGCGCGCGCGCACGTGACACGCGACCTAACGCTTAATGAGCGCAGCGATCTCCATAACGACGACAAGGAGCGTATCTGCGCCCGTGCGGCGGCGCTGGTGGAGCCCGAGAGCTTTGTGTACATTGATTCGGGCTCGACGACGCTCAGGCTCATCGAGCATCTTCCGCGCCTCGAGGGTGTCACCTACGTGACCGACTCCGTGCTCCATGCTCAGCACCTTGCTTTGCGCGGCATGCGCACCGTGGTGCTGGGCGGCGAGCTCAAGCCCGAGACCGAGGCGCTGGTTGGCCCCGATGCCTTGGCAACCCTGGACCGTTACAACTTTAACTGTGGCTTTTGGGGGTCCAACGGCATTGCTGCCGAGCAAGGTTTCACGGCGCCCGATATCGAGGAAGCGCAAGTAAAGCGTATCTCGATGCGCCATACGGCCAAGCGCTGCGTAATCTCGGACGCCAGTAAATTTGGTATGGTGGCGCCCGTCAAGTTCGCGGACTTCCGTGACGCAACGATTATTACCGCAGGCGATGTCCCCGCCAAGTACCGGGCAATGGACAACGTCATCACGGTCTAACAGCAGGGGACGGGCTAAGGCCAAAACCACCGCGAAGGGGCAGGAACTTTTGTGGTGGTTTTGACGTTTGTCCAGATAAAACCTGCCAAAATAAACCTGTCCCTTTTCGGCAGGTTTTAGGGCTCCCAGGGGCAGGGGGCTTCGATATAGATATGCTCGCCGGTTACGGGATGCGTGAAGGACACGCTGTGGGCGTGGAGCATCAGGCCGCAGGGGCGCGGCGTTCCGTACAGGTCGTCGCCAACCAGGGGATGACGCTCGCTCGCCAGGTGCACGCGAATCTGATGCTTGCGGCCGGTGAGCAGCTCGACATCGATATACGAACGCGTGGGCAGGCCACGGCGGCTCTTAAGACGCTTGAGTACCTTGACGCGCGTCTGAGACGGCTTGCCGCTGGCGCCAACGCGCATCTTGCGGCTATCGTGGCGGTCGCGGGCGATCGGCTTGTCGATGAGCTTCTCGTTCCAGTCGATTTTGCCCTCGGCGAGCGCCAGATAGTGCTTTTCGAATGCGTGGTTGATGATCATCTGGTCAAAAGCGGGTTGCGTTTGCTTGTCGAGCGAGAACAACACCACGCCGGTGGTGTCGCGGTCCAGGCGGTTGAGCGGCTGCATGTCAGTCGCGGCAAAGCCGTCGCCCATCGCCAGCAGCAGGTCGCTGGCGTAGTCGGTAAGTGTGCGCTCGCCGGTGCCGTCACCGTGGACGATCATGCCGGCAGGCTTATCGATGGCCATGAGCCAGGCGTCGCAGTAGAGGACTTGAGGTTCTTCGTTCACGTGTAAGCCTTTCGGTTAGCTAATTCCCACAAACATGCAGCCCGAGGTGGCGCCGCGCAGGCGGGCGGCGGGCTTGCGGCCGGCTTGAGCTGCCTCGACGGCGCGACGGACGCGAGCGACGGCACGGCCAATCTCATCGGCCTCGAGCAAGGTTCCGTCGACCATGAGACGACGGACGCCGGCGTCGAGCAGCTGCGGTACCTGCGGCGTAAGGTCGATGGGGTAGGCGTCGTACAAGCGAGAGCGGCCATGGATGTCGGTGCGCACGGGCATGACCTTGCCGTCGATATTCTTAAGCGAGAGCTTGCGGGCGCGAAGGCGGCAGTTGGCACAATCGTGGATGCAGCCGTTGGCAACCTGCAGAATGCAATGCTCGCTTGTCATGACGCGTGGGCGGCCAAAGACGGTGATGCCCAGAGCTGCGGGCGCGGCGGCGCCGAGCGAGACAATCTCGTCGAGCGTGATCTCGGGCGAGAGCCAAAACGCACCGGCTCCGCGCTCGGCAAGCGCCTCCATGCAGGGCGCGTTGTGAACCGGCAGGCAAGAGCGAATCTCGGCCGTGGTGCCAACCTGGGCGGCCAGGGCAAGCTCAGAGATGTTGCCAATAGCGACCGTGGCGCCGGCAACAACCCACGGGTCGACGCGTACGTGGTCAACGGCGCGGCAGACCTCGTCGAGTACGGGTACGATGCCCTGATCAAATACATCGGCGGGGGAGAGCTCGGCCGCATCGAGCGCGTCGGTGGTCATGTAGATGCGCGTTGCGCCCTCCGCGCGCGCTGCCTCGGCGGCCTCGAGCGAGGTGACGGTGGCGCAGATCTGCGGCTCATCGCGGTAGTGCTCGGGCGCGGGGCGGGAATCACTGGTTACAATCGCCGGCAGCTCGAGCGTTTTCGCGCGCTCCTCATACGGTGCCAGAATGGCCTCTTCCAGCGCCTTACAAGCGGCGGCGCGCACCTTGTGCACGGCGGAAAAGCCCATGCCGCAACTCTCGTCGAGGACCACGTCAAAGCTCGCTGCCTCAAAGGGCGAGGAGCCCATGCGACCCACATGCTCAACCAGGTCTGCCGCCTCGACGGCGCGGGTCTTGGCGGCCTCGACGGTAAAGCCCGTGGCCGTGGCCGTAAGCGAAGGGTCGTCGCAGCAGGTGAGCGTAACGGTAAACGGCTCGCCCAGACGCGCCACAACGGACACGTCTACGGCGCGGCGGCGCAGCACATCGCGCTTGAGCGCGGCGCCGGCGGCGTCGATGGCACGCTGGCTGCGAATCACGCGGACGCGGCAGCCCTCGGGCATGCTGCGTGGCACGCGACATTCGATGATGTCACCGGCGGCGGCATCATCGGTAGCGATAGTGGTTAGGAACTGATCGAACTCGTCGTCGTGGCGAAGTTCCAACAAGTCGCCCTTGCCCACGGGCTCAAACAGCTCAATGCGGGCGATGGCGGCACGGCGACGGCGGTCGTCAGGCTTGAGGCCGCGCACGTCGCGGTTGGCCAGGCGGCTGCCCAGCACCGTGCCCACGATCTGGCCGCGGTTGTTGGAGCGCTCGTAACTCATCATCTCGTCGCCCGAGGTGCCATCCTGGTAGGCGTGCGTAAAGTCGCGATTAAAGCAGCGCTTGAGCTGGCGCTGGCGGGCTGCATCCTCATCCTTGGAGGTCGAAACATCGGCCAGCATGTCATCAATCTGATGACGATACACGTCGACGATGGAATACACGTAATCGGGTGCCTTCATGCGTCCTTCGAGCTTGAGCGATGCGGCGCCGGCGTCATACAGACGGCGAACAAGCTGCGAAGTGTTGGTGTCGCGCGGGCACAGCGCGCGCTCGCGACCGGCAGGGGAGAGCGAGCGGCCGTTCTCGTCGATCAGCTCGTAGGGCAGGCGGCAGGGCTGGGCGCACATGCCGCGGTTGGCCGATCGTCCCGCCATGGCAAAGCTCGAAAGCAGGCACAGGCCCGAGTAGCAAAAGCAGATGGCGCCATGGCTAAAGACCTCAAGGTCCACATCGGGCGCGGCGTCGTGGATGGCGGCGATCTCGTCGATGGAGAGCTCGCGCGAGAGAGTCACGCGGTCGGCGCCCTGCTCACGGCACCAAAGGGTTCCGCGGTCGTCATGGATGTTCGCCTGGGTCGAGATGTGCGTCTCGATGCCGGGCATGATGCGCTTGACCTCAAAGAACAGACCCCAGTCCTGGATAATGAAGGCATCGGCGCCCAGCGTGGAGCAGCGACGGATGAGCTGCAGCGCAGCGCTCATCTCGGACTGCTTGATGACGATGTTTACCGTGACGTAGACGCGCGACCCGGCTAGATGCGCGGCGCGGCAGGCTTGCTCAAAGGCCTCGTCGGTAAAGTTGGTTGCCTTGCGGCGGGCGTTGAAGCTGCCCATGCCGCAGTAGATGGCGTCTGCCCCGGCAGCGAGCGCGGCGGCAAAGGGCTCCGGGCCTCCGGCGGGGGCCAAGAGCTCGGGTCTGCGGTTGGTGGTTCGACTGGCGGTTGCGGTCATATCCTGCCTTTCAAAATGCTCAGATAATCAAAAGTATAGTGGCGCCGTTGCGGCAGGCGATGCCCGTGCTCCAAGCGGGACAAAGTCTTCAGCAGCTTGGACTGGCTGCTCCACATGAGAACCGTTCAGCGGTTCGGGGAAACCGTTGGGCGATAAAATATTCTCGCAAGCTGATAATATTCTTGCATCAAACAGAAACCTTGAGTACTATCCCAATCAAGCGCGGTGTTCAGACCGAACTGTGCCTCCCGGTGTGAACACCGCGCTCACGCTCTCTCAATTGATCGTAAGGAGAAAAACATGAGCAAGACCGTCGTGCCTTCCGATAACGCACCCGCAGCCATCGGCCCGTATTCCCCCGGTATCCAGGCCGACAACATGGTGTTCCTGTCCGGCCAGCTGGGCATCGATCCCGCGACCGGCAAGATGCCCGAGGGCGTCGAGGCCCAGGCCAAGCAGTCCCTCGCCAACGTCGAGGCCCTGCTGACCGCTGCCGGCGCTACCTTTGCCGATGTCGTCAAGACCACGGTCTACCTGGCCGACATCGCCGACTTCGCCGCCGTGAACGAGATCTACGCCTCCAAGTTTGAGGCCCCGTTCCCCGCGCGCAGCGCCTTCCAGGTTGCCGCCCTTCCGGCTGGCGGTCTGGTCGAGATCGAGGTCGTTGCCGCTCTCTAAGGCGTTGGCCACAACTAAACATGACATGCAAAAAGACCCTGCAGCGCGTGCGAGCTGCAGGGTCTTTTGTTAAGTGACGGATCGCTTGTGGAGCCGCGCTTCATTTTGCTCGTTAGCCTTCCTTTCGGACTTTTTGCAGGTAGCGGTAGACGCTGGGCTCCGAGATGCCCAGCGCGGTGGCGGCGCAGGCAACAGCGCCCTTGAGCATGAACACCCCGTTGCCGTTGAGGTGGCGAATGACGTCCACGCGGTCGCTCTGACCAAGCGACGCTACATCCAGCCCACGCGCGCTCAGCAACTCGGCAATGCTGCGGTCGATGAGCTCCTGTGTGGACTCCGAAAGGCTTTCGACCTCGATAGGGGCGGGCTCCGTGCGCGTTGGCGCCGCGTCGAAGCACGCCATGAGCTGCTGCGCCATGGCGTTGATGGAGCGTACGGTCGAGAGGTCGGTGTTGACGCAGAGCATACCGACGATCTCGTCATTCTCGCGGATAAAGTACGTCGCTGACTCCAACGTCTTGCCTCCGGCGCCGCGGCCCTCGTAGCCCGTAATAAACGGCAGGTCGCGATACTTGGGATCGTGCATGATCTTGAGTGCCAGATCGGTAGCGGGACCGCCGACCTTGCGGCCGCTCACGATGCCGTTGCGAATATCGACGATGGCGTGGTCGGGATCCGAGAAATCGTGCAGCACGATTTCGCTGTTTTTGCCGAGTATCTGCTCCAGAAAATCGACCATCGGCAAAAAGCGACGTACGGTCTCGTTCACGGGCAACTCCTTTGGGTGAAATCGGAAATGTTCATAACAATTTTTTCTCATGGTAACACGCTGCCCATCATCTCGTATATCCGCAGGTACATTGCGTAATGCAGACGAACGGTAGGAATTTAGCGGTAAACGGTTGACCAAAAGAAAAGTTAGATGTTATTTTGACCAGACACTTTCCTGACCTGCGGAAATGCGTTATTTCAGCTGAAGAATAGTCTGATAACAAAAAATTATTATTGAGAATGAGAATCATCTTTAATACGATATGCAATGAAGGCACAACCTCAACCCCGCACTGCGTCACAATAGAGCGTTAGATGCGAAAACAACTACTTCGAGGATTGGTGGTCAAATGACCCAGGAGACGGTTACGAACGGCACTGAAGCCCTGTTCACTCGCGAAGGCATGCCTCCCGTTAAGGAAATGATCCCGTGTGCCCTTCAGCACGTACTGGCATCGTTTGCCGGCATCATTACCCCGGCGGTCATCATGGCCGGCGTCTACGGCTTTTATAGCCAGCAGAGTACCGACATTATCCAGGTCGCGCTCATTCTTTCGGCGATCGACACGGCCCTTCAGGCCTTCGCTCCCTTCCGTCGCATCGGCGGCGGCCTGCCCATCGTCATGGGCGTTTCGTTCGCGTTCCTGCCGGCCCTGCAGGCCATGGGTGCCTCGGGCTTTAGCTTTGGTGCGCTGCTGGGTGGCGAGATCGTCGGCGGCGCCGTCGCGGTCCTCTTTGGTCTGGCCTACAGCAAGATCAAGTGGCTGTTCCCGCCCGTCGTGGCCGGTACGGTCATCTTCTCCATCGGCGTTTCGCTGTATCCCACGGCCGTCAAGTATATGGCCGGCGGTATGGGTACGCCGCTGTGGGGCACCCCGCAGGCCTGGTGCGTCGCTCTTATCACCTTCGCCGTGGTCTTTGCGCTCGCCAACTTTGGCAAGGGCACGCTCAAGCTGGGATCCGTGTTCTTTGGCATGATCGTTGGCATGATCGTCTCCATCCCCTTTGGCATGATCGACTTCTCCAGCGTCGCCACCGCTCAGGTCTTCGCCCTTCCCAAGCTCATGCCCTACGCGCTCGAGTTTGATCCCGAGGTCTGCATTACCCTCGCCGTCGTGTTCCCCATGGTTGCCATCCAGGTTATCGGTGACGTCTCCGCCGCCTGCCTGGGCTCCATCGACCGTATGCCCACCGAGCGCGAGCTCTCCGGCGCTATCGTGTCCCAGGGCCTCACCTCTATGGTCGGCGGTCTGCTGGGCGGTCTTCCCACCAGCGCCCTTGGCCAAAACGTGGGCATCATCTGCTCCAACAAGGTCGTCAACAAGTGGGTCTTTGTGATCATCGCGGCCGTCTTTGCCATCGCCGGCCTGTTCCCGCAGCTCTCTGCCGTCCTTTCTGCTATCCCGCAGCCCGTCATCGGCGGCGCGACCGTCGGCGTCTTTGGCACCATCACCATGAACGGCGTGCGCATGTTCACCCGCGAGGGCCTCACGCAGCGCACTACCACCATCGTCGGTACCTCCGTCGTCTTTGGCCTGGGTATCTGGATGGCCAGCGGTTGCCTTGCCGGTGAGGGTATGCCCACCTGGGTGCCCACCGTCATCGGCTCCAATGCTGTAACCCCCACCGCCATCATGGCCATTGTCCTTAACCTGATCCTTCCGCAGACGCCGGTCGTGGCTCAGCACATCGATGCTGCCAAGGACGCTGCCGTGGATCTGGTCTTGCCCGAGAGCAAGAAGTAACCAATTCGGTGCTATTCGTCGGCGGACGCATCGCCTCGTCCGCCGACGTCATGCGGCGTCAAGCCGCACTTCAAAGGGTTTGTCCCTTTGGTGAAGCGTTGACGGGAGAGGGCCCGTTTCCGGTGTAGGCCGGCGCTTCGCACTCCGCCATGTCAGAGGTGTCAAACCCCGCCTCTGATGTTGAAGGGAGCATCCATGCTTCTGGTCGCTAACGGTTCCGTCTTTACCCGCAACGCTCAGACCCCGTTCATTCCAAACGGTGCGGTCGCCATTGCCGGAGATACGATCGTCA
>URYU01000034.1 GCA_900552155.1 uncultured Collinsella sp.
AGGTTCACATGTGTCAGGCGTATGCGGCCATAGCGCGCGTTCATCTCGACCGGCGCGATGCCGCGGCGCACCCAGACGCGCAGATCTCCTTCGGCCGCA
This sequence comes from uncultured Collinsella sp., assembly GCA_900552155.1. Taxonomy (GTDB): domain Bacteria; phylum Actinomycetota; class Coriobacteriia; order Coriobacteriales; family Coriobacteriaceae; genus Collinsella. The sequence goes on from URYU01000034.1 coordinate 100, forward strand.
TGCTCGGTCTCTCCGCCGGAAAGCTCGGGGACAAGCTTGCCCAAGCTGGGGAACAGCAGGCCAAAGCCATGGTTTTGTGCGGTAATCTCCACGCGACGGCTTACCAGGTTCATGACCGGCTGGTTGCCACCGCGGTGACCGAACTTAAGCTTTTCCATCTGGGCGCCGCAGGCCAGGCTGATCATCTGGTGACCAAGGCAAATACCAAAGACCGGCACCTTGCCGATCAGCTGCTGCACCTGCTCGTAGGTCTCCACCACGGCATCGGGGTCGCCGGGGCCGTTGGACAAAAAGACGCCATCGGGATTCATGTCGAGCACCTGCTGGGCAGGCGTATCCCACGGCACGACAGTAAGGTCGCAGCCGGCGCGGACGAGGCCCTCCAGAATGCCGCGCTTGACGCCGCAGTCGTAGGCGACCACTTTGTGACGGGCAGGAGCGGCAACCGCAAGTGCAAAGTCATGCGTGGCAGGCAGGTCGGCGGCCACAAACTCGTGAGGCGCGGGGCAACTTACGGTCTTCACCAGGTTCTCGCCTACCAGCGTGGGCGCTGCGGCCAGACGCTCGGCAAGCTCGTCGACGTCGAAGATCTCGGTCGAGATAATGCCCATCTTGGAACCATTGTCGCGCAGATGGCGCACCAGAGCGCGGGTGTCGACACCCTCGATAGCGACGATGCCGCGAGCGCGCAGGTACTCCGGCACGCTGACGGCCGAGCGCCAGTTAGAAGGCGTGGCGCACATGTCGCGAACGATCATGCCGCGCATGGCCGGAGCGCTCGCAGGGCGCACGGCGTCGCCGGGGAAGGCCGACTGGACGTCGGTCTCGTCGATACCGTAGTTGCCGATCTGCGGATAGGTCATGGTTACGATTTGGCCGGCATAACTCGGGTCGGTCATGACCTCAAAGTAGCCCTCGAGCGAGGTGTTGAAGCAGACTTCGCCGGTCGCGGTGCCCGCGGCGCCGCATGCACGTCCATAAAAAATGGTCCCATCCTCAAGATACAGGATGCAGGGACCGCAGGTGCCCTTGCTGGTTTTGGCCAGCATACGCTGGCAAAGCTCGCTGGGCGCGAAGGTGCGGGCGGCAGCGCCCGCGGTATGGTTGTTCGCCATAATTCTCCTTCCCGGTCTCACAGGACCGGCTTAAAGGTGTGTAGTTAGGCCTCGCGGTATTGTAACCGCAAGCATGCCTCATGGCGTTAATTTCATCGAAATGTTTACGAAATGATAATTATGACTTTCTATGCATAATGATTTTTTAATCCCCGTCCCAGAAAAATCATCCCGCGGGGCTTGTGGCTCACGCGGGATGATGGCGTCTTATTTTTTCTTGTCCTGCTCCAGCAGTTCGGACGGTGTGCGATCGGGCTTGCCGCCGCGGAAAATCTCGCGGCCATGCAGACGATGTTCCAGGTCACGTTCGTCCTTTTCCTCGTCAATCTTGGTCTGGCTCACCACCGGGTCCTCAATCAACGACGACACCGAGTTCACCTGCTTCTGAATGCGCTCGGCGATGGTGTCATCCATACTCACGATGCGCATCTTCCAGTCGATACTCGTGGCGTTGGATGAGCTCTTGGTCCACACGAACGTCAAAATGGCGCTCTGGTGGCCGCGCGCGGGGAACATGCCAAAGAAGGAATCGTGCTGAATGTTGCTATCCTCGTCGATATAGGCGTGAACGTTATACACCACGCGGTCGATCTTATCGTTGAGCAACGCGTTGGTCGCAAGCGCCGCGGCCTGAATCTGCCCGTTGGACAGCAGCTCGAGCTCGTTGGCAGACGATGTGTCCAACACCGTCACCTCGACCGTGCCCGTGCGTTCATCGGCTTCATCGACGGTAAAGTCGAGCGGGAACTGCGTAAAGCCGTTGCCCCATTCAAGTCCACCCTTGAGCGCGGTCGAAACGGTATCGACCGAAACGCTCTCGGACAGGTTGGCGGTATTCAGACGGCGCATCACGCCGTAGCCGATCTGCATGCCCACGATCAGCACCAAAATACCGATGACCACGGCCATCGCGGTCTTCGTAATGGTATGGCTCACCTGCGAGCCCGAAGGATCGTCCTCGGACAGCGGGTCGATATGTTTTGCCTGGCTCGCGCGGTCCTCGCTGCGCAGCTGCGCTAGCGCCGCTTTGTCACCGCGCTTGGCCGCGGCCTCCTTCTCACGCATGCGCTCAGTTCGCTTTTTGGCAAGCGTCGGATCCAAGACGCCGGATGCATCGATTTCGGAGAATAACTCCGTCACTTCTTCCGGAGTCAAAGGGTTCTTGTCAGCCATAAACTTCCTGTCATATCAATCAGTCGAGCTCGTGCGCACGCGCACCTTCGAACTGCATTCGATAGTAACGGGCATAGGTGCCGCCACGGGCGAGAAGCTCCTCGTGCGTGCCACGCTCCACAACGCGACCATGCTCAACGGTCGCAATCTCATCGGCATGCTTAATGGTAGAAAGGCGGTGGGCGATGATAATCGTGGTGCGGCCGCGTGCCAGCTCTTCGAGCGACGCCTGCACCGCCTCCTCGCTCTCGTTATCCAAAGCACTCGTCGCCTCGTCCAAAATCAGGATCTTGGGGTTCTTGAGAAACACGCGCGCGATGGCAACGCGCTGCTTCTGTCCGCCCGAAAGACGGCTGCCGCGCTCGCCCACGACCGTGTCATAGCCCTGTGGAAGCGACTCGATAAAGGCATCGATGTTGGCGCGACGGGCCGCCTCGGCGATCTCTTCCGCCGTAGCGCCCGGCTTGCCGTAGGCGATGTTCTCGCCAATCGTACCGTCAAACAGATAGACATCCTGCTGCACCAGGCCGATGGCGCGACGCAGGCTCTGCTGCGTCACATCACGCACGTCCTGGCCGTCGATGCTAATGGATCCGGCAGCCACGTCATAAAAGCGCGGCAACAGCGAACAGGTCGTGGACTTGCCACCGCCCGAAGGGCCAACCAAAGCGATGGTCTGCCCGGGCTTGATGGACAGATCCATATGGTCGATAACGGGACGCTCGTCGGCATCGCCCTCGCCCAGCTCAACGTCCTCGTAGTTAAAGCACACGTCGTGATACTCCACGGCGCCGGCAGTCACCTGCAGATCCGTGGCGCCCGGCTTGTCCTGGATATCCGGCGCGGTCGAGAGCACCTCGTCCATACGCTTAAAGCCGGCGATAGCCTTCTGATACGTTTCGGCCGAATTGACGAGCGTCTCAAGCGGCGTGCAGAACAGCGAAATATAGAGTGCAAAGGTCGCCATATCGACCGCCTGCAGCTGTCCCTGGGCGACCAGCCAGCCGCCCAGCAGCACCACGATCACATAGAGCACACCCGAGAGCAGGCCATACGTCGCGGTATAGACGCCCATGGCGTGATACATGTTCTCCTTGGACGAAAGATAGCGATTGTTTGAGGCGCGGAACTTGAAGCGTTCGGTCTCCTCATTGGCAAAGCTCTTGACCACACGCATGCCCGCCAGCGAATCCTGCAGCTGCGCATTGATGCCGCTGATTTTTTTGCGGTTGTCGCTAAAGACCTCGCGCATGCGCATGTTCTGCCAAAACATGATGACCGCAAACGCCGCCGTCACCACGGCCATGGCGAGCGCCAGCACCGGGGCAATGGTAAAGAGGATCACAAATGAGCCGATGATCTCGATGCCGCAGATGATGATCCACTCGGGCACGTGGTGCGCCGCCTCGCAGATATCGAACAGGTCGTTGACCACGCGGCTCATCATGTCGCCCGAGCTGTTGCGGTCGAAGTATGCAAAGCTAAAGCGCTCATACTGGTCGAACAGGTCCTCGCGCATTTTGGACTCCATACGCGCGCCCATCACGTGACCCCAATAGCTCACAAAATAGCGGCAGGCGCAGCGGACGGCATACATCAGCACCAAGCCCACCGCGATCATGCCGAGCGCCTGCATAATGGCAGCCTGACCCTGAGTAAATAGCCCACCGGTCAAATTGCGCAGAATAATGGGGAACGCCAGGTCAATGGCGGCAAGCACCAGAGCACAAACAGTATCAGCAACAAAAAGCCCCATCTGGGGCTTGTAATAAGACAAAAACCTCTTCAGCATAATCACCTTACGCGGTTTTACCAAACCGCGTTTCGTCTCGACGCTGCAAGTGCTCCATTTGGACAATCTGGCCTTCAATCGTCGGTCGCGTATATCCATACGCTTCCCTCCTCTTTTAGGCCACCTTGTCTCAAATGGAGCACTTTCGCTGACTTACACAAACCTGCGGGATCATCCCCGCTCGTTAAAGCTCGGCCCCGCCTAGTCGGTGCGCGATGCTGTCGCAGGCAAGCGCGCCTACGACGGTCTTGGCGTCTTCGATCTTGCCGTCGAGCACGGCGTCAATCAGCTCGTGCAGCGGCACCAGGTCCACGTTGACAAACTCGTCATCATCGGGGTTGGGCGCATCAAACTCGAGCTTGGTAGCCAAGTAGATGTGGATGATCTCATCGCAAAAACCGCAGGACGTGACAATCGACGTCAAAAAGCGAATGCGACCGGCCCTAAAGCCCGTCTCCTCATGCAGTTCGCGCTTGGCGCAATCGAGCGGGTCCTCGCCTGGATCGAGCTTGCCGGCGGGAATCTCGACCGTCACGCGGTCGATGGCGGTGCGGTACTGACGCACCAGTACGATCTTGCCGCTCTCGGTAAGCGCCACAACGGCCGCCGCGCCCGGATGGCGAACGATATCGCGGGCGCTGCGGTGACCGTTGGGCAGCTCAACTTCAAGACGGTGGACGTCAAGGATCTTGCCCTTCCAGGCGCACTCCTCCGAAAGAATCTTCTCGTGCAGCTCGGCATCGTGCGGGTCGTCGTCGCCCAGCACCAGCGCCGGCTCGTCAGCGACCTCGCCACCCGGCTCGCCCTCGGCGTGCCCATACATGCGGCTGTCCTCTTCGACGATTTGCGCGTCCACGAGCTCTTCGTTCTTCTCGTCCATCCGTCTCATCCCTCTCGGATTTTAGGCATCCCAGGCGTCGCGGCCGCGCAGCGCGCGCAGGCCGATGTCGTGACGCAGGGTCTTGCCCTCAAAATCAATCTTCTCGCAGGCCTCGTAGGCAAGGTTGCGAGCGTTCTCGAACGTGTCGCCCAGCGCGGTCACGGCAAGCACACGACCGCCGTTGGTCACGAGCTGACCGTCCACCACGGCGGTGCCGGCATGGTAAACGGTCACGTTCTCCATGGCCTCGGCGTCGGCGATGCCGGTGATGACTTTGCCCTTCTCGTAGCTGCCGGGGTAGCCCGCGCTCGTCAGGACAACAGCAACGGCCCACTCGTCACACCAATCGAGCTCAATCTGATCAAGCTCGCAGTTGGCGCAGGCGAGCATAACCTCGACCAGGTCGTTCTTAAGGCGCGGGAGCACGACCTGCGTCTCGGGATCACCAAAGCGGGCGTTGAACTCCAGCACCTTGGGGCCGGCGGGGGTGAGCATAAAGCCGCCATACAGGCAGCCGCGGTAGTCGATGCCCTCGGCAGCAAGCTCGGCAACGGTCTGCTCCATGACCTTCACCATCGTGGCGTGCTCCTCATCGGTCACGATGGGCACCGGGCTGTAGACGCCCATGCCGCCGGTGTTGGGGCCCTTGTCGCCCTCGAGCGCGCGCTTGTGGTCCTGCGAGGTAGCCATGGGGCGCACGGTCTTGCCGTCGGTAAAGGCCAGCAGCGAGCACTCGGGACCAACGAGCATCTCCTCGATAACCACGGTGTTGCCGGCATCGCCAAAGGTGCCGCCAAAGCACTCGCGCACGGCATCCTCGGCCTGCTCAAGTTCGGTCGCCACGATAACGCCCTTGCCTGCGGCAAGGCCGTCGGCCTTGACGACCAGCGGGGCGCCTTGCTCGCGTACGTAGGCGAGAGCCGAAGCCTCGTCGGTAAACGAGCCGTAGGCTGCCGTCGGAATGCCCGCACGCTCCATGAGCTGCTTGGAGAACAGCTTGGAGCCCTCCATCTGGGCACCCTCGGCACCCGGGCCAAAGCAGGGAATACCCGCCGCGCGCACGGCGTCGGCCACGCCCGCCACGAGCGGAGCCTCGGGGCCAATTACCACGAGTCCGCATCCGTGGCTCTGCGCAAACGCCGCCACGGCCGCAGGATCACAGTCGTCGAGAACAACGTTCTCGCCGCAGCTCGCGGTGCCGCCGTTGCCCGGCGCGATGTAGAGCTTGCCGGCGCGCGGTGATGCTGCGAGCTTAGCTGCCAAAGCATGCTCACGGCCGCCGCTGCCCAACAACAGGATGTCGATGGTTTGAGTGTCCGCCTTCAAGGGTGCCTCCTCTATGGATGAACGGCCCGCTCCGCGCGAGCCCTTTGCAAGCAAATATACCCCTCGGCCGCCCGTCCGGGCTGCAAAGGGGTATATCGCAATAACCAAATAGTCCCGATTACTTCCAGAATCGGTTGATGATCTGCTCGCGACCAGCGCCAACGCCAATGAACGTCACGCGGGTGTGTGCCAGATCCTCGACAAACGCCACGTAGTCCTGAGCCTCCTGCGGCAGCTCGTCAAAGCTGCGGCAACCGGTGATGTCGCACTTCCAGCCAGGAAGCTCCTCGTAGATGGGCTTGGCATGCTCAAAGCGCACCTGGTGCTCGGGCACGCTCGTGTAACGCTCGCCATCGACGTCGTAGGCCACGCACACCTTAATGGCGTCGAAGGCCGAAAGCACGTCGAGCTTGGTCATGGCGATGTCGGTGAGGCCGTTGACGCGCGAGGCGTAGTTGGCGATGGGGCCGTCGAACCAGCCGCAGCGACGACGGCGACCGGTGGTCACGCCGTACTCACAGCCCTCCTCGGTCAGCGTGTGACCGGCCTCGGACTCATAGGAAAGCTCGGTGGGCATGGGGCCCGAACCGACGCGGGTGATATAGGCCTTCATGACGCCCAGCACGCGGTCGACGTTCTTCATGCCGACGCCGGAACCGGTAATGGCGCCGCCGGCGGTGCAGTTGGAAGACGTCACGTACGGATAGGTGCCGTGGTCGATGTCAAGCAGCGTCGCCTGGGCGCCCTCAAACAGCAGGTCCTTGCCCTCGTCGATCATGTTGTTGAGCAGCAGACTCGTCTCGGTGATGTAGGGACGCAGGCGCTCGGCCATCGGCAGGTACTCGTCGCAAATCTGGTCCACGGTGTAGGTGGGCAGGTTGTAGATGAGCTCGAGCTCGGGGTTCACGCGGGCGAGAGCGGTCTCCAGCTTGTCGCGGAACAGCGCCTCGTCCAGCATGTCCTGCATGCGCAGGCCAATGCGGGCCATCTTGTCCTGATAGCACGGACCGATGCCACGCTTGGTGGTACCGATGTTCTTCTTGCCGAGCTTCTGCTCAAAGGCGCCATCCAGATCGATGTGGTACGGCATGATGACATGCGCGTTGCCGCTAATCTTGAGATTCTTGGTGGTGATGCCGTCGGCCTCGAACATGTCGATCTCCTCAAGGACAACCTTGGGGTTGACGACGCAGCCGTTACCGATCACCGACACGTGGTCGGAATACATGATGCCGGAGGGCACCTGGTGCAGGCCGTACTTCTTGCCGTTGACGACGATGGTGTGACCGGCGTTGTTGCCACCCGAGTAGCGTACGACGGCATCGAAGTCGCCGGCGACCAGGTCGCAAATCTTACCCTTGCCCTCATCGCCCCACTGGGCACCGACCAAAACGGTTGACGGCATGTTTACTCCTTACATTCATGGACTGTCTGCGCGCCACGCCGGCACGCAGAAGCACAAAACATTCCCAGTATACCCGTGCAACGGGCGCCTGTCCTACTCCTCGGCATGTGCCCCATCAAGCTCATAGAACTTGGTGGATGCCGGCAGGAACATCAGGTCGACGTCGCCGATCGGGCCCGAACGGTTCTTGGCCACGACGATACGCGTAACGCCCTCGTCGGGTCGATCGTCGCGCGAGGCCTCGGCCTCGTCGGCGGAGCGGTCCAAGAACATAACGATATCGGCGTCTTGCTCGATGGAGCCCGATTCACGAAGGTCGGAAAGCTGCGGACGCTTGCCGGTACGGGATTCGACCTGACGCGAAAGCTGCGACAGCGCGATGAGCGGGATCTTGAGCTCCTTGGCCATGATCTTAAGACCACGCGACATCTCCGAAACCTCGACGGTACGGCTCTCGGAGCGACGTCCCGGCGGAGGACTCACCAGCTGCAGGTAGTCCAGGATGATAATTGCCTTCTCCTTGTTATGGAGCATACGGCGACTCTTGGCGCGAATCTCGGTCACTGTGGTGCCGGGCGTATCGTCAATCAGAATATCGAGCTTGGACAAGGTCTGCGTGGCCTCGTTGATATTGGCCCACTGCTCGGGGCTAATGCGGCCCATGCGGAAGTCACTGATCGAGATCATGGCGTAGGCGCAAATCAGACGCTGGGCAATTTCCTTGCCCGACATCTCCAGCGAGAAGAAGCCGACGGTATAACCAGCAGCGGCAGCGTTAAGTGCCAGGTTCAGAGCGAACGATGTCTTACCCACAGCAGGGCGGGCGCCGATAATGATGAGCTGGCCCTCGCGGAAGCCCATGAGCATGCGGTCGAGCGACGGGAAACCCGTGGGCACGCCCGCAGCCTGACCACCGGCCTGGCACACTTCCTCGGCCTCGTTATAGGCCTCGACCATAAACTCGGTCAATGTCTTGTAGCTCGACTTGACCGCGCGCGCCGTAACCTTGAGCAGTTTGCTCTCGGCCAGCTCGACAACCTCTTTGGTGTCGGTGGGGGCGTTATATGCCAGCGCGTTGATCTCGTTGGTGGCGCCGATCAGCTCGCGCAGCATCGAGTCACGGCGAACGATGGCGGCATGGTGCTGCCAGTTGACGAGCGACAGGGTCTGACCCATCAACTCCAAAATGTACGCTTCGCCGCCCACGGCATCGAGCTTGTTGATGCTTCGCAGGTAATCGATCAGCGAGATGGAGTCGATGGGAATGCGGCTGTTGTACATATCGACCATCGCGGTATAGATGGTCTTATGAATAGGCCGGTAGAAGTCATCGGGCTGCAGCTCGACCTGGGCCTCTTCGACCACCTCGGGCGATAGCAGCATAGCGGCCAGTACATTGGCCTCTGCATCTTGGTTTTGGGGAAGACCCAACTTGGAGCCGCGGTCCTCGACCGTCAGCCCGGTCTCCCTATCGTCATATGCCATGAGCATCCTCATTCATATCGCTTGCGAGCATCCATAGTATCAGCCACGGTCCCAAAACGCGCCGCGCGCCGCCAATCATCACCGAACCAAACGGATGAACGGTCCTGTATATAGGACTTCGACGCAACGTTTACCATGACACTCACTCAGCGCAAAAAACAAAAAGGCGCCCTGGTTTCCCAGAGCGCCCTTCTTAGAACAAGATTGTTGCGTTGCAGCAAATGCTACTCGGCAGCAGCCTCAGTCTCGACCTCGGCGGTCTCGGCCTCGGCGACCTCAGCGGCCTCCTCGACCTCAGCCTCGGCAGCGAGCTCCTCGGCGGTAACGCCGACGAGAACGACAACCTCGGCCTTGATCTCGCGGTACAGCGAGATGGCAACGGTGTGGGCACCGGCAACCTTGATGGGCTTACCGAGCTCGACGCGCTTGCGGTCGATGTCCATACCGAGCTGAGCCTTGATGGCGTCAGCGATCATAGCGGCGGTAACGGAGCCAAAGAGGATGCCCTCGTCGCCGACCTTGACGTCAACGGTGACCGTCTTGCCCTCGAAGGCAGCCTTGGTCTCGTTGGCGGTAGCCAGACGGACGGCCTCGCGCTTGGCGATGTTGTTGCGACGCTCGTCAAGCTGCTTGAGGTTGCCCTTGGTGGCGGCAACAGCGAGCTTCTTGGGGAACAGGAAGTTCTCAGCGTAACCCTGAGCGACCTCTACGACGTCACCCTCGCCGCCCTTGCCCTTGATCTCATCGAGAAGAATAACCTTCATGATGCGTCTCCCTTCTTAGCCGCGGTCGCGGTTGCCACGAGAGGAAACCACGGGGACGGTGTACGGCAGGAGAGCCATCTCGCGGGCGCGCTTGATGGCGTTGGCGATGTCATGCTGATGCTGCGTGCAAGCGCCAGTGACGCGACGGGGCTTGATCTTGCCACGATCGGTCATGTACTTACGGAGAAGCTGAGTGTCCTTATAGTCGATGAACTCAGTGTTCTCCTTGCAGAACTGGCAGTACTTACGACGCGGCTGACGTGCAGAAAAATCATTAGCCATGTCAAAATACCTTTCATTTGGCAACTTCGGCGAACCGAAGCCGCCTCTCACTCAAAAATAGGTGAACACCCTTAGAACGGGATGTCCTCATCGTAGACGTCGACCGCGGGCGGCGTAGCCACCGGTGCGGCAGGACGTGCTGCGGGCGCGGGAGCTGCGGGAGCGTAACCGCCCTGATCGTAGCCACCCTGGCCACCACGGGAGCTCATAAACTCGATCTCATCGACGATGACCTCAAGCTTGCTCCGGCGCTGACCGTCGCGCTCCCAAGAGCTGTAGCGCAGCTTGCCCTCGATCGCGACCTTGTTTCCCTTTGCCAGGAAACGGCTCACGGCCTCGGCGCGGGTGCCGAACATGGTGCAGTCGACAAAGTTGGGATAGTCCTCCCACTCGCCAGTCTGCGCGTTGCGGCGACGATCGTTCACGGCGACGCCAAAGGACAGAACCTGGGTTCCGCCGGCGGTGGCGCGTAGCTCGGGATCGCGGGTGAGGTTACCGGTGATGTTCACTCGATTGATGCTCATAACTCACTACTTCCTCTTGGGGCACAAGCCCAGTCCAAAACGACAGTCTTACTCCTGGTCGTCGCGACGGACGATCATGTGGCGGACCACAGCGTCGGTGATGCGCAGGACGCGATCAAGCTCGGCGATCTGGGTAGGATCTGCGTGGAAGTTGATGAGGGTGTAGTCACCATCGGTGAGGTCGTTGATCTCGTAGGCGAGCTTGCGCTTGCCCCACTCGTCAACGGAGTCGACCTTGCCAGCGCCCTCAGCGATCGTGGTATCGATACGCTTCATAACAGCGAGACGAGTCTCGGGGTCGAGCGACGGGTCAACAAAGAACAGCAGTTCATAAGCCTTCATATTGTCACCTCCTCTGGGCAAATGTGGCTTCAGGTCGTGAAGGTGCGCCTGAAGCAGGAAAAGACTTGGTAATAATATCTTTCAACCTCCCAGGCCGCAAGAATATGCAGCTACAACCTCATGACCTCCACATATGCCCATGCTCACACCACGTTTCATGCACATTCCAACCAAATGCTGACCAAAAGCTTGACGGACCTGTAGACAAAATACGGTGCCGTGGGGACAAGCCAAGCCAAGCCGCAGGTCAACGGGCACAAGGCTGTGGTCGCGAAATGCATACCAGTGGTCTACGGCACCACCCAAAGATTTTTAAATTCATTGCCAAGTCGCTTATGAATACCCCTTTTGAACAATTGAGTTGATCAACCACGCTGGTCGGAAGCCGTTTTTTGGCACCTCAAACCCCACTGCAACGCCAAGCGCGGCCGAACGTTTTAAAAAATGCCAACTTTTCTGTTTGCACTTTGCGATTCCTCGTGTATACTGACTTTCGCATTTAACGGAGAGTTGTCCGAGTGGCCGAAGGAGCACGATTGGAAATCGTGTAGGCGTCAAAAGCGTCTCCAGGGTTCAAATCCCTGACTCTCCGCCAGTTAATTCCAAAGCAGGCCTTTGAGCCTGCTTTGTTTTTACCCCACGCGGAGGGGTGGCAGAGTGGTTGAATGCGGCGGTCTCGAAAACCGTTTGGCCTGTATAAGGTCACGAGGGTTCGAATCCCTCCTTCTCCGCCAATTTCACTTCTTTTTCCCTGTCTCACAGGCGATTCCATCAATTTCACAAAAATCCCAAAATCTTTTAAGACCCTATCTTCGTTTTTTCAGAAGAGGCTCTGTTGCGCCTGTACACAGCGTTGTAAACGCGTTTTGACGGGCAACAAAAAAAACCGCTGCAACGCAATTCGTGCAACGGGCTACAAGAATTCTGGAGCGGGTGAAGGGAGTCGAACCCTCGTCTCTAGCTTGGAAGGCTAGGGTAATAGCCGTTATACGACACCCGCAATTGAGAAGCTGAATCTTAGCATACTCTTTTAAAGTTTGCCAAGATCGCTTTGCAATTTCCCAACCTCTGATTTAAAGGCTTGAATTTAGCGTCGTTTAGGCTTTTCTGCTCTCTAATTCTTTTTGAAGCCAGAAAATCCCTACGAGCGTTTTCACGTCCGTGATGCGGCCATCAAGGCACATCGCGAGTGCTTCCTCAAAGGGGACTCGATAGAGTTCTAGGTATTCACCAGGATCGAGTTCTTGCTTGCCGTAGGTGAGCTCTTCGGCCAAATAAATCACGATATGCTCATCGCTATAGCCAATCGCATTATTAATGAGCCCTAAACGCTTCCACTTCGCCGCGCTCAAACCACACTCTTCGTGGAGTTCACGCTTAGCGCAGGTCAACTCATCTTCTTCATCGTCAATTTTACCCGCAGGAATTTCCCAAAACGCTTTACGCAGGGGATGACGCCATTGGCGCTCGAGCACAATGTTGCCATCATAGTCTAGCGGAATCATTGCACACGCGCCGCGGTGTGGGAAAACAAAGCGCGTAGAGGATTCACCACCAGGAAGCGTCACCGCTTCTTGTCGCACCTTAACAAAGTGGTTGTGGTAAATGGTCTCTGCTCTCACAGTGGTTTCCGTGAGCGGATCATTCTCGCGCTCAGCGCGTGGCGCAGGCAAAGAGATGAGAGGAATACTGCAGTTGTCGCACGTCTTGTCCATGGTCTATTTCTTCTTAAAAAGGAAAAGTCGTTGTGGCGAATAGCTACAAAGCGATTCGGATGAATCTTTTCATTGTAGCGAGGAGAACTCAAAGGTGCTAATTTTCCCGATCTTCGATACAATGTGAAAGCTCGTTTTTAGAATTCATCCTCAAAAAATATCATGCAGGTTTTAGTCGTCGGAGCCGGGATCACCGGACTCATGACAGCGTATGCGCTTTTTTCTCGTGGCATTCGTGTCACGCTCCTTGAAGGACGTCCGTCGCCTTGCGAAGGTGCAAGGTATAGTTGCTCTGGGCTCATTGGCGATGCCGAGCCTCAGCTCTTAAGTTCTCCGAATACGTCTCTCGTCTATGGGGCTGGTCTTGTTTTCCAGCACCCTATTTTTGCGCATCTGATGAAAAAGAGTCGCAGCGAAGAGCGTGCCGCTGAACTCAATCGTCTCACCAAAATTTTCTCCGACGCCTCTATTGCTTGGTTGCGTCAGCATTCTGAGTCGGAAGGCTTTCTCCTTCAAGAAAGTGCTGGCACACTCATTGCTCAATCTGACCAAAACAAAACCACGAGCGAACACGAAGAAATTCCGCTCGATATGTGGTTGCAGGTTGAACCCTCGCTCTACGGGGTAAAGCCTGGCACGAGTTTTCAAGTAAGCCGTAGTGTTTCTTGGTCGATTAGCTACTTCGCTAAGCAACTCAAAGAATGGTTGCTCGAGCATGAAGTCCCTATTCTCAACAATCAGCTCGTCACCGACTTTGTGATCTCTGAGGGACGCTGCCGTGGGGTCAAAACCGCCACTGAAACGTTTAAGGCCGATGCTGTTGTCATTGCCTCTGGATTAGGTGCTCAAGCGCTCCTGAAAGCAGCCAAGATCAAATTCCCGATGTTGCCCTTAACACGTTGCGTCTTGAACACAACGCTTTTTGGCGATGCAATGCGTATTCGTCATGCCATCATCGATCCTGATGGTTTCCTACTTTCGCCGCTCGAAGACTTCTTGCGAGTACAAGGCCGCTGGTATCTTGGTCTAGAAGATGACTTTGATCGTGATGCCGAATATCGTGCACTCTGGGAAGCCGGTATGAAGTACTTCCCCGAAATTGGGGACTGGAAAAACGCGCGCTACTTCTCGCAGAGTGTTCTCACTACGCCTGACTCTTTAGGCGTTGTGGGTGAAAGTGGAATCCCAGGGCTTTGGCTCAATG
>URYU01000035.1 GCA_900552155.1 uncultured Collinsella sp.
CCGACATCGTCATCCTGATCGCCGCCGCCGACGACGGCGTCATGCCCCAGACGGTCGAGTCGATCAACCACGCCAAGGCCGCCGGCGTACCCATCGTCGTCGCCGTCAACAAGATCGATAAGCCGGGCGCCAACCCCGACCGCGTGCGCCAGGAGCTCACCGAGTACGGCATCATCCCCGAGGAGTGGGGCGGACAGAACATGTTCGTCAACATTTCGGCCAAGCAGAAGATCGGTATCGACGACCTGCTCGAGACCGTGCTGCTCCAGGCCGACGTGCTCGAGCTCAAGGCCAACCCCGACACCTTTGCCTCCGGTAACGTCCTCGAGGCCAAGCTCGACAAGGGCCGCGGTTCGGTTGCCACGGTCCTCGTGACCCGCGGTACCCTGCACGTGGGCGATACGCTGGTCGCCGGCCTTACCTACGGCCGCGTCCGCGCCATGCTCGACCCCAAGGGCAACGCCGTCACCGAGGCCGGTCCCTCCGACGCCGTCGAGATCCTGGGCCTGCAGTCCGTGCCCAACGCCGGCGACGAGTTCCGTGTGTTCGAGGACGAGCGCGAGGCTCGCGCCCTGGCCGACGAGCGTTCGCTCAAGGCCCGTATCGAGGAACAGAGCCGCGTGAAGCACGTCACGCTCGAGAACCTCTTCGAGACCATCGCCGACGCCGAGGTCAAGGAGCTCAACCTGATCATCAAGGCCGACGTTCAGGGTTCCATCGAGGCCCTTCAGGACTCGCTCGACAAGATGGACCAGTCCGAGGTGCGCATCAACACGATCCACTCCGCGGTCGGTGCCATCAACGAGACCGACGTCGTCCTGGCAGATGCCTCCAATGCCATTATCATCGGCTTTGGCGTGCGTCCCGACGGCAAGGCCCGCTCCGCTGCCGAGCGCGAGGGTGTCGAGATTCGTTGCTACGACGTCATCTACAAGTGCCTCGAGGAGCTCGACGCTGCCCGTATCGGCATGCTCAAGCCTACCGAGGTCGAGGTCTCCACGGGTACCGCGACCGTCCTGGACACCTTCAAAGTGCCCAAAGTCGGCATCGCCGCCGGTGTCCGCGTCGAAGAGGGCGAGATCGCCGCGACCGATTCCGTGCGCCTGGTGCGCGACGGCATCGTGGGCTTCAACGGCAAGATCGCCTCGATGCGCCACTACAAGGATGAGGCCAAGAGCCTCAAGAGCGGTTCCGAGGGCGGCATTGGCCTGGAGAACTTCCAGGACATCAAGCCCGGCGACCAGATCGAGGGTTACCGCATCGACCAGGTTGCCCGTACCGAGTAGGGGGTAGCGCTATGAAGCAAACGCAGGCAACCCGCCGACTGGGCGAGCAGCTTCGCGAGAAGCTCGGTTATATCCTGCTCTTTGAGGTTTCCGATCCGCGCCTCGATCTGGTCACCCTGACTGCGGTCGAGGTCGCGGTGGACCGTTCGTTCGCGCGCGTGTACGTGTCGTGCGATGCGAGCCGCTACGACGAGGTCATGGAGGCGTTCGCCAGCGCCAAGGGCCGCATTCGCAGCCTGCTGGCCCGCTCGCTCGATTGGCGTGTCACGCCCGAACTCGATTTTCGCATCGATCGCTCGACTGATGAGGCCGAGCGCATCACGCGTGCGCTGGAAAACGTTCCGGCCACGCTGGCGATCGAAAAGGACGAGGACGGCTACCCCATAGCGGATGCCGCCCAGGAGGCAGCTTTAGATGACTAATTCCGCTGATCTCGCCGCTGGCGAGTCTGCAGATATTACGCGACGCATCCTCGAGCTCATCGAGGGTGCGTCCTCCATTGCGATTTCGGGACATACGTCTCCCGATGGTGACGCCCTGGGCTCCGTGCTGGGTCTGGGCTTATCGCTTATGAAGTTTTTCCCCAACAAGGACATTGCGCTGCTGCTGGCAGACGATGATCCGGTGCCGCGCATCTACCGCTTTATGGAGGGCGCCGATCGCTTGGTGCCCGCATCTGCGTATACCGGCAATCCGGACCTGTTTATCTCGGTGGATGTGCCGGTCGTCGAGCGCCTCAACAACTCGGCCGAGGTACTTCGTCGCTCCAAGCATGTGGTGTGCTTCGATCACCATCCGGCGCGCGAGGAGTTTACCGAGCTGAGCCTGAGGCGTGTCGATGCCGCGGCCTGCGCCATGATTATCGACCGTTTCTTGGATAATTGCGGCATCGTCGCCCGTGATGGCGTTGCGACTTGCTTGCTGTGCGGCTTGGTGACCGACACCGGTCGTTTCCAGTACCAGAACGCCGATGCTGCCGCGTTCCACGCGGCTTCGCGCCTGGTAGCCCATGGTGCCGATCCGGCTCGTGTTGCGCTCGAGGTCTACCAGAGCATGCGCGTCGAGTTTTTGCACCTCAAGTCTATTGTCATGGGCCGTATTAAGACGGTCGCGCACGGGCGCGTGGCGTATAGCTATGCCTACCAGAGCGACCTTGAGGCCTGCGGCGTCACCTCGGATGAATGTGACGGTCTGGTCGATGTGGTGCGTTCGGTGATGGGCGTCGAGGTTTGCCTGTTCTTAAAGGGCATCGATGGCGATACCAAGGTGCGCGGCAACCTGCGCTCAAAGGGTGACCTCGATGTGTCCGAGATCGCTGCCAACTTTGGCGGTGGCGGGCATCATGCCGCCGCCGGCTTTACCAACAACGGAACGATTCGCGAGACGCTCGCCGTGGCACTTCCCATGCTGGCCGAGCTGGTGGGGGAGGATCCCGCTTCGGTGACCGTCGAGCTCTAACTTTTTGGATGGTACATGGCTCGTCGTACGCCTTCTCAATTGAATATGCTGCTCGCCGTCGATAAACCGGTGGGCTGCACATCCCACGACGTGGTTTCGCAATGCCGACGCGCCCTCCATGAGCGGCGCGTCGGTCATGCCGGCACGCTCGACCCCATGGCATCCGGCGTCATGGTTGTGGGCGTGGGTCAGGCCACGCGTCTGCTGGGCATGCTCACCCTCGACACGAAAAGCTACGTCGCCGACATTTCGTTTGGCGTCGAGACCAATACTGACGATGCGGAGGGCGAGGCCGCTCGCACCGTTTCTGTTGCCCCCGAGCTGCATGACATGGCCTACGCCCGTGAACAGCTGGCTGCTATGCTGGGGCCGCAGATGCAGGTCCCGCCGGCGTTCTCGGCCAGCTCGGTCAACGGCGTTCGCGCGTACAAGTCTGCTCGTGATGGCAATGCCGTTGACCTGCCCCCGCGTCCCGTCGAGGTGTATGCCGCCGACTTGATCGCCGTGAGCGGCGAGGGCGATGCCTGTGTTTGGACCGTGGCATTTTCGGTGAGCAAGGGCACCTATATCCGCGCGCTCGCTCGTGATTTGGGTCGTGCGTGCGATAGCGCCGCACACATTTCCGCGCTACGCCGGACGGCATCCGGCGTGGTTTCCATTGGCGTCTGCCATGCGGTGGAGGAACTTTCTCCCGAGTCTGCGACTGGCTTTGCTTTGGACCCCATCGCGGCCCTGGGCGCCACGCGTGTCGACTTGCCGGGCAACCTTGCCGATGACCTGCTCTGCGGCAGGCGCATTCCCGTTGACCGCGCGCTTGTCGACTTCGATGCTTCGAAGGCGCCGTTTGCGCTGGTGCTCGATGGTGGGCTCAAGGCGCTTGCCCGCATTGAGGACGGTCGCTTTGTGATGGAGCACGTGTTTCCGCAGGCAATTGGCGGTGTTCGATGATGCTGGCCCCCCACGAGCTCGCGCGTATCTTTTTCGCGGGCGAGTCGGGCGAGGCGCGCATCGTTCCCGCCGCCGCGTTTGATGGGTGCGGGCGTTTAGGTGCTGCCTCAATTGCCATCGGCGTGTTCGATGGCGTGCATCGGGGACACCGCGAACTTATTGACGCCGTGGTGCGCGACGCCCGTGACCATAACTGCCTCGCAGTTGTGGTCACCTTCGATCCCGATCCGGACGTCGTGGTGAGTCCTTCGCCCGCTCAAAAACTGATGACGACGGCCGACCGCCTGCATGCCCTGGCTCTCACCGGGGTCGATGCGGTTGTCGCCGTTCCTTTTACGCCCGCGGTGGCGGCACTCGATCATGTCGGTTTTCTCTCACTGCTGTCGCGCGTCGTCGACATTCGCTCGATTCGCGTTGGCAGCGACTTTAGGTTGGGTCGCGGTGGCGCCTCGGGCGTTGCCGAGATGCAGGTATGGGGTGCCGAGCGCGGTGTTGATGTCTTTGGCCACGAGCTTCTGTGCGTTGATGGCCAGACGATCTGCGCCACCCGTATTCGCCAGGAACTGCGCCAGGGCCATGTTGAGCTTGCCACCGAACTGCTCGGTCGTCCGTACATGCTGCGCGGCGTGGTCGCCGGTGGCCGTCATCAGGGCTCTGACATGGGCTTTCCCACGGCAAACATTCAGGTGCCCGAGGGCATTCAGGTGCCTGCCGATGGCGTTTACGAGGGCCTTGTGCTGGTCGACGATACCGTGTGGCCCGCTGCCGTTAACGTGGGCCTGCCGCCGACGTATGCCGACGATGCTGCCTCGGCGCATCTGGAGGCTAATCTGATTGGGTACGCGGGCGACTTGTACGGTGCGTCCGTCTCGCTGGCGTTTACGCGCTGGCTGCGCCCGTCGCGCGCGTTCGATTCGCTGGACGAGTTGATCGCGACCGTCGAGGGTAATATTGACGATATTCGCCACAACTTGGGTGAGCAGGGGGTGAGCATCCGTGATTAGCGATGAGGAGAAAGACCAGGTACGCGCTGCGTCCGACCTGGTCGCCATCGTGCAGGAAACGGTTGAGCTCAAGCCCCGAGGCCATGAGTTTTGGGGCTGCTGCCCCTTTCACGGCGAAAAGACCCCCTCGTTTCACATTATCCCTGCCACGCAGGTTTGGCATTGCTTTGGCTGTGGTGAGGGCGGCGACGTCTTCACCTATATTATGAAGCGCGAAAACCTGAGCTTTCCCGAGTCGATACGCTACCTTGCCGATCGTGCCGGCATTGAGCTACACGATGCCGGCGCCCGTCGCGAGCGTGGCACCAAGCGTGCTCGCATCTACGACCTATGCGCCGAGACGGCTCAGTTCTACCACACCATGCTCATGCGCGGTAAGGACGGCCGGCCGCGTGAGTACTTTGCCAGCCGCGGTATGGGCGGCGATGTCTGTCGCCGTTACTGTCTGGGCTTTGCACCGGGTCGCAACATGTTGGTGGCTCATCTGTCGCAGGCGGGCTTTACCCCGCAGGAGATGATCGACGCCAACGTGGCTGTCAGCCGCGGGCGCGGACAGCTTGCCGACCGCTTTTACGACCGCGTGATGTTCCCTATCTTTGATGAGCAGGGGCATAACATCGCCTTTGGCGGGCGCATCATGGGTGACGGTCAGCCTAAGTACCTCAACACCGCCGAGACGAGCGTGTTTCATAAAAAGCGAAACCTCTATGGCTTTAACTGGGCCAAGGAGTTTATCGTCGCGCAAAATACCGCCATCGTGGTTGAGGGCTATACCGACTGCATCGCCTGCTGGGAGGCGGGGATCAAAAACGTCGTCGCCACGCTGGGCACAGCGCTGACGGAACATCATGTTAAGACGCTCACCCGTTTTGCCAAGCGCATCGTCTATATGTTTGACGGTGATGCCGCGGGACAGAAGGCCGCGCGCCGCGCGATTCAGTTTATCGAGCAGGATTCGATTGACCTTCGCTGCGTGGTGCTGCCCGACGGCAACGATCCCATGGAGTTCATCACGGCGCACGGCGGAGAGGAGCTGCAGAAACGCATTGACGCTGCCGAGCCGCTCATGGACTTCGTGTACCGTTCGCTGCAGGAGTCGAGCGATATTACCTCGCCGGGCGGTCGTGCCAAGGCGCTGGAAGATGCTCTGACGCTTATCTATCCGCTGCGCGACAGCTACATGATCGACACGTACTTTATCCAGATTGCCGACCTGTTGGGTTTGGACCTTGAGACCGTGCGCGCGAGCTCGGGCCGCGTGTTTCGCGATGTCGCCAAGCGCGAGGATGCGGAGCGCCGCCGTGAGCAGAACTATGAGCGCCAGAGGGCACAGGCCGAGCGCCCCGGAAACGCAGGCGGTCGGGCGTCTGGTTCGCAGGGGGCGCCGCGCGGCGCCTGGCCGTCGGGCGCGACGCCGCCAGTGTCCACACCGGTCGAGGATGACCCGTACGACTATGCGCCGCTCGAGGCCTATGAGGCCGCGCCAGTCGATGTCGTCGACGATATGCCGCCGATCGATGTGCCGGTTGGCATGGATGGTGCGGCGCCGGTTGCCGATGCAACGGGCACGCCCGCAGCTCCGGCGATGCCGATCGTGCTCACCGATCTGGAGCGGAAGTCGCTGGCGGGGGAGCGCGAGCTGCTGACGATGCTTACCAGCTACCCCGACTTGTTCCGCACGTATGCCGATCGCATCTGCTCCATCGATTGGGGCGACCCGCGTCACGAGTCGATTGCATGGGCCATACTGGCGGCGCCCCCTGGTACCGATCCTGCGGCCTGCATGGATGCGGCGCGCGCGGTATGTCCCGAGGCGGCATCGCTTGTCAGTGCCGGACGCATCTCGGCGACGAGCAAGCACCCCACTGAGACGAACATCGTCTTTATGCTTGACACGCTCGAGCTCTACACCATCAAACGCCGCATGCGCTCCGCACAGGCTAAGCTGCGCCGGGACCATTCGCTCGATGAACAGGCGCGGCGCGTGCTGACCATGCAGGCGGTGCAGGACGCGCAGCGTCAACGCGAGCTGCAAAAGTCGATCGGCGGCGTGGCGGACCCGTTCCGTTTGATCGGTTTGGAGACGGCGGGCGCCGACCAGGCCTAGATGTTGTGGTCAACCAGCGTATTCTCACCTATATCCAGACCTCTTTTTGGGTATAGACGTCACTGTGTGTGCTAAAGTATTGAGTCCTGTGGACTATGAAGGGAGAATCTGTGCCAAAAAAGACTGAGAGCACGGGTACTGGGCTGGAATCCTACGTTGCAAAGCTCATGGGCAACGGCTCAAACAGGACTTCGGTAACCGAGGACGAGATTCAGGTCGCCCTGAAGGATATCGATGTAACTGATGAGCAGCTCACCGCGGTGTATTCCGCGCTGCGCAACAGCGGCATCCAGATTATCTCCGCGAGCGGTAACGACGACGCCCCCATGGACGTCGACGATGACGATAACGATACCGATACCGACGACTTTGGTGACGACGAGCACGATTCCGGCTCGCTCGACGATCACGAGCTCAAGATGGCCCGTCAGGCCGATGCCGAGATGGGCTCCTCCAAGAGCAAGAAGAAGCGCACCGTGCGCACGTCCCGTTCGCGTTCGCGCGTGCGCGGTATCGACGCCTCCACGGTGATGCTGACCGGCGACCCCGTCCGCATGTACCTCAAGGAGATCGGCAAGGTCGACCTGCTGACCGCCTCCGAAGAGGTCGATCTGGCTATGAAGATCGAGGCGGGTCTCGAGGCCACTGAGAAGCTCGAGGCCTCCGAGGCGGGCGAGCTTGAGCTCACGCGTTCCGAGATGCGTCGTCTGACCCGTATCGAGAATGTCGGTCTTGAGGCCAAGCAGGCACTCATTAGCGCCAACCTGCGTCTGGTCGTTTCCATCGCCAAGCGCTATGTCGGTCGCGGCATGCTGTTCCTGGACTTGATCCAGGAGGGCAACCTCGGTCTGATTCGTGCTGTCGAGAAGTTCGACTACCAGAAGGGCTTTAAGTTCTCCACGTACGCCACGTGGTGGATCCGTCAGGCCATTACGCGCGCTATCGCCGACCAGGCCCGTACCATCCGTATTCCCGTGCACATGGTCGAGACCATCAACAAGCTCGTCCGCGTGCAGCGCCAGCTCCTTCAGGACCTGGGCCGCGACCCGACCCCCGAGGAGATCGGCGCCGAAATGGACATGAGCGCCGACCGTGTCCGCGAGATCCAGAAGATTTCGCAGGAGCCCGTGTCGCTCGAAACTCCTATCGGCGAGGAAGAGGATTCCCAGCTGGGCGACTTCATCGAGGACTCCCAGGCCATCGTTCCGCCCGATGCGGCCAGTTTCTCCATGCTGCAGGAGCAGCTCACCCAGGTGCTCGATTCGCTTGCCGACCGCGAGCGCAAGGTTATCGAGCTGCGTTTTGGCCTTGTTGACGGACATCCCCGCACGCTCGAGGAGGTCGGTCGCGAGTTTGGCGTCACGCGCGAGCGCATTCGCCAGATCGAGTCCAAGACCCTGGCCAAGCTCCGTCATCCCAGCCGCAGCAGCAAGCTGAAGGATTACATCGAGAGCTAGTCAAGCAAGAAGCGCCCTCAAGCACATTCGCTTGAGGGCGCTTTCATGTAGTCGTTGGGTGTAGTCATTGGGGACGTTCTTGAATGACTAGTCGTTTAAGAACGTCCCTAATGACTAATTGACTAGGTCGGAAAAATTCTTAAAAAAGTTCTTGCCCTGAGCTGATTCGTCCGTATAATAAACTTCGTTGCTTGAGAGCACGCACCTATTCCTCGGTAGCTCAATGGTAGAGCACGCGGCTGTTAACCGCGCTGTTGTAGGTTCGAGTCCTACCCGGGGAGCCAGGTTGTAAAACCCGTCGCTTATGCGGCGGGTTTTTTCATGTCGCGATCGCCGGTCGCGAACGTTACCATATCAACATTTCGTGTCGAGGATGTAATCCCGAGGCCCGCCACCTCAACATGGCGCGGTCGTTGTAGAATATTGCAATGATTGCTCCCACGACATGGTGCCGTGAGCACCAAGAAAAGGAGATTCTTGTGTCTGAGACCATTAACGGCAGCCTGAGCGTCTCGAACGACGTTATTGCCGATATTGCCGGTTATGCCGCGATGACGTGCTATGGCGTCGTCGGTATGGCCGAGCAGCTCCAGGGCGCCGAGAGCGTGCGCCTGCTTGCCGGTCAGCGCCTCCGCAAGGGCGTGCTTGTCTCCGCCGACGAGAACGGCCTTACGGTCGATCTTCACGTCGTGCTCGAGAACGGCGTCAACATGAAGTCCGTCTGCCACAATCTTTCGAGCTCCGTTGCCTTCACTCTGCAGGAGATCGCCCAGATCGATCCCGCCAGCCTTAAGATCGGCATCCACATCGACGCGCTCAAGAGCCGTCTGAACTAGCATCCGAAAACGGAGATTCAAATACCCATGATTGCAAAGACCATTCGCACCTGTTTTCCGATCGCTGCGGCTGCCGTTTCCGACAAGGCCGAGGAGATCAACAAGCTCAACGTCTTCCCCGTACCCGATGGCGATACCGGCACCAACATGTCGCTCACGCTCGCCTCGGTGACCAAGGAGCTCTCCGCTCTTCCTGCCGACGCCGACATGGAAGCCATCGCCGGCGCCATCACCCACGGCTCCCTGATGGGTGCCCGCGGCAACTCCGGCGTCATCACCTCGCAGATTCTGCGCGGTGTGGCCGAGGGCCTCGTCTCTGCCGATGAGCCTATTACGGCTGCCAACATCGCCTTCGCCTTCCGTCGCGCCGTCAAGGTTGCCTTCCAGGCTGTCCGCAAGCCCATCGAGGGCACGATCCTCACGGTCCTGCGCGATGTCTCGACCAAGGCAGACGAGTGCGAGAAGAAGAAGTTCTCGGCCGAGGATGCGCTCGACGCCATCGTCGTCGAGGCCTACCAGTCCGTCGCCCGCACGCCCGACCTGCTGCCCGTTCTGAAGGAGAACGGCGTAGTCGACTCCGGCGCCTTTGGCTTTGCCATCTTCTTTGAGAACTTTGTGGCTGCAGCACTTGGCCGTAGCACCGTTGTCGAGGATTTCTCCACTACGTTTGACTCTGCCGGCTCTGCCCGCGACGCTGCCCTCGGTCGCGTTGAGATCGAGGCCAACGACGACTGGGAGGGCTCGGAGTTCCGCTACTGCAACGAGTTCCTCTTTAAGGCCGACGCCCCGTTTGACGAGGACGAGTGCCTTAAGTTCCTGGGCTCTATGGGCGACTGCGAGCTGCTCGTGGGTGCCTACCCTGACTACAAGATCCACGTGCACTCCAACACCCCCAACCTGGTGCTCGAGCACATGCTGCAGCTTGGTCAGATCTACGAGGTCTTTATCCACAACATGGAGATGGAGGCCCACGATCGTACCGCCAAGCTCCACGAGGATCAGGAGACGGCCGCCGCGCCCGCCACGGCGCTGGGCGTTGTCGCCGTTGCCGCCGGTTCCGGCGAGGCAGATATCCTCAAGTCCCTCGGCGTCGACGTGATCGTGTCGGGTGGTCAGACCATGAACCCCTCGACTGCAGACCTGCTGGGCGCCGTCGACCAGGTCAACGCGACCTCGGTCATCATTCTGCCCAACAACGGCAACATCCGCATGGCCGCCGAGGCCGCTGCCTCAGCCTGCACCGACAAGACGGTTGCCGTCGGTCCCACCAAGACCGTTCCCCAGGCCTTCTCCGCGCTGTTCGCCGTCCTGCCCGATTCCGAGCTCGAGGACGCCGTCGCCGCTATGGTCGACGCCATTAGCGAGGTCCGCGATGGAGAGGTCACCCGCGCCGTGCGCGATTCCAGCGCCTCCGACGGCTCGCCGATTCACTCCGGTGACGTCATGGGTATTATCGCCGGCTCCATCGATGTGGTCGGCTCCGACGTGAAGCAGGTCACGCTCGATTGCATCAACCGCATGCAGGAGGAAGAGGAGGGTGACGCGCTGACGATTCTGGCCGGCGAGGAGCTGTCCGATGAGGCCTTCCAGGAGATCGTCGACGCTATCGAGGAGGCTCAGCCCGATCTGGAGATCGACGCCCATCGTGGCGAGCAGCCGCTCTATCCCGTGATCTTCTCGATCGAGTAGGCAACTGCCTATGTCCGAGCTGTGCTCCGTGCCGCGCGTCTCGGAGCGCTTTGCCCAGAGCAATGCGCTCGACGAGGATATCGCGCGACTCAAATATGTTTCGGGTAAACGTGAGGAGGCCCTTCGCCGTCTGGGAATTCGGACGGTGGGGGACCTCCTTCTCCATATTCCTCATCGATATCTCGACTTTACCCGTTCGTGGTCCATTGAGATGGCGCCCATCGGTACCGTGTGCACCATCATCGCCACGGTCGACCGTATCGTCCAAAAGCAGCCGCGTCCGCGCATGCAGGTGACTGAGGTCTCACTTGTTGACGAGACGGGCGTGCTGCAGGTCGCCTTTTTCCGCCAGCCCTGGATTGCCCAGCAGCTTAAGCAGGGCGACCGCCTGGCCGTGATGGGCAAGGTCGAGTTTGCCTACGGCTTTAAGCAGATGGCCTCGCCCCACTTTGAAAAGCTCGAGGACGGGCGCGCCGCAGGCACCTTCCTGTCGGTCCATTACGTGAGTGATGGCGTGAGCCAGGAGTGGATGCGCCGAATCGTAAGCGGCGCGCGCGAGGTCGTCGGCAATCCCTTTGATCCTATTCCGGCACGCTTACGCGTTAAGCGTCGCCTGATGAGCAATGCCCGCGCGCTGCGCTCAATCCATTTTCCATCGAGTATGGCCGAGCGCGATATCGCGCGCGCACGGCTTGCCTACGAGGAGTGCCTCTACCTGCAGCTGGCGCTGCGCCTGCGCAACGACGGCGGCCTGGTCGATGTGGTGCCCTATGCCCACACCGCGGGCGAGCACCTGGCCGCGCTCAAGCAAGTCCTGCCGTTTTCGCTGAGCGACGAGCAAGAGGCCGCGTTCCAAGACATCCTGCATGATATGTGCGATGGCGGGCGCGTGATGAACCGGCTGCTACTGGGCGATGTCGGTACCGGCAAGACCGCCGTTGCCGCCTGCGCGCTGGCTGTGGCTGCCGATAGCGGCACCCAGGCCTGCGTTATGGCGCCCACGGGCGTGCTGGCGCGCCAATATGCCGATAAGACCGGCCCTCTGCTCTCTCAGGCCGGCATGTCCTGGGCGCTTCTGTCGGGTGCCACGCCGGCCGCAGAGCGCGAGCGCATCCATGCACAGCTGGAATCGGGCGAGCTTGACGTGCTCTTTGGCACCCATGCGGTTCTTTCGGATGACGTTGCGTTCAAGCATCTGTCGCTTGTCGTCATCGACGAGCAGCACCGGTTTGGCGTCGGCCAACGCAACGCCCTACGCGCGAAGGGCCCCGGTGCCGATCTGCTCGTTATGACGGCAACGCCCATCCCGCGTACGCTGGCGCTTTCGGTCTACGGCGATCTGGACACGAGTATCATCCGCCATCGGCCCGTCCCTGGCGCTGGCGTGACGACACGCGTGCTCACCGAGTCGAGCCGCGACCTCGCCTATGGCGCCATCCGCGAGGCGCATGCAAAGGGCCAGCAGGCCTACGTGATTTGCCCACTTGTGGAGCCGAGTGATTCGGCCGATGAGCTGGAAGACGTACCTGGTATCGCCCGCGACGACGAGGGCCGCGTGACGGTCCCCGTGCCGCTGCACGATACGGCAACCGAGCTCGATCGCCTGCGTCTGGCGTTGCCGGGTTTTGTCATCGAGCGCCTTCACGGCCGCATGCCGGCGGGGGAGAAGGATCGTGTGATCGACGCATTCAAGCGTGGCGAGATCGACGTGCTCGTCTCGACTACGGTGGTCGAGGTGGGCGTCGACGTGCCTAACGCCACCGTCATGGTCATCGAGAACGGCGAGCGCTTTGGGTTGGCTGCCCTGCACCAGCTACGCGGTCGCGTGGGCCGCGGCAGCGTGTCGGGCACGTGCCTGGTCATGCCGCACTCCAAGGGCAACGGCGGCGCGTCGGCGGCACAAGATCGTCTGCAATCGCTCGAAAAAACCTCGGATGGCTTTACGCTTGCCCAGATGGACCTGCGTCTGCGCCACGAGGGCGAAATCCTGGGGTACCGCCAGCATGGCGGCGTGACCTTGCGCTTTGTGGACCTGGACGCCGATGAGGACCTTATCGAATGGGCCCATTTGGACGCGATCGAGCTCTTGCGGTATGCTTGCACCCTTGACTCTGTGGCGACGCGTCCCCTGCGCGATGCGGTCGCCATGCGATATCGACACATTTTTAAGGAGGTCAGCGGAGGATGAGAATCATCGGCGGCGAATGGCGCGGTCGTAAGATCGAGGAGCCCCGTGGTCGCGATGTCACCCGCCCCACGACCGATCGTGTGCGCGAGGCATGCGCATCTATGGTCATGTCGGCATTCGATTTCGATTTGGACGAGGTCCGTGTGCTGGACGCCTTTGGCGGCTCCGGTGCCTTAGGGTTAGAGATGCTCTCTCGTGGGGCCCGCTCGCTCACGACATTTGAGATCGATCGCAACGCCGCGCGGCTCATTACCAAGAATATCGAGTCGCTCTGCCGTGACCGTGCGCGTTGGCGCGTGGTCACGGGCGACATGCTGGTGAGTGCCTCGCGCGGTCGTGTGCCGGGCGGCCCCTTTGATTTGGTCCTGCTCGACCCGCCCTATGCTTTTGGTGCCGATCCGGTCGAGGAACTGCTGCAGAACCTGGCTCAGCAGGGTCTGCTTGCACCTGGCGCTTATGCCCTGTTTGAGCATGCCGCCGCCGATGCGGGCGCGCATCCGGCAGGTTTTGAGACTGTACGTGAGAAGCGCTACGGCATTACCTCGGTCGACCTGCTTCGTTGGGCCGGCGATGACGACGGTGAGGGCGATAGCGCCGGCGCAGATGCCGACAACAACGATGCCACGACGTTTCAGGAGGACGCCCATGAATGACACCATCAACCGCGTGATCGTCCCGGGCACCTTCGATCCCATCACGTTTGGCCATATCGATGTGATCCGCCGCGCCCGCCGCATCTTTCCCAGCGTGATCGTCGCTGTTGCCGAGTCGCAGGGTAAAAACGGTGTGGGCACCACGTTTATGCTCGATGAGCGCGTGGCGCTGGCCCGCGCGCTGGTGGTGGAGCCGGGCGTGCT
>URYU01000036.1 GCA_900552155.1 uncultured Collinsella sp.
GTCCTCGGCGTGCATCTTGCCCTCGTAGCCGGGGATGGTGAGCACCTTGTGGCCACCAAACTCGATGGCGCCCGCCTCGTGACAGGCGACGTGGCCAGTCTCGGCAGCAACGACGCCCTCGTAGGGCGCAAGCAGCATATCGATCACCGTCGCATTGGCCTGCGTGCCGCCCACCAGAAAAAACACGTCGGCATCGGGGACCTGACAGGCCTCGCGGATAAGCTGCTTGGCACGCTCGGTGTGTGCATCGGTACCGTAGCCGGGCTGCGGCTCCATGTTGGTGTCGACGAGCGCCTGCAGCACTGCCGGATGTGCACCGTGGGAATAATCGTTGTTAAACGCGAGCATGGCAATCCTCTCTTACCGGGTATCGGCCAGATGATTCAAACGGAGCTATTGTACGCCGTTGGGATAGGCAATGCGCGCGGCAAGGCACTCAAGCGCCAGCACCAGGGCAAAGCCGCAGCTCACGTCACTCAAAAAGTGCGCTCCGATCACGATGCGGCCAAAGGCGACGAGCGCCGCGACCATAGCCGCCGTCCAAAAGACCACCCGGCGGCGCGACGGTTTTTCCTTAAAGGCCGCCGCGGGAAGCCCGGCGAGCATAAGGCCGATCGCCGCATGCGCCGTGTGTCCGCTCGCAAACGACTTGAAGCCGTCCTTGATCACGCCGGCGGCGATAAAGGCCCACTTGTCGGGGTTGCCAATCACCCACCACGGCTGAAAATCGAGCCCCTGCGTCACCTCGATCACGCGCATGCGCGGGCGCGACCACAGCGGCTTAACAATGACGTTGAGGATGATGGCTTGAGCGGCCCACACGGCCAGCACCATCAACGCCCAGCGCATAAGCTCGTCGGGCGCGGTGTCGCGCGTGAGACGATAGACGATAAAGTTAGCAGCAATCACCAGCACAAACGTCAGCACCAGCTGAACGGCAATGAGTTTGCCGCCAACCCGCAGGGACGAAACGATCTCGTAGCCAGCCAGACCAACGTTAACGAGGACGCCGAGCACGGCGAGCCATTTGCTCCCCCTGGAGTCGGGACGCACCGCTCGCACGAGCATAACGCCTGCAATGCTCGCCGTCAGCTCAAACGGCAGCTCGCCGGCAGCCTCGATAAAGCGGCCGTACATGCTGCCGATGTTGAACAGCGCGCACGAGATCTGATAATCGAAGAAGCTGCCCACGCCCAGACAAAGGCACAGGATAACCGCGATAATGGCGACATCTTTCTTATAGATGTATCCGAACATGCTTTCCTTTCGATGCGGCTGGAATCAACCTGCAACGTGGCGGGGCAAAGATGACTCCGCCCCGCTACGCCCCTTACTTGTCAGTCATCGTCACTCGCGCCTAATTGCTGCAGCAGCATGAGTGCCGCGGCCACCGGGCCGGTGCCGTCGTTGGCGTCGAGGCCGCGACCCAGGCCGCTGCCCACACCAGCGCCTGCCTTATAGGGCACCGACAGCTTGCGGCTCTTGGGGAAGTTCACCGCGCCATAGCGGGTCTTAAGCTCATAGGCCACCTTCTTGGGCACGGCGACGCCCAAAAACGTGATGCGGCCGCCGCTGAGCGTGACGCTCTCGAGCCCCAAGCGCTCGCCACGGATACGAATACGCGCGCGGTTGAACAGGTTGAGCCCCGCCAGCGGCAGCTCACCGTGCGCGGCCTCGGTCTCTTCCTGCACCTCGTCGATGCTCTCCAGGTCCTCGGCCGCCGCGAGCTTACGGTACACGAGCACGCGCTGATCCACCGCCGGCAAGTACTC
The DNA here is from genome assembly GCA_900552155.1 of uncultured Collinsella sp. Taxonomy (GTDB): domain Bacteria; phylum Actinomycetota; class Coriobacteriia; order Coriobacteriales; family Coriobacteriaceae; genus Collinsella. The sequence goes on from URYU01000036.1 coordinate 1,773, forward strand.
CTCGGACAAGAAGTAGTCGGCCGGCAGGTTAATACCCACGCTCGCCGCCTCCACGCCGGCGTCGTCATCGCCGCGCGCCTCGGCCACGGCCTGGCCCAGCATCTGCGTAAACAGGTCAAAGCCCACGCTCGACAGATTGCCGTGCTGCTCGGCTCCCATAAGCGAACCGGCGCCACGGATCTCTAGGTCGCGCATGGCGATGCGCATGCCGCTGCCCAGGTCCTGGAACTCGGAAAGTGCGGTCAGGCGCGCCGTTGCCTCCTCGGTGAGCGGCAGCTCGCCCGGGAACATAAAATACGCGTAGGCCTGCGTGGCAGAGCGGCCCACACGGCCCTTGAGCTGGTAGAGCTGCGCCAGGCCCAGGCGCTGCGAATCCTCGATGATGAGCGTGTTGGCCGTTGCGTTGTCGATGCCGCTCTCCACGATGGTCGTGGCGATGAGCACGTCGATCTTCTTGGTCGCGAACTCGATCATCACGTCCTCGACCTCGCGCGGGCTCATCTTGCCGTGCGCCACGCCCACGCGCGCCTCGGGCGCGGCCTCATGCACGCGTGCCACGGCGTCGTCGATGGTCTTGACGCGGTTGGACACGTAGTACACCTGGCCGCCGCGACCCACCTCCAGGCGAATCGCCGCGCTCACCACATCGGGATCGTACTCCCCCACGTGCACGATCACGGGACGACGCCCGGTCGGCGGCGTCGTGATCAGGCTCATGTCGCGCACGCCGCTCGTGGCCATCTGCATGGTTCGCGGAATAGGCGTGGCCGATAGCGTGAGCACGTCAATCTGCTCGCGCAGGTTCTTGAGCTGCTCCTTGTGCTGCACGCCAAAGCGCTGCTCCTCGTCGATGATCACCAGGCCCAGGTTCTTGGGATTCACATCGGCCGATAGCAGACGATGCGTGCCGATGAGCACGTCGATCGTGCCCTCGGCAAACGCCTTGAGCGCGCGCTTTTGCTGCGCCGGCGTGCGGAAACGGCTGAGCACCTCGACCTCAAGGCCAAACGGGGCAAAGCGCTCAAAGAACGTCTCGTAGTGCTGCTGGGCAAGAATGGTCGTGGGGCAGAGCACCATGACCTGGCGGCCGGAGTCCACGCACTTAAACGCCGCGCGCAGGGCGACCTCGGTCTTGCCAAAACCCACGTCGCCGCACAGCAGGCGGTCCATGGGCTTGGGCGCCTCCATATCGGCCTTAATGTCGGCGATGGCCTCCAGCTGGTCGCGCGTCTCGTCGTAAGGAAAGCTCTCCTCCATCTCGATCTGCTCGGGCGTGTCAGGCGGGCAGGCGATACCCGCGATTGATGAGCGGCGCGTATACAGGTCGACCAGGTCAAACGCCAGCTTTTTGGCATTCTTGCGCGCCTTGTTGGTGGCCCGCGTCCAGTCGGCGGTGTTGAGCCTGGTCAAGCGCGGTTTATCGCCGTCGGGACCAACGTAGCGCGTAATGCGGTCAACCTGCTCCAGCGGCACGTAGAGCTTGTCGCCATCGGCGTATTCCAGCAAAAAGTAGTCGCGTTCCTTGCCGCCCACTTCCTGACGCGCGATCTCGCTAAAGAGCGCGATGCCGTGGGTAGCGTGCACCACGTAGTCGCCCGGCTTAAACGGGAAGGTGATCTGCGTAATGTCAACCTTGCGGCGGCTGCGCGCGCGGTTGGCATCCATGCGGGCGTTGAGGTCGGCAATCGAGAACAGGGCCAAATTGGCGTCGGGCACCACCACGCCCTGTGGCAGGGCAGCGTCCACAAAGGTCACGCGCCCGCGCGAGATGGTGGGCACGGCGGCGCCGGCAGCAGCCTGCGCGGCGCCCGCCTCGAGCGAGCGGGCGTTGAGCGCGTCGGCGCGACGCTCGCGAATGGAAGCATGGGCCTCCTGACGTGCGGCACGGTCGGCGGAATCCGCCGCTGCCACGCGCACGCGGTCGCCGATAGCGCCGGCATTTTCAGGTGCGGCCGTCAGCGATTCCTCAAAGGTAATGCCCTCGTCGCCAAAGGTGAGCTCCATCGACTCGCGCGCACCGCGGTCGGGAATGGCAAACACGCAGGCGTAGCGCTTGCCCACGACTTCCTGAATGCGCGTCATAAAGCGATTGTCCGAGCCCGCAATGGCCGGCTGCTCAATCTTGAGCTCCGCCGTCACCGCGCCGCCGGCACGGATCAGGCTCACGTAGTTCAGGCGCTGCTGGGCACCAAAATCGAGCTGCTGGGCACGTACATACAGGCCATCCAGCCGGTCAATCCCTGCCTCGCCAGCACGCGCCTCGATATCCTCGTAGGCACGCAGGCAATCGTCGAACAGCGAGCGCGGCTCGGACAGCACCACGAGCGCCTTGCCGCTCACGTGCGCCAGCGGGCTCACGGTCTGGCCGTACATTACCGGCAAAAAGCGGTCGAGCTCGGGTGTAACGATGCGCGCATCCACCATCTCGAGCAATGCGGCCAGCTTGCTGTCGTCCTGGCTGGCGCGATAGAGCGCCACATGCATGTTGTGGACGGCCTCGTCGGTAAGCGCCTGCGCACGGCAGGGGAAGATCTCGATGCTGTCTTCGTTACCGATGGTCTGCCCCGTTGAGCTCACCATGCGACGGATGCGGTCGATCTCGTCGCCAAAGAACTCAATGCGCACGGGCGCTTTTTCCTGCGCGGGAAACACCTCGACGGTGTCGCCGTGCACGCGGAACAGACCGGGCGCGTCGGCGGCGCCGGCATTGGTGTAGCCCATGCCCACTAGGCGCTGCGGCACCTCATCAAAAGGAATCTCCTCGCCCACCGCAAAGGTCGTGGACTCCCAATAGCGGCTCTCGACCGGCGGCACGCAGCGCAGCAGCGCGCGGGCCGAGGCAACCATGATGCAGTTGTCCCCGCGCACGATGCGCCCCAGAGCCTCGCAGCGCTGCGCCACCACGGCATCGTCGGGCGCCTGCTCGCGCCACGGATAGTCCTTGCGCTCGGGAAAACGGCACACGTGCGCCAGCCCCACGTAGGCGGCAAGGCTGCGCGCGGCGCGATCGGCCGCATCCTCGCCACTCACAATGTAGACCGTCGGGCGCGGACGGCGCGCAAACTGGGCGGCCGCCATAAGCGTGCGGCCCGACTGCGACACGGCCAGCGTCACGTCCTCGCCGGCATCGAGTCCGGCCTCGACGGTCTGCAGCGCCTCGGCAGTGTAGAGCTGCGCGGCTATACGGTGAATGAGCATGCTGTTCCTCCGGCATCGCAACGCCAAAAGCCCGCCGGGGCAAGCTCGGCGGGTCGTACGTCAAATACATTGTCTGTCATGGTAGCGCATGGAGAGGACTCCGGCTCAAGGGCAAACCCAGCCCCGCAAAAAACGCCAGACGAAAATGCGTTCCGCCCTACCCCGCTACGCGCACGCTGGGGCACAAATCTGCCAGCGGACACTCGTCACACTTGGGTTTGCGGGCATCGCAGATCTCGCGACCGAAGGTGATCCACTGATGGTTGACCGACTCCCAATACTCGTGCGGCAAAATCTTGAGCAAATCCTGCTCGGTCTTGAGCGGCTCCTTGGCATGCGTCTTGGGACTCAGCATCAGGCGGTGCGCAATGCGGTTGACGTGCGTGTCCACCGCAATGCCCTCCACGATGCCATACCCCACGTTGAGCACGATGTTCGCCGTCTTGCGTCCCACGCCCGGCAGCTTCACGAGTTCCTTCATGTCGGCCGGCACCTCGCCGCCATAGTCGGCGACGATCATCTGCGCGGCCTCGACGGCATGCTTGGCTTTGCTCTTGTAGAAGCCGAGTGACTTGATGGTGCCCGCCACGTCAGCCACGCTCGCCCCGGCCATGGCCTCGGGCGTGGGCCACTGGGCAAACAGCTTCGGCGTCACCTTGTTGACCTGCGCGTCGGTCGTTTGCGCCGAGAGCAGCACCGCAATCAGCAGGCGGAAGGGATTCTCGTGGTCCAAAAAGCACTCGACCGGGCCATAGCGACGGTTGAGGCGCTCACACACCTCAACGGCGCGCTCTCGTTTGGCGGCATTGGTCTCGCGTGGCATAACGACTCCTCGGCTCAACGGCACAATAAACTTATGGACACAATTGTCCCACGTCCGAGACGCTTACGCCTCCAAGAATGCGCCGGTCTGACGGCTCCACAGGCTCGCATACTCGCCACCCGCCTCGACGAGCTGCGCATGCGTGCCGTCCTCGACGATCTCGCCATCGGCCAGCACCACAATGCGGCCGAGCGCCGCCACGGTGGACAGGCGGTGCGCCACCACAATGGAGGTGCGTCCACGCATCAGGTTTTCGAGCGCCTCCTGCACCAGCGCCTCGGACTCGCTGTCGAGGGCAGAGGTCGCCTCGTCGAGCACTAGAATCGGCGCGTCGGTTAGGATGGCACGGGCGATGGCCACGCGCTGACGCTGGCCGCCCGAGAGCTTGACGCCGCGCTCGCCCACCATGGTGTCAAAGCCACGAGGCAAGCGGTCGATAAACTCCAGGGCGTTGGCCAGGCGCGCGGCCTCGCGAATCTGCTCATCAGTGGCGTCGGGACGACCGTAGGCAATGTTTTCGCGAATGGAGCGGTGGAACAGCAGCGCCTCCTGCGGCACGTAGGCAACCTGGCGGCGCAGGCTCTGCTGCGTGCAGCGCGAGACGTCCTGGCCGTCCACGAGCACACGGCCGCCCTGCACATCGTCCAAGCGCAACAGCAGCTTGATGAGCGTCGTCTTGCCCGAGCCCGATTTGCCCACCAGGCCCACGCGCTGGCCCGCCGCCACATGAAGTGTCAGGTCATCGACCACGCTCTCGCCCGCCGCAGCGTCACGGTACGCAAAGCTCAGGTGCTCAAAATCAATCGCGCCCTCGGTCACTTTGAGCTCAGGGGCGTCCGGGTCGTCTGCCACCAGACGCGGCTCGTCCAGCACGCGCGTCATCTCGGCCGCATCGCCCAAAGCGCGGTTGATGCGCTGCATCATGGAGCTTACGTAGTTCAGGCGCATGGTGAGGTTATAGGTGTAGGTAAAGATCATGACGAGCGAGCCGGCCGAGATGCCAAACCACGCGTTGCCGCCCGCCACGAACACACTCACCACGGCCATAGTGATGACGATAAGACCCGAGGTCGTAAAGTTGCGCTGCATCATGGCGTGCATCGAGACCGTCTCGGCATCGCGCGCGGCACGATCGGCGGCGTCGAACAGATCGCGTTCAAAGTCCTCGCGCCCGCAAGTCTTGACGGCCAAGATGTTCGTGACCGCGTCGGACAGCACGCCCGACAGCTTGTTCTGCGCGGCGGACGTCGCGGCTGAAAGCGGCATGATGCGCTTGTACATAAGCCAGACAAACGCGATGTAGACGACCATGATGCACACTAGGATCACGGTAAACGTCGGCACCACCGGGGCGAGTGCGGCCACGGTGCAGATGACCGAGGTGATGGTGGGGATGAGCGAATACACCGTCACGTCGACCAGACCCGTGTAGCCGCTCATAAAACGGCTCGTCTGGCTCACAAGCGATCCGCCAAAGCGGCTAGTATGGAATGTCATGGATTGGTTGGAGAGCGTGTCGAAGCATAGACGCGCCAGGTGATAGTTGCCTGCGATCTCGAGCTTGTAGACGGTGTAGTCCTGTAGCTTGGAGAGGATCTGACCCACCAGATTAACGAGTACGAGCGCCAGGATATAGGGGCCGAAGACCTCAAACACCTGGTCACCCGCCACGGGACCGGCTTGAACGCGGTCGACAATGAGGGCCATCACATAGGTATTGGCAAACGTCAGCAAAAAGATGTAGCCCGCCGACGAGAACACCGAGAGAAAGACAATCAGCGGCTGCGTGCGCGTGACGCCCCAAAACCGCTGCAGCGTGCGGCGCACGGTGGAGCGGCTGAGCGGGCTGGTGCTTCTCTGAGACATGGGCTTCCTTTCGCGTCTGATAGGGCGAAACGCCATTGTTGCACATTGGAGCACACTACAGGCAAGCACGATGCGAAAAGCGCCCGCGCCGTGCTTGTGCAGGCGCCCCGCCGTCAGGTGCAGCTAGTCCTCGTCTTTTTGGCCTGCGAGCAGCTCCGCGGATGTGAGCCCCAAAATCTCGTCGGCCTCCTCGGCATCTTCCAGGGCGTCGATGTCCTTGAGCTTGCGCTCCATGACGTTGGTGCGCGTGGTGATGATGCCCTCGACCGTTTTGCCCGCGGTCTCGATCTGCTGCTGGGCGCGGCGCAGCGCCTTTTGATAGCGCGGCAGCTCGGCCTTGACGGCGGAGAGCACGCGCAGTACATCGTCGGTGCGTTTTTGCAACTTAAACGTCTGATAGCTCATCTGCAGACTGTTGAGGATGGCCGCCATGGTGCTGGGACCGGCAACGTTGACGTGATAGTCGCGGCCCAGGGTCTCGATAAGCCCGGGGCGGCTGACGACCTCGGCGTACAGTCCCTCAAACGGAACGAACATAATGCCAAAGTTGGTCGTTGCCGGCACACTCAGGTACTTTTCGCAGATGTCCTTTGCCTCGCGCTTCACCATCATATCGAGCGTCTTGCGCGCAGCCGCCACGGTCTCCGCATCGCCCGACTCCTGCGCGTCGAGCAAGTGCTCGTACGCGTCGCCCGGAAACTTAGAGTCAATCGGCAGCAGCACGGGGTCGCCCTCGTCCACCGGCAGCTTGACGGCAAACTCAACACGCTCCGAGGCTCCGGGCCTGGTGGCAACGTTTTCCAGATACTGGTCGGGTGTGAGGATGTCCGTCAGGATCGCACCCAGCTGCACCTCGCCCAAAATACCGCGCGCCTTCACATTGCCCAGCACGCGCTTAAGATCGCCCACGCCGGTGGCGATGGATTGCATGTCGCCCAGGCCCTTGTACACGGCCTCGAGCTGGTCGCTCACCTGCTTAAACGATGCCGACAGGCGATCGTTGAGCGTGCGGGAGAGCTTCTCGTCCACCGTCGCACGCATTTGATCGAGCTGCACGTTGTTGTCTTTGCGGATGGCGCCCAGCTGAGCATCGACCGTCTCGCGCACCTTGTCCAGGCGATGCTCGATGCCCTCGCGATTGGTGCCGAGCTGTTGGGCCGTCTCGCGGCGCAGGTCATCCATCCGGTCACCAGCTTGCGAAAACTCACGTGCGATGGTCAGGTAACGTTGCTGCTCCACGGCCGCATCTGTCGTCTGCTGCTGCGCGATGGCATTGGCCGTGCGGCGAGTTTCGGCCAGCGCGACGTTCAGGGCATCGAGCGCGTTGTTGGCCTGCTCGAGTGCTGCCAGCGTTTCCGCGCTACTGTCGCCACGCTCCCGCAACTCGGCACGCAGGCTCTTGAGCTGGAGGGCGCAAGCCACAGCAACCCCCACCGCCACCAAGGCGATCGCAACAAGCACAATATCAATAGCAGACATAAACTCCGCCCAACAAACCCAATCGAGCACCAATCAAAACCGCGATCAATCTTACCCCGCCACACGCACCGGGCGCCCGGCGCCTTCTTGGGTGCTTCTCTCTTCCGCATATTCCATAATACGGCGCGCTGTCTTCCTGCTCACCTTTGAGTCATCACCGGCTAAGTATGCGTAAACGTTTCCCTTATTCAGGTGCAGAGCACGGCAGAGGCCATAGCGCGTTTCACCCGATTCCTCCAATGCTTCCAGCGTTTTCTTTCTCATCAGGGCGTTCACCCTTCTGTCGACCGTCGGCTTTTCCTTCACCGCTCTATACGCACGCCAAACGTTGGCATAACGATTAGGAAGTTTGTCCTCGGCGCATAGAGATGCCAGGCTACCCGTTTGGGCGTACAAGGACAAAACGCCTCGGTAACCCTCTTCCATCCACAAACCCTCGGATAAGCCCAGAACGTATTCGGCTTTACCCTGTGCCAAAGCGAGCAAAAACAGGGGCTCCGCCACGCGCGGCGCAACCGTCGTCGCTTGCTTAACCAGTTTTCTAAAACTGAGCGACTGCTGTCCGGATAGCTCTCGGCAATAGCCTTTTAAGAATCCCTCAAAGGTCAGATTCAACCGAGCACCTCCTTTTTGTATTGGCTGTATGCGCAGACCATCTCTTGATAACTCCGCTCCGAAGGCGACGACGCCAGCGCCTCGCCCTCGTCGAATATAAGCCGTTCGAGCAGTCCCCAATCAAGTCGGTCGACGAATGCCTGGCTATGAAGATCGACGATGTCGTTCGGGCGGTAGGCATAGAGCTTCATTACCGCCAGGTCCTCCAAGGATGGCGTAAAGTACCTGATAAAACGCGCCCCAATATCCAAGGGGATCAAACGATCTTCGTAATTGAATGGCATCTGATTACAATATGCCACCGCCATACCATACCCCTCGGGCTATCGAGCTATGATCTCGCGGAGGCACCTGTCTGCCTCAAACACATCGATGTCATGTGTAACCGAACGATTCGTCACATCGTTTAGCATGAAGGCGCCTCCTCCCACCAATACAACGCTCGGCCTGTCGTCTCTTGGACCTATTTCCAGCTCTGCCTCTTCGTCAATGCCCAACAGAGTCTGTTCTAAATCCTGCTTATACATAACAAATCCTATTATTATTCATCTTCAATAATACTATTCAGTCGCACGACAGGACCAACAGGATGCAAGAATTCCGCTCGTGGCGATAATCCCTACACCCTAGAAGTCCTAATGTGACAAACGCTAACTCTCCCAGCCGGCGCGGATTGTTGTTATGACATCGCCTAGGCGCTGGCCGAGGGCCGACAGATGTTGGAGCACTTCGCCGGGCGAAGCACCGTTGAGGATGCAGGTGAGCGCATACGACGCCAGAAAGATGGCCGCAAGCCCTAACGGGATGAGCACGATCATCGCCAATGTGCGCAAGCGCTGGCCCACACGGCGACGACGCGCACGACGCTTGTCGAACGCGAGCTCCTGCGCATATGAATCTTGCTGTACGGAATAGGCCTCTGGCGCCGATTTACACCCGGGCACAGCTGCAGGTACAGCAGCGGGCACGACATTTTGCGCAAAGGGCTGGGCTGCCGCCCCTTGCATTTGCATCTCCATGAGTCGTTGCTGCTGACGCAGCATGCGCTCAGCTTGTTGCTGCGGAGTCTCAAGAAACAGGTCCATGTTGGCCTCCAAAGTCGGAGCATTCGACGCTTACGACCAGCATCCCGCACCGCCATGACCGCGACAACGCAATCGCCGGCAATAGCCACAAAGTTTCTTTTGCTCAAAAGCTGTCGAAAAGCTCAACAACTCCCCTACCAGCACTTTCTCTGAGCTTTTTTCGCCAGCAATCTTTTGGCCTTCCACCCTTACGCCAACTGACCAAAATCTAACCAAAAGCTTGACGAAAATTGTGGAGACCGGGACCCCATACAAAAACGTGCCGCCCCAAAAGGGGCGGCACGCAAACTTCTTATCTGCTTTTCTGTAACGAGCATGCGACGACCCAACGCCGGGGCGCAGGGCGGGGAAACCTTTGCCTCGCGCGACCCTGCGAAGCCGTGAGCGAGAGGGAAAGGCATTTCCCGCCCTGCGCTCCGCAGCAGCCAGCGCCACGCGCTAGTAGTTCACCACCTGCTCCTCAAAGTACGCCTTCGGGTGGTTGCACACCGGGCACACCTCGGGCGCCTCGGCACCAACATGCAGGTGCCCGCAGTTCAGGCACTTCCACACCTTTACGCCCTCGCGCTCAAACACCTCGCCCGACTCAATGCGCTCGACGAGCTTGTTGTAGCGCTCCTCGTGGGCCTTCTCGACGGCGGCGACGCCACGGAACTTCTCAGCGATCTCGGCAAAACCCTCCTCCTCGGCGGTCTTGGCGAACTCGTCGTACATCGTGGTCCACTCGTAGTTCTCGCCCGCAGCGGCATCACGCAGATTGTCCAGGGTATCGGGGACGGCGCCGTCGTGCAGATACTTAAACCACAGCTTGGCGTGCTCGAACTCGTTGCCCGCCGTCTCGGCAAAAATATTCGAGATCTGAACGTAGCCGTCCTTTTTGGCCTTGGATGCATAGTAGCGATACTTGGTGTGTGCCTGGGACTCACCGGCAAAAGCGGTCTCGAGGTTCTTCTTGGTTTGGGAATTCTCAAAATCCATAGGTGTACTTCCCTTCAACGCATGCCGCCCGTAGGCTTCGAGCGGCCTCGTCTTTAGGATGCCCTCAAGCCGCGAATTTAAACCTTACAATCCCGTTCTTCAGATTTGAGCGGGTTACACACTCAACCAACGATCGTCCTCGGCTCGGCAAAAGCCCTCGCGCTCCAAATCGGCAAGAATACTTGCGACCAGCTCGCGCTCGACCGGCTCTCGGCCGGCTGCCGTCTCCATCTCGTTAACGCCTGCAACAGCTTCATCAACCGTAATGCCCGCAGGCTGCCCATCACGCGCCGCCAGCAGCATGCGCACAATGTGGGCGCGCTTTTGGCGACGCGAGCCCTCAAACTTGGACTGACGACTATAGCCCGCCGACCGCCTGGACGGATTGGGCAGCGTCTTTTTAAGATACGCGCCGTAATCCAGCAACGCGTAATACCACGCGCGCGGCGTGTCGGCATCGTCTTGAGGCGCGGCAAAGGGCGCAATCTCATTCGCCACCGCACCAGGGGCCGCCGGACAGGCGGCTTGAATCAGCGGTACCAGCTCGCGATCGGGAACGGCCGGCACATCGGGAAAGAAATGATGCAAAAAGACCGTGCGCACGTTGGTCTCCAGATACACGCCCGGAAGATCAAACGCAAATGACCGGATGCCCTGCGCCGTTGCCGGGCCAATACCAGGCAGAACGACCAAGTCACGCGTCTCACGCGGAAACTCCCCGCCCCAGTCTTCCACAACGCATTGAGCGGCCCTGTGGAGCGCCAAAGCGCGTCGGTTGTAGCCCATGCCCTGCCAAGCGTCCAAAACATCGGAAGGCGCGGCCTGGGCAAGCGCCTGCACAGTCGGAAAACGATCGAGCCACGCCGGCATGCGCGTCTCCACGCGCGGCACCTGTGTTTGCTGCAACATGACCTCAGAAAGCCAAATGATGTACGGATCGCGCGTGCGGCGCCACGGAAGGTCGCGATAACGCAGGACCCCTTCCGAACGAATCATCGAACGAAAGGGGTCCTGAATCATGACTATGCTCCTTATGCGGCGCTATTCCTCCCGGCAAGCGCACGCGCAGGTGGCATACTCGGGAAACGCTTCGCGGTCGGCGAACTTGGGATCGACGGCCGGGAACTGGCGGTGAGCGACGATGTCGCCGAGCGAAACGGAATCGAGGTAGTCGCGCATCAACGCCTGAGCTCCGGCCCACAGGGGATGATAGCAGCACGCGCCCATGCGCGCACAGTCACCATCGGGCGCGGTGCAATCGTTCATAACCATAGGACCCTGAACGGCCTCGACGACCTGGCGGATAGTGACGTCGTCCGGACTAACCTTGAGACGCATGCCACCGTGGACGCCACGCAGGCTCTCCACAATACCGGCCTGGACCAAACCGTGCTGAATCGAGCGGGCAAACGAATACGGGACATTGACCTCTTCGGCAGCGGTGCGAACAGAAAGCAAACACTCCGGATCCTCAGCAAGCATCGCCAGCATACGAAGGGCGTAATCAGTCTTCCTCGATATGTCCATTTTTCCCCTTTCAAGGAATACGAACAGCTCGAACGAGCTCCGGGGCCGAGCTTGTGTCGAGACGCTAAATGACCGCCAGGACATCCAAATGGTAAATCGGATATCCACTGAGTGCCGCGCTTGGAGCGAAATGCATCAGATGCGGCGCACAGTGCAATTTAGTATAACCTAACCCCCTGTCTCGTAGAACAGGTGTTGCGCAACAAAGCTGTTGTTCAGACAGATACCTTGATTATCAACTTCATCCGAACACTTCCCACATTCATCCGCACATGTGCGGATGAATGTGGGAACCCGATACCC
>URYU01000037.1 GCA_900552155.1 uncultured Collinsella sp.
GGTTGAGTTGCTCCACACTGCTCGCCTTATGAAAGTCGTAGCCCGCGCGCACGTTGCACACCAAGTTTGCTACATCGAGCAAGGGAAAGCTGGGCAGGCCGAACACGTCCTTGAGCTGCAGAGAAAACTCGTCCCAAACACTCGTATAACCGCAGTCCTCGATAATGCATTTCACGTTTGCGGGCAGAGACTCCCCCGCGACGTTCATGGCGGTTGCCGCACCCATCGACTCGCCAAAGACCAGGATGCGTGCCTCGGGGTCAGCCTGAACGATTCGCTCAATCCATGCGACGATGTCAAGGCGCTCGGGCCAGCCCATGCCGATATAGTCGCCGCCGGAGCGCTCGTGGGCGCGGGCGGCGGGTGCGAGTACGTTCATGCCGCGGTCGTGGAATCGCTTGACGTATCGGGCCATACCGATGGGCTCGTTGGTATATCCATGCAGGCAGACGGCGTAGTCGTGCGTGCTCTCCGACGCAGCAAAATACCAGGCGGCAAGCTCGGTCCCGTCGTCCGCGGTGAGGCTGCTGCTCTCGCGGTTCTCTTTAAACCACGCCCGCGCCTCGGTTTCCTCGGCATCCATCTGCTCGCCCTTTTCGGCGTCCTTGCCGTCCTGCATCATCTTCATGGTGTATGGCGCGCGGGGATTCAGCGCGAAGTCAAACAGAAAGTTGCCGGCAAACCCCAGCAGCGCGACAACGAGCACCAGCGCAACGACGCCGGCTATCTTGAGCTTTCGATGGGAACGTGCGTTTTGAGACATAAGAAGCTTTCCTATAAGATGTTAATACATCAACATTTAATGCAAGCGCATTATGGACGTTCGCCGTTGATGCGTCAACAGGCAAAGAATGGGTAAACAAAGGGTCACGTATGGTGCAAATTTCGCACGTACCTAGACGCTTTGATATAGTGTTGAGAACTCTTTACGTTGGAGGATGTAACCGGCATGTCCGATTCGAGCGACAGTTCTAAGCCGCGACCCAAGACCGCGGCCGTTCCACACTACACGGTGGGCGAGGAGATCATGAACTCCGTCACCCATGGTGTCGGCTGCCTGCTGGGTATCGCGGGCCTGGTGCTCCTGATCGTATTCGCTGCCCTGCGCGGCGGAGGCCCGGCCCACATGGCCGCGGCGATTGTCTATGGTGTCAGCATTATCCTCGAATACCTAGCTTCTACGCTCTACCACGCGATTCAGCCCGCGCGCGCCAAGCGCGTGTTTCGCATCATCGACCACAGCTGCATCTACCTGCTCATAGCCGGCAGCTATACGCCGTTTTGCCTCATCACGCTCGCAAACGACGGCGGCGCTGTGCTGTTCTTTGCCGTATGGGCCATCGCCAGCATCGGCATTGCCCTCGAGTGCTTCCTGCGCGAGCGCCAGCCGCATTGGGTAAGCGGCGTGGTCTATCTGCTGATGGGCTGGCTCGTCGTCTTTAAGCTGCCCGAGCTCGTGTCGCTGCTCAACCCCGTGGCACTTGCCCTGCTCGCTGTCGGCGGCGTGTGCTACACCGTGGGCGTGCCGTTCTACATCGCCAAAAACGTGCGCTACCTGCACAGTGTGTTTCACCTGTGGGTGCTCGCCGGCAGTATCTTCCAGTTCATGGCGGTGATCCTCTTCGTAATCTAGCGACCACGCCTGCGCGCCCGCGTCCTTGTTTGGGCGCCGGTGCAATTGCCGTATCCGCCGTCAACGTTTTAATCCGACGTCCCGAATCTTGGAGGTTCGAGAAACTCCCGATGGACATAACCATCTCCCTTATCACCACCCTCGTTTTGACCCTCATCAACGGCTACTTCTCTATGTCCGAGATGGCGCTCACCACGGCCAAGCGCGCCGTGCTGGAGCACGAGGCCGAGGAAGGCGACAAACGCGCCGAGCGTGCCATTAAGCTAGCTGCCGACTCCGACCAGCTGCTCGCCACCATCCAGGTTGCCATTACGCTCGTGGGCTTCGCCTCGTCCGCCGTCGCCTCGACGAGTCTGTCCGCCCCGCTCGCCACGTGGCTCATGAGCTTTGGCATCGCGCCGCTCTCCGCCATCGCGCGCGGCCTGGCGCCGGTCATCATTACCGTCGCGGTCGCCTTCGTATCCATCGTGATCGGCGAGCTCGTCCCCAAGCGCATCGGCCTGGCCAATGCCGAGGGCGTGTCCAAGCAGGTCGTGGGCCCGCTTTCCGTGTTCCAGAAGATCGCCCGCCCGCTCGTGTGGCTGACTGGCGCTTGCTCCGATGGCCTGGCCCGCATCCTGCGCATCAAGAGCGCCGACGACCGCCAGAACGTCTCGGAGGAAGAGATCAAGTACATGGTCTCGGAGCAGGACGACCTGCTCGACGAGGAAAAGCGCATGATCCACGAGATCTTCGACCTGGGCGATACCGTTGCCCGCGAGGTCATGGTGCCGCGCGTGGACACCACCATGTGCGAGGACGACGAGACGGTCGCCGACGTGCTGTCCACCATGCGCCAGACCGGCTTTAGCCGCATCCCCGTCTATCACGAGGATCCCGACAACGTCGCGGGCATCGCGCACATCAAGGACCTGATTCAGCCCGCGCTCGACGGCAAGGGCGACCAGCCCATCGCCGGTTTTTTGCGCGACGCCACCTTTGTGCCCGACACCAAGGACATCCTGCCGCTGCTGTCCGAGATGCAGACCTCTCACGACCAGATCGTGGTGGTCGTGGACGAGTACGGCGGCACGGCCGGCATTATCACCATCGAGGACATCGTCGAGGAGATCGTCGGCGAGATCGAGGACGAGTTCGACCCCGACAACAAGTATCTCACGCGCCTTTCGCGCCGCGAGTGGCTCGTTGATGGGCGTTTTTCGTGCGATGACGCGATTGAGCTTGGTTGGCCGCTCGAGGAAAGCGATGATTATGAGACCATCGCCGGCTGGATTTTGGAGCTTTGCGACTCGGTGCCCGACATCGGAGAGGTGTTTGAGGTTGCGGGGTACAAGTTCAAGGTGCAGTCGATGCGTGGCCAGCGCATCTCGCTCATTCGCGTGATCGCTCCGGCCGAAACCGATAAGAAGGATTCCGAGTCTTCGGCAGAGAAGCCGGCGGCGTCGGGTGCGGGTTCCGCGAATCCGCACGACGGCGACGAGTAGGACAAGGAAGAGTAGGGGAGAGTTATGGCAGGCCTGTTCAACATCCTTAAGGTCACCGTCAGCGAGGACAAGATCTGCGCGCATGTGCTGGTGAACCCCGGCATGCCGCTCATGACCTCGGAGGATATCGAGGCCACGGCGCGCGTGTATTACCTGGTGCCGGCGATTGCCAAGCACCTGTGCCTGGGTGATTCCGGTCGCGAGTTCCAGGACTGCATGGGCCAGACCGAGCTTTGCCATCTGCTGGAGCACGTGACGGTCGAGCTCATGAACGAGACCGGTCTTGCCGGTAGCATCTCGTGCGGCCGCACGCGCGTAAGTGAGCACGACGAGCGCGTCTTTGAGGTTGAGCTTTCGTGCCCCGACGACGCGCTGGCCATCGGTGCGCTGTCTTCGGCCACCTTTATGATGGACTGGGCGTACCTGCACGCCGACCAGCCTGCCCCCGACGTGGAAGGCACGGTCGCGGGCCTGCGCAACCTGGTGCTGGGCATGCGCGCCGAGGCCGAGGGCAAGGATCCTCACGAGGCCGTCGCCGCTGCGAACGGCGAAGATGCTGCCGAGGACGAGGGCTCTGACGAGGGCGATGTGCCGGTTGACGCCGAGCCCGTTGCCGATGCGACCGCCGGGCCCGTTCCCACCGAGCCCCAGGGCGTCCCCAACTTTGACGACGAGCCCCAGGTGGCGATTGATACCGAGGGCGCGGTTGCCGAGAACCACGAGGCCTCCGCTGCCGTCTTTGGCGGTGCGGCGACGATTCCGGCAGGACCTGCGCATGAGGGCGGCCTGCCGCTCGTGGACGGCGCCGGCGAGGACCCGGGTGCCACGGTGACCATGCCGGCTATGCCTCAGGAGTAGGCCTACGCGTTTATCACCATCACGTACCTGCGCCTTTGCCGTACGCAGATGAGCGGAGCGGCAAGTGATGCGCTGCGGGTATAATGGACAGCATTCAAACGGTGGGCACCGACGTGCCCGCAGGAGAGGAATGATCATGGGTAAGACTTTCAGCTTTGTCTCCGGCGCACTTTTTGGTGCCGCTGCCGGCGCTATTGTCGGCGTTGCTCTGGCCCCGCGCTCGGGCGCCGAGACCCGCGCCATGGCTGCCGATATCGCCAACGACGCCTGGGACAATATGCGCGACACCTACGAGCACAGCGCCGAGGAGGCCCGTGCTGCGGTGAATGACTTTGGCCCGATGGTCGATGCCAAGACCGACGACCTGCGCGCTAAGGTTGACCTGGCCCGCGAGCGCATGGACCAGCTGCGCGAGCAGCTCAACGACGCCATTTCGGGCGGCAACGTGACGCCTGCCGCCGACGTCGTGGTCGAGAACGCCGTCGAGGCTGATACCGAGGCTGCGGAGCCCTCGACCGAGGCATAATGCGCGCCGGGGATTTTGTCGGCGCCAAGATTTATCGCAAGCCTACCGAGGACAAGCGCACCAAAAAGGACGGCACGCCGCGCAGCCCTAAAAAGCTCGGAAAGATTCACTTTCCGGTCTTTACCCCGGGCGGTACGCGCGTGGTCGGCTTTATGGTCCGTCAGTCCGATATCGCGGGCATGATCGAGCGCCCCGATCGATTCGTAGCGCTCGACGCCATTGGTGTCTACGAGGGCGCCATTGCGGTCGATGACGTCAAGGACACGTACGATGCCGCCGCCGCCAGGCGCCTCGACATCAACCTGGACGATTGCATCATCTGGGTCGGTATGGACGTGCGCACGGAATCGGGCGACGTCGTGGGCTATTGCTCGGACGTTGAGTTCAAGCCACGCTCGGGCATCGTGCAGGCATTCTATGTGACCGCTGGTGCTGCTTCGAGTGTTTTGGTCGGTGACACGCAGGTGCCGCCGACGATGCTGCGCGGCTACGAGAACGGCGCGATGGTCGTCTCGGACGAGGTCAAGTCGCTCGGGTATTCGGGCGGTGCGGCTGCCAAGGCCGCCGAGGCCAGCGTCGTGGTGGGCGACAAGGTCAAAAAGGGCGCCAAGGTGCTCGACGACAAGGGATCGGTTGCCGTGGACAAGGGCAGTCGCGCACTGGGCAAGCAGCTCGGCAAGACGCGCGGCATGTTCAAGGCCTTTAAGGACGAATACCAAAAGGCGAGCGGAGGCTCGTCAAAAGCTACAAAATAGCGACGTACCAAATGATGGGAGGCAAGCCGGAGACCTGTTGCTCCGGCTTGCTGTGTTTATGGGGGAGGGCATATGCGCCAAAACGGATCCAACTTAAACGGGCGTTCGGGTGCGCGTCCGACGGCGCGCCGCGACCTGGGGCAGCTGCCCAGCGGTCAGCGCAAGCGTCACCGTAAGCCCGGCGCGATGTACCTCAACCATAGCCGCGGCTTTAGCGACCGCAGTGCGCGCATCGGCAACAGCCGCACACCCCGTCGTTCATCTCGCCTGCCCTATGCGCTCATCGCCGTGGGTTGCGCGCTCGTGCTGTTTATCGCTGCCGTCGTGGGCTACGTCAACCGCAGCGTGGACGTGGAGCTCAACGGCCAGAAGACCGCAGTGCGCGTGGGCTCTACGCTGCAGAATCTCATCGACGAACAGGATTTGACTGGCACCTACGACGCAGGCGACCTGCTGGCCGTCGATGACAGCGTGCTCAAGCGCCATGGGGGCGAAAAGCTGTCGGTGAAGGTCGACGGCAAGCGCGTGAAGCAGGGCAAATGGGATAGCCGCGAACTTGAGGGCGGCGAGAAGGTGACGGTCAAGGATGGCCGTAACACCTACGAGAAGCACGAGGTTCAGGCTACGGTTATCGAGCCCAAGCTCAAGGTCGAGGGCACGGGCGCTATCGAGTATGTGCAGACGTGGGGTGCCCAGGGCCGCTCCGAGGTGTGGGTTGGTGAGCAATCGGGCAAGACGCAGGACCGCGGCGAGGTCGTGCCCGCCACCGATTGCGTTGTTGCGTGCGCCAGCGTGGCGCCCAAGGGCAACAAAAAGTACGTGGCGCTGACGTTTGACGAGGGTCCGAGCGGCGCCACCAAACAGATCTTGCAGGTGCTCAAGGAAAAGGGCGTCACCGCGACGTTCTTCCTTTCGGGCGATGCGGCCGAGGCCTCGCCTGCCACGGCCAAGGCGATTGTCGATGCCGGGTGCGAGATCGGATCCAACAGCTACAGCGACGATTCGCTCAAGGGTCAGGACCGTGAGGCGGTACGCGAACAGATCACGAAAAGCACCGATGCGATTAAGTCGGCGACCGGCGTGAAGACGATGCTGCTGCGTGCTCCCTACGCTGCCTTTGACGAGCAAAACTGGATCGATGCGATGGACCTGGTCTCCGCCGTGGTCTCGTGGAATATTGACTCGGGCGACTGGCTGCTCAACGGTGTCGACGAGCAGGTCTCGACGGTGCTCGATTCGGTGCCGCCGGGCAATATCGTGCTGCTCACCGATAGAGACGAATGCGCCGAGCAGACGCTCGAGGCGCTGCCGCAGATTATCGACGGCCTCATTGCCGACGGCTACAAGATCGTGACGCTCAGCGACCTGGTCAAGACGGACACGGCATTGAGCAAAAAGCTCACCTCGCTGACGAAGGTCACCATGCCCAAGGACGCCGTGTTCCCCCAACTTGCCGAGGACGAAGATACCACAGAGTAGTCATTGGGTAGTCATTTAAGAACGTCCCCAATGACTATGTCACGGATGCGTCAGCGTTTGGTATGCCTGCAATGTGCAGCGCATAAATTCGATGCCGCAGGGCGATGCTGATGCTATAGTTACTGCGGTTAATGAGGGTCAAGAGAAAGGTTACAGGTGAAATCCAAACCTCGACCATACAGTCGATGACCCCATGCAGGTGCTTTTTGCGCATGCACGGGGTGTAAGCGTCGAGCGGCGTGCCGCCCGCGCATGCGTATACATATCCAGAAGCCCCCGGACGCCGCACGCGCGGCCGCGTCCGGAGGAATAATGATGGGGAGCACCATTGAATTATCTGAGTGAGATGCTCAAATTGCCGGTCTTGGACGTCGACGGCGAAAAGCTCGGCGTGGTCAACGATTTTGGTATTGCTACCGGCGAAGTTTTTCCACACGTGACGTCGCTCGCGTTCCGCGGCCCCGGCAAGACGCCGTTTATGATCAGCTGGCGCAAATGGGTCGACCGTATCGACGAGACGGGCGTACACCTTAAGACGTCGGCCACCGAAATCCGTTTTTCGTACCTGCAGCCGACCGAGCTCCTGCTGGCGCGCGACGTGCTCAACAAGCAGATCGTCGACACGCAGGGCATGAAGGTCGTGCGCGTAAACGACATCAAGTTTTCCATGTCGGGCGAAAATCAGCTGCGCCTGCTGGGCGCCGAAGTCGGTGCCCGCGGTCTGCTACGCGCCATCAGCCCCGCGCTCGAGCATATCGTCGAAGGCTTTATGAAACACCTGGGCAAGCCGCTCAGTGAGGACATCATCGCTTGGTCCTACATGGACCTGCTCGACCGCTCGACCAAGAACATTCAACTCTCGGTGTCGCACAAGACGCTCGGCGAGCTGCACCCTGCCGACATCGCCGACATTATCGAGCAGCTCGATCCGCGCCTACGTGCGCAGGTGTTTGCGCAGCTCGATACTGCCCAAGCCGCCGAGGCCATCTCGGAGTTCGATGACGACGAGCTTATGACCGAGATGCTCGAGGGCCTGTCCGACACGGACGCATCGTCGATGCTGGCCATGATGGACCCGGACGATGCAGCCGATCTGATCGACGAGCTCGATTACGAGAAGGCCGAGAAGCTCCTGCGCCTGATGGGCGTCAAGGAGGAGAAGGCGATTCGTAACCTGCTGGGGTATGAGGACAACACCGCCGGCCGCATCATGACCTCGGAGTTTGTCTCCCTGCCCGCCACGGCAACGGTCGGTGACGCCATCGAGGCGATTCGCGAGCTCGACGAGGACTTCGAGAGCGTCTACTACGTCTATACTGAGGATCCGAGCGGCATGCTGACCGGCGTGCTTTCGCTGCGCACGCTGATCGTAGCCGACCGCGACGCCACGCTGGGTCAGCTGGCCTATCGCGACCTGGTCTATGTGTCGCCCGACGAGGACCAGGAAGACGTGACGGACGAGATGACCAAGTACGACCTGGTCGCTATCCCCGTCTGTGACGAGAACCGTCATATCCTGGGTATCGTAACCTTCGACGACGCCATGGACGTTATTGCCGAGGAGCATCAGGAGGACCTGCAGATCGCCGGTGTCGGTTCGGGCGATAGCGCGTCCGACGACTCGACGAACGTGCTCAGCTGGTTCGTACATCGCCAGTACTGGGTTGTTGTATGGGGCATCGCGTCGTGCATCATGGCGACCGTGCTGGGAACGGCGCTCGGCTCCGCGCATCTGGTGGTGTTCCCCATGTGCGCCATGCCGCTCGTACTGCTGGCGGCCTCGCGCATGGTGTCGTTCGTCAAGAACTACTTCTTGGAGTATGACGGTCACGACGACGAGCCCAAGCCGTATCTGGGGTTCTTCTTCCAGAGCACGGGCATGGGCCTGATTCTGTCACTCGTGACCTACCTGTGCGCTCAGCTGGTGCGCACCGCCGCGTTCCCCGATGCGCCCATGTTTGAGGAGCAACTCTTTACCGGATGCTTTAATATCGCTGCCATCATTTGCCTGGTTGGCAACATGAGCGCCGTGATTTACCTGATGGTGCTGTTCTGGCGTGACGAGCATGACCTCAACACGTCGGGCACCGCCATGAACGTTATTGCCGTCATGATCTCGTGCGTAGCGTACTGCGCCGCTGCGGTGCTGCTCACCATGTCGGTCATGGGTTAGGTGGTCGCGTGCAAAATACCAAGCAAAAGTCGGGCACCAAGCAAAAGTTGACCATCGCGGCCATCTTTGGCGCTATGGGCCCCGGTCTGCTGGCGGCGCTTTCGGGCAATGACGCCGGCGGCATTGCAACGTATTCCAGCGCGGGCGCCAGCTATGGCTACAAGATGCTCTGGATGCTTCCCGTCATGACCGTGCTGCTCATCGTGACGCAGGAGACCGCGGCGCGCTGCGGCTGCGTCACGGGCAAGGGCCTGGCGTCGCTCATTCGCGAGCGCTTTGGCGTGCGCAAGAGTGTACTTGCTATGGCGGCGCTGTTGATCGCCAACACGGCTGTGACCATTTCGGAGTTTGCGGGCATCGCCAGCGGCCTTGCTCTCTTTGGCGTTCCGGCGAGCATCTCGGTGCCGTTGGTGGCGCTGCTGGTGTGGATGCTTACCTTGTCGGGTAGTTTCCAGCGCTTCGAGAAGATTCTGCTGCTGGTGAGCTGCGTGTTCGTGACCTATGTTGTCGCCGCGTTTATGGCTGGCCCCAACTGGGGTGAGGTCGCGGTCGACCTGGTCGTGCCTAACATTCAAAATGACCCCAGCTACGTGTCGCTCGTGGTCGCAACGATCGGTACCACCATCGCGCCGTGGATGATTTTCTTGGCGCAGAACAACGTGGTCGATAAGAACGCGGGCGAGGACGATATCGTGCTGCAGCGCATCGATACCGTGAGCGGCTCGCTTGCCGCCGATGTCATTGCCGGCTTTATTATCATCACGACCGGTACGGTGTTGTTCCCGGCGGGTATTCAGATTAGCGATGCCGCTGATGCTGCCCGCGCGCTGGAGCCTATTGCGGGTCAGTGGTCCACGGTGCTGTTTGCCTCGGGCCTGGTCGCGGCGAGCTTCTTGGCCGCCTGCGTGCTGCCGGGCGTTACGTCGAGCGCTATCTGTGAGGCATTTGGATGGGAGCGCGGTGCCGACCGCAGCTGGGACGAGGCCCCGGTCTATCGCGGCATCATTACGGCCATCATCGGTATCTCTGCCGTGCTGGTGCTTATGCCCGGCGTCGATCTGTTCCAGATTATGATGACCTCGCAGGTCATCAATGGCGTGCTACTGCCCGTGGTTCTGGTGTTCCAGGTGGTTATTGCCGCTGACCGTCACATTATGGGCACTAACCGCAACGGCCGCGTGTGGAACGTGCTCACTTGGGCGACCATTGGCGTGATTACGGTGCTGACGGTTGTCATGTTTGTTCTGCAGGCGATGGGTTACAGCGCTTAGCGCCTCTTTTGGACTCCAAACAGGCCGCAGCGATGGGCTGCGGCCTGTTTTTTTGCCCACGATCTCTTGGAGTCGGCTCGAAAAGAGTAATTTTGGGTTGTTTGCTGCAGGTTACTTGTCGGTGCCCAGCTTGTGTGGCTTGAGAGCGAGCGCATTGACGAGTGCGTCGGTGGCAGACTTGACGGCTGCCGGCTGCGGATCGTTGACGTGATCCTCGGGGTGTACGGGCAGGTCCTTCTTGACGGCATCGTGGATCAAGTTGAGGTACTCAGTCACGCCAGTGGTCGATAGGTGCGTGCCATCGCCATCGAACAGGTCGTTGCGGTTGGCACTGTATCCGTACCAGTCGATAACGCGTACGTTCTTGTAGCGCGTAGCGGCGTTGGCGATGGCCTGGTTGGTAGAGCCAACCCACGGCTGCGGACTGCGCGTGTTCACAAACACTACAATACGCTTATCTCCTGCATCGGCCATGATGGCGTCGATCTGGTCGTCGGTTACCAAGCCGTTGGTGCCCAGGGCAAAGACCACGATCTAGCCGGCAAGGTTCTGCTGGATATAGCCCTCAAATGTCGTACGGCCCGCATCAAACTGGCGGCCCTTTTCGGCATCGATATGGCTGTGCGGGAACACGCCGTCAAAGGTGTCCACGGCACGCAGCGACACGGAGTCGCCGATCATAAGCAGATCGTAGGAGCCATCGGGGAAGCCGTCGTTGTCCTTGTCGGTGTCGTCGGCCGCCTGCTGGTCGGTGGGCGCGGTGTTCTTGGCTTCCTTGTTCAGAACTTCGGCGCCCTCGCCGCTCAGCGCAGACGTCTCGGGCACAAAGATCAGGCCGCCCAGCGCAACGACCAACACGACAGCGCAGGTTGCGCAGGCAGGGACGTGCGCGCGCACCCAGTTGGCGGGCGTGGCGGTGCCGTCGCGGAACTCGGATACGGTGCGACCAATGGCGCCCTTTCTATACGGCGTCTCGATAAAGCGATAGGAGCATTCGGCCACGGCGACCACCAACAGCACCTGCAAAATGTACTGCCACCACGGTGTATCGTTGATGTTGGCGACCGGGTTCATGAGCAACAGCAGGGGATAGTGCCACAGGTAGATGCTGTACGAGCGCTTGCCAACCCACACGAGCGGCTCGGCGGACAGCGCGCGGACAACCATTCCCTGGGGCTGCACGCAGGCCGCGATGACCATGAGCGTGAGGATCGAGCACAGCAGTGTGCCTCCGCGATACTGGAAGGCAGTGTAGCCGTTGGTGAGCGCGACCATGGCGGCAAGGCCAACCAGACCCACGACGCCCAACACATCGATGGATGCGGGCGAGGACCAAAAACGCACGAGGGCGCTCGGCTGTGCCGGGGCGGTCTCGGCTGCTTCGTCGGCCTTCTCGCCAGGCTTGCCCTCGGCGTTCTTGCCGTGCTTGGCGGCGCCAGCTAGGCGATTGAGCCCCAAACGACGAGCGAGACGCACCGGCGCCAGGTCGCGATCGGGGATAAAGGCCATCCAGGCACCCAGCAGCAGCGAGAACACACGGGTGTCGGTGCCGTAGTACACGCGGCTGGGGTCGGCGGCAGGGTTGTAAAGCACCATCATGGCTAGGGCAGATACCACGGCAAGACCCAGAACCACGCGGCGCGTGTTGGGCTTGCTCACATGCATGGATACCACGGCAAACAGCAGTGGCGGCCAAATCAGGTAGAACTGTTCCTCGATGGCAAGCGACCAAAAGTGCGTGAGTGGCGAGGGGTCGCCCAGAGCATTGAAGTACGAGACGTTTTGGGCAATCTGCCACCAGTTGTTGAAGAACAGCAGCGACGGCAGGATGTCGGGGCGCATCTTGGTGAGCATCACGTGGTTGAAGACGGTGCACAGCGCACAGGTCACCACCACGACGGTCACCACGGCGGGGACCAGGCGACGGATGCGGCGGATCCAGAAGCTCTTGAGGTCGATGCGGCCGGTCTTAGCGACTTCGTTGAGTAGCAGGCGTGTGATCAGATAGCCCGAAAGCACAAAGAAGACCGTGACGCCGAGCAGACCGCCCTGCGCCCACGTGAGGTTGAGGTGATAGAGCACCACCGCGACGCCGGCGTGCGTGCGAAGACCGTCGCGGGCGGGGATATAGCGAGATTTGGGGCGAGCAGGTGTTTGCTCCGCGGCGGGAGTGTTGGCGCGGCCCGCGTTGTTGGTAGAAGCGCGATGAGGGCTTGCGGTGCGTCGCGGCTCGTTGGTACGGCGTTCGCTCTTCACGCGTTCGTGCGGCGCCGGCTCGTTGCCCGTGCGGCGTCGACCGCGCGAGCCCGATTGCGAGAGTTGTTCCATAAAACATCATCCAATGACGAGAATAATCAGCACGCCTTCATTGTAGCTGCCTGCTCCTGTGAATGCTTGCTGCTGGCGCAAGCTCAAGCGCGCGTCCACATCAAAGTGAACTAAAGTTATAGGGGGTGCGAGAGTGCACGATCGACGGCCGGCGGTGGGCATAAGGCCCGCAGATGAGGAGGTTTCCATGGCAGATCGCGGCATCGTTGCGGTGTTCGGCAGCATGAACATGGACCTTTCGGTGGCGTGCGAGCGCATACCGCGTGCGGGCGAGACCGTCGGCGGCAGCGGTTTTATCACCAACGCCGGTGGCAAGGGCGCTAACCAGGCCGTCGTCGCCGCGCGCATGGGTGCGCGCACGTGCATGATCGGCGCGGTTGGGCGCGATACGTTTGGCGATGCGCTGGTGGCGGGACTTCAGGATGCCGGCGTGGGCGTTGAGTTTGTGGCGCGTCGCGATGACGTGGAGACCGGTACCGCGACCATCATTCGCTGCGAGAGCGACAACCGCATCGTGCTGTCACCGGGTGCCAACCATGCGCTTGCGGGTGAGGACGTTGCCTGCGCGCTGAGACGTCTGGTGGCCCATGAGCTCGACGGCGACGCCAGCGAGATTGCCCCGGCTGCCGGAAGCGTCTTTATCGCCCAGGGTGAATGTGACCTTGCAGCGACGGCCGATGCGCTTGTTTGCGCTCACGAGCTGGGGTTCTATACGGTCTTTAATCCAGCGCCCGCCTGCGAGCTGCCTGCGGAGGTCTGGCCTGCGGTCGACCTGGTCTGTCCCAACGAGACCGAGTGCCAGGTGCTGACGGGCATTCTGCCCACGGATGATGTGAGTTGCGTCGCCGTGCTCAATGCGCTGCTCGACAAGGGCGCCGGCGCCGCGGTCATCACGGAGGACTCCATCTCCAACCGGGTGGAGAAATTCCCCACCACGGTGCTGAACCAGTGGACCTACCACGCCCGTCTCAACGCGGCAGCCCGCTACTGCTGCACCCAGCGGGAAATGGGCCAGGTGCAGTTGGACTACTTCGGCTGCGGCGAGGACGCCATCCACACC
>URYU01000038.1 GCA_900552155.1 uncultured Collinsella sp.
CCAGGTGGCGTTTATGTTTATCACCGTCATCGCCAACCATCGCGGCCTGGGCGACGCCGCCGCCGTGGGCCTAGTCGAGAAGATGGTCAGCTTTTTATTCATTGTGCCGAGCTCCATGGGCGCCACCGTCAGCGCACTCACGGCGCAAAACGCCGGCGCGGGCAAGGGCGCCCGCGCGCGTCAGGTGCTCAAGGACGCCATGACGATCTCGGTGGTGTACGGCTGCCTGATCACGGTGCTGATGTGGCTGGTGGCGCCGGCGTTTATCGGCTTTTTTGCCAAAGACCCCGCAGTGGTCGCGGCCGGTACCGGCTATATGCACAGTTATATTTTCGATGCAATCTTTGCCGGCATCCACATTTGCTTTAGCGGCTTTTTCGCCGCATACGGCAAGAGTTACATCGGCTTTGCGCACAACGTGCTGGCCGTGGCGCTCATTCGCGTGCCGGGCGCGTGGCTGCTGTCGAACGCCTATTCCGACACGCTGTTTCCCATGGGTATCGCCTCGCCGTGCGGATCGATTCTGTCGGCGGTCATTTGTGTTATCGCGTTTACCGTGCTCAACCGGCGCGGAGCTTTTGACAAGTTGGCAGCGTAGCGGAGCAACGCGAGCCTGGCGCCCCTCCCCTGTTTTTTACCGAAAGGAGCGGTCCCATGACCGACTCGCCAACTGAACATACCGAGGGCCTGCTCCGCATTGGCGAGGTGGCGCGCCTGTTTAACCTGAGCGTGGGAACGCTACGTCATTACGAGCAGATGGGCTTGCTGGACCCGGCGCACATCGATCCGGCAAGCGGGTACCGCTACTACGGATCGCGGCAGCTCTCCACCCTCAACACCATCAGCCACCTGCGCGTTATCAACTTGCCGTTAGCACAAATCCGCGAGTTTGTGACCACGCGCGATGTGGACCTTATGCAGCGGCAGCTGGCTCAGCAGCAGGAGCTCATCGAGCGCAAGCGCCGCGAGCTCGAACGCGTGTCGCGCAAGATCGATAACCGGCTTGCCCTGCTGCACAATGCCTTGAACACCGAGCTCGATACCATTTGCACAATCGATACGCCCGAGCTTCGCTGCGCCGTGCTGCGCGAACGCGTTAAGCCTACCGACGCCTATGCGCTGGAGTGGCAGATTCGTCAGCTGCAGAAGGGGCAACACGAGACCTTTGTCTTTCTGGGCAACTTGGGCGTTGGGATTAGCGCCGAGCGCCTGGCCGCCGGCGACTTTAACGGCTACGACGAGGTCTTTTTGCTGCTCGATGACACCGATGAATACCTGGGCGATGTCGAGGTGCGACCCGCCGCGCGGTGCCTGACCATAAGCTTCCGTGGCACGCACGGGCAAGCAGGCCCGCGCTATAAGCAGCTGCTCGGCTATATGCGCGAGCACGGCCTGGCACCCGCCGGGCCCTCGCGCGAGATCGCTCTCATCGATGACATCATCAGCGACGACCCCACAACCTACGTGACGCAGATCACGGTGCCCGTTGCCCCGTCCAAATAAGATCCGCCCGGAAGGCAGTTCAATCATGTTTTCCGGGCGGATCTTCAATTTGGTTATCGATGCACTAAGCCTGGGGCACCTCACCGGTAGCCAAGATCTGCTCGAGTGCGTCCTCATCCAGCACGGGCACACCCAGCTGCTCGGCCTTGGTAAGTTTGGAGCCCGCTTTGGGGCCGGCGACCAGATAGCTTGTCTTCTTCGACACACTGCCCGAAACCTTGGCACCAAGCACCTTGAGCGCCGCACCCGCCTCGTCGCGCGTGCGGTTGACGAGCGTGCCGGTGAGCACGAAGGTCAGACCCGCGAGTGGCTGTGCGTCGGCTAGCTCGCCTGCCACGCCAGCGTCAGCTGCGGCCTGCGCGTGCGCGGCGCCCAAGTCGACCTCGAGCGACAGACCCGCCTGGCGCAGACGCTCCAGCACGGCAAGGTTTTCGGGCACGGCCAGGAACTGCTTGACGCTCGCCGCAATCTTGGGACCGATGCCCTCGCACTCGGCGATGTCCTCTTCGCTCGCCAAGATGAGCTTGTCAATCGACAGGAATCGCTCGGCGATGACCTCGCCCACGCTCTTGCCCACGTGACGGATGCCCAAGGCAAACAGCACACGACCGAGCGGCTGGCTCTTGGACTTGTTGAGCTCGGCGATGATTTTCTCGGCCGTCTTGAGGCCTACCGGGATGGGATCGCCCTTCTTAACGCCCTTTTTGCTATTGGTGCTCGCGTACACGCGGCCCGTGTCCAGTCCGGCGATGTCGTCGACCGTGAGCTGGTAGAAGTCCGCGACGTCGTGAATCAGCCCGGCGGCGATCATCTTGTCGACGATCTCGTCGCCCAGGCCGTCGACGTCCATGCAGCCGCGGCTCACCCAGTGGAGCAGGCGCTCCTTGAGCTGCGCGGGGCAGTCGATGGAGACGCAACGGTAGGCAACCTCGCCGTCCTCGTGGACCACGGGGCTGCCGCACACGGGGCAGACCTCGGGCATGTGCCAGTCGGCCGAATCGGCCGGGCGCTTATCGAGCACCGGGCCCACGACCTCGGGGATTACGTCGCCTGCCTTGTGCACGATGATAGTGTCGCCCTCGCGCACGTTTTTGCGGCGAATCTCGTCGATATTGTGCAGCGTGGCGCGCGCGATGGTGGAGCCGGCAACCGTCACCGGATCGAACTCGGCGACCGGCGTGAGCACACCGGTGCGGCCCACCTGGATGCGAATTTCGCGCAGGACGGTCTGCTTTTCCTCGGGCGGAAACTTAAAGGCAATGGCCCAGCGCGGCGCGCGGGCGGTAAAGCCCAGGTCGAGCTGCTGCAGGAAGCTATCGACCTTTACGACCACGCCGTCGATGTCGTAGTCCAGGTCACCGCGGTGCTCGAGCGCCTGGGCACAGAACTCGTGGACCTCGGTGGGCGTGGCACAACGGGCCACGTTGGGGTTGACGCTAAAGCCGGCGCTGCGCAGCCAATCGAGGAACTCACGCTGGCTGTGGACGTGCAGCGGGTCGGTATCGGCGATGGCGTAGATAAAGGTAGCCAGGTCGCGGCGCGCCGTGACCTTGGGATCCTTTTGGCGCAGGCTGCCGGCGGCGGCGTTGCGCGGGTTGGCGAAGGGGTCGCGTCCCTCGGCATCGGCCTCGTCGTTCAGGCGCAAAAAGCTGCCCTTAGGCATGTAGACCTCGCCGCGTACTTCGATGGTACGTTCGCGGTCGGCACCCATGTGGGCGAGCGCCGGCTCGGACAGGTGCATGGGCACATCCTTGATGGTACGCACGTTAAGCGACACGTCCTCGCCCGTGGTGCCGTCGCCGCGCGTGGCAGCGCGCACAAAGGTGCCGTTTTGGTAGGTAAGCGCCACGCCCAGACCGTCGATCTTAAGCTCGCAGGTATAGGTGACGCTACCGGCACCGAGCGCATCCTCGGTGCGCTGGAGCCACGCGTCGAGCTCGTCCAGATCCATGGCATCGTCCATGGAATACATGCGTGCCATGTGCGTGACCGGCGTAAACTGCTCGCTCACGTACCCGCCCACGCGCTGGGTATAGCTGTCGGGCGTCACCAGGTCGGGGTAGGTGGCCTCAATTTCCTGCAGCTCAACGAGCATCTTGTCAAAGGCGGCGTCCGTGATCTCGGGCGCATCGAGCATGTAGTAGCGATAGGCGTGGTAATCGAGCTCGTGGCGCAGCTCGGCCGCACGCGCTGCCGCCTGGGCACGGGCATCGGCCGGTACGGCGGTATCCGTGCTCGCGGGCGTTTCGGTATCGATGTCCACGCCGTCACCAAACAGGCTCGATTGCTCCATAGCGGCACTCCTTCGCTCGATTTCAAACGGATACAAGAGTACCACCGGTCGCAACGGCGCCGAACAGCCCTTTCGAACCGCACCGAATCGGCAGCGGCCGGACCGGGGTGGACAGTTAGTTCAGATACGTATAAATCCTAGAGCTGAATCAGGCACGAACACCCCTGTTTCAACTAATTTTGGCTCCTCGAGACCATGTAAACGTCCCACTCTCCCTTCCAAACACCAATTCGAGCCCCATCCCAATCAAAAATTGCTCAAAACGCATCCCAAGCTGTCCCAGATTTATACGTATCTGAACTAACTGTCCAGACCATACCGAAACAAGCCTCTTGCCAGCCACAAGTGATCCGTTTTCCTCCGTCCCCAAGGGATCATCGCGAAAAGAGGGGGCTGTCCCGCGTTGGCGGGACCGCCCCCACTGGCATCGGTATGTGCGATACAGCTCGTTAGAAACCCTGACCGTAGCCTTGACCCTGGCCCTGACCCTGCTGGCCCAGCAGCTCCTCCAGGTACTGGCGCAGCTGCTCGTCGGTAATACCGCCGTTGCCGGTGTCGGTCGAACTGTCGTCCTGCTGCTGGTTCTGCAGCTCCTCATCGGAGCCCAGCTCGACGGTGACCTTCTTCTCTTCCTTGCCGCGCATGAGCGTGATCTCGACCTTCTCGCCCACCTCGTGGCTGCGCAGCGCGATGATCAGGCCATCGGCGCTCGTGATCTCGTCGTCGCCCAGCTTGGTGATGACGTCGCCCTCCTGAATGCCGGCCTTGGCAGCAGGACCATCCTCAACGACGCTCGCCACATACGCGCCGCTATCGGTGCTCAGCTTGTTGGTGCGGGCGTTAAGCGCATTGACGCTCGAAAGCGTGGCGCCCATGTACGGATGCACCGGCGTCTTGCCGTCGATGATCTGGTCGGCAATGTTCTTGGCGTAGTTAACCGGAATGGCAAAGCCCACGCCCGAGCTGGAGCCCGAGTAGCTCTCGATGAGCGAGTTGATACCCACCAGCTCACCATTGTCGTTGACGAGC
This sequence comes from uncultured Collinsella sp., assembly GCA_900552155.1. Lineage (GTDB taxonomy): Bacteria > Actinomycetota > Coriobacteriia > Coriobacteriales > Coriobacteriaceae > Collinsella. The sequence continues at coordinate 4,826 of URYU01000038.1, forward strand.
GCGCCGCCGGAGTTGCCCGGGTTGATGGCGGCATCAGTCTGGATCATGTTGGCATAGATGGTGTTACCGCTGGTAGAGCTCATGGCCGTGGAGCGATACAGCGCCGAGACGATACCGGTGGAGACAGACTGCTCGTTGCCGAAGGGCGAGCCAATCGCCATGACCCACTCGCCCACGTTGAGCTTGGAGGAATCACCAATCTCGATCGGCGTGAGCTTGGAGGCATCGGCATCCTTGAGCTTGATGACGGCCAGGTCGCTCGAGGCGTCGTTGCCAACGAACTCGGCCTCATATGTAGTGCCGTCGTCCATGGTAACCACGTACTGGTCATAGCCATCGACCACGTGGTTGTTGGTGAGGACGTGGCCCTCGGTATCGAGCACCACGCCCGAACCGACGCTGCCCGAGTTGTCCGACTCGTCGGCAGACTGCGAAAGCGAGCCATTCTGGCTGCCGCTCGAAGTGGCGGTGATGGAAACCACGGAGGGCAATGCCTTGGCAGAAACGGCCTCGGCCAGCGTGGTGTCCTCGGAGTCGATCGTGATCTTTTGCGTCGACGAACCCGAAGCACCCGCCGTCACGGCATTCTTGCCGCCACCGATATTGAGCGTACCGCTCATAATGAGCGCAATGACCAGCAGGGCGCCGCAGGCACAGCCGGCAAGCGCCGTAATAAAGATCGGCAGCTTTTTGGTCTTAGTCTTGACCACTGTGTGCTTGTTCACGACCTGCGCACCGCCCAGCGGCTTGCCGGTCTGTGTGTCGTAGGCCTGCACGTAGGGAATGTTGCCGTCGGCAGGCGTCGACTCAACCTGTACGCGCGGCTGCTGCTGGGTCTCGCCGGCGTTGCCCGCATCCTGGGGACGCTGGGAATCGTACTCGCTCATGGCTGCGATCCTTTCGTCAAATAACCAAAGGCCCGCCAAACATGTGGCGGGCCATCATTGTTCACGTTGAGTTGTACCCCAATATGCGGGCGTACGTGTATGAGAACGCAATCTTTTAGGAAGGCTTAAGTTCTGCCGCAGACCCGAAAGGAATCCACGCATGCGGCGAAACCACCACAAAGGCGTCTGCCCCTTTGTGGTGGAAATCTAGTCCTTAAACAGATAGCCCACGCCGCGGACGGTGGTGATGTGTGCCGCGATCTGCGGGCCCACCTTGGAGCGGATACGTCGAATGTGCACGTCGACGGTGCGCGTGCCGCCGCAGTACTCAAAGCCCCACACGCGGTGCAGCAGCACCTCGCGGCTGTAGGCGCGGTTGGGGTGCGTCGCCAAAAAGCTCAGCAGCGAGTACTCCATCAGCGTCAGGTCGATAGGCTCGTTATCGAGCGTTACCTGATAGGTAGCCAGGTTGATCTCGAGGTTATCGATGTTGAGCACATCGTCGGCGGTGACGGTCTCCTCCTCGCCCATCAAGCGCTGCGCGCGAGCCTTGAGTTCGTTGGGCGTCGCCGTGGGGCATACAAAGTCGGCATGCGCGTGATTGGGCAGACGCAGGGTACCGAGCGCCTCGTCGTCGACGATCACCAACATGGGGACACCGCCGCGGTCGTCGAGCCATTTGGCAATCTGATCGATGCGGTCGCTGCGGATGCCATCGGAATCGAGGATCAGCAGGTCAAAGTCGTGCGCCGCTGTCGGCGAATCGGGGGTGGCCAGGCTCACCTCGACACCCAGGGTGGTCGTCAAGCTGCGGGCAAACTCGTGGAAGCGCGTCGTGCGCGCCATGAACAGGGCACTCTTTTCGGACATATCGGCCTCCAAGGAAATGAGCTCAATCGTACTGGAACAAGTCAGCGCGATTAGGAGTTCGCCAGGTAGTGCTTGATCTCCCACTCGGTGATCGTAGACTCAAACTTATGCCACTCGTCGCGCTTCTTTTTGAGGAAGAAGCTGTGGATATGCTCGCCGAGGGCATCCTTCATAAACTGCGAGTCCTCAAACACGTCGAGCGCCTCTTTGAGCGAACGCGGCAGCGGCGTGTAGCCGGCCTCGACCATCTGACGGTCGGTGAGCTTGAGCGTCTCGGCCGTTGCCTCGGGCGGGAGTTCCAGCTTGCGCTCGATGCCGTCCAGACCAGCCGCCAGCGTGACGGCGGTGACCAGGTACGGGGTGGCCATGGGGTCGGGGCTACGAAGCTCGATGCGCGTGGACAGCTGCTTGCCGGGCTTGTAGACCGGAATGCGGACCATGCTCGCGCGGTTGCGCAGGCCCCACGTGGCGTACTGTGGCACGGAATCGCCGCCCGTGGTGATGCGCTTGTACGAGTTGACCGTGGGGTTAGTGATAGCGCTGATCTCGCGCGCGTGTGCCAGAATGCCGGCCATGTAGTGCTTGGCGATATCGGAGAGGTGATACTTCTCGTCGTCCTCGCCCCAAAAGACGTTGTTGCCGTCGTGGTCGAATAGCGACTGGCACAGGAACATAGCGCTGCCGTCCTCGCCCGCCAACGGCTTGGGCATAAAGGAGGCGTGGCAACCGCTCTCGTAGGCCTGCTGCTTAATGATGAGTTTGGCCGTGGTGATGGCGTCGGACATGCTCAGGGCCTCGGCATGGCGCAGGCTCATACCGTGCTGCGAGCGGCCGGCGGCGTGGAAGGTGTACTCCACGGGCACGGACATCTTCTCGAGCGTGAGGACCGTGTTGCGGCGCAGGTCGCGGGCGGCGTCACTCACCGAAAGGTCAAAGTAGCCCACGTTGTCGAGCGGCTCGGGCGTGTGCTCGTCGGGGAAGTAATAGTACTCCAGCTCGGCGCCCACGTTGAGCAGGTAGCCGGCCTTCTCGGCCTTGCGGAACATGCGGCGCAGGGCGTCGCGCGGGTCGCCGGCAAACGGCTTGCGATCGGGAGTGCACACGTCGCAGAACACGCGGGCGACGCCGTTATGGCTCGGACGCCACGGCAGAATCTGGAAGGTCGAAGCATCGGGAAACGCCAGCATGTCGGCTTCCTCGGGCGTGGCAAAGCCCTCGATGGCCGAGCCGTCAAAGCCGATACCCTCCTCAAAAGCGACCTCGAGGTCCTCGGGGCTAATGGCAAAGTTCTTGAGGCGGCCGAGAATGTCGACAAACCACAGACGCACAAAGCGGATATCACGCTGCTCTACGGAACGGAGTACGTAATCGATGTTCTGCTGGTTCATGTCGCTCCCCTTTCTTTCGGGCGGGTTTCGACTGGTCTATATCGCAGATACTATCGCAGAAAAATGTTTCCGCAGGGTTAAAGCGTATCAAGCGCTCAAAAAACGTGCGCGAACAGGCCGTTGCGAACGAGCGGCTAGCGTTCAGATTCGGAGACAATTTGTCTACAGGCTCGTTCCAGCGTAGGGAACTCCATCGTCACCGCATCCCAAACAACCGAGCGGTCGACATTGCCGTAATCATGCGCAAGATAATTTCTCATGCCAATAATTCCACGCCACTCAATTTCGGGATGAAGCCGCTGCGAGCGTTCCGACAACTTGCCCGCTTCTTCCGTCACCCTAAGCGCACACATCAAAAGGGAGTCCGCCAACGCCCTCGTCCGCACGTCATTCGCATGCAGAAACTGGTCCTCGGTGATATCAAAAGCCTTGATGCGCTCGTTCGTTTCGGAGATGGCTTCCAAAACCTCTTGAGCGCGGAGGCCGTCTGACTTACGCGCGATCATAAAGGGTCACTCCTTCGCGCTCGATTACCGCGGCAAGATCATCATCAAGATAGTCACTCGAGACGAGGTCAACCTGCTTCCCGGTTTCTTTGCGCACCGCCTCGCCAAACGCCGATAACGCGAAAAGACCAAAGCCCCGCTCGCGATCGACTTCGAGGCGCAAGTCAATATCACTATCGGCATGCGCCTCGCCACGGGCATACGAACCAAATAGAATCACGGTTTTGATGGCGGGAATCGTGCTGGCTGCCTCGCGGACGGCGGACTCGATCCGAGCAATATCCAAACCATTGTTAGCAACGCCTTCGTCTGCCACAGCTTTTCCAAGCGAGGGAACAAACGGCAGAGAGCGCTCGCGCAGCATCTGCCTCATAAACATATTGACCGCAACAGACGAAGTCATGCCAAGCTCTTCGCACAGTTCGGCAAATGAGTCTTTAATTGACGAGTCCACTCGCACACTCAGCACAGACGCAGCCATGGATACCTCCTGTATGACATTGTCTATATATTATCACACAGACTAGCGCGAAGTTGATGCGCGATGTTCGATGTGGCCGGGAATCTCGATGCGTTTGGGCGCCAGCTTTGCGGCCTCGCCCACAGTAGTGGTAACAACGTCGATGCGCTCGGAAAGGCGCTCGACTACGCGCTCGGCAATGGTGAGGGTGTCCTGCGCGGCCGTGGTCACGCCACCAAAGAGCACATGGTTCCAGGGGTAGTCGTCAAACGTCGCGATCTTGAGCCCCGCCGGCAGCGAGGGACCAAGCTGCGCCAGCGCCTCGGTCAGACGCAGGAAGACCAGGCCGTTGACGGCAATGAGGCCGAGCTTTTTACCTGCATAGCCGCGGATGGTCTCGTCCAGGCGGCCGACGCCCGTGGCGCCCCCGTCGGCCAGGGTGACGACCTCGCCGGCAAGGCCGCGGTGCAAAAGCTCGTCGGTAAAGGCCTCGGCGCGCTTGCGACGCACGGGGCGGTCGTCGCTTGCCTCGGTGAGCAGGCACAGGCGCTCGCTGCCAGCGGCGGTCAAGGCGTCTACCAGGCCGGCGACCAGCTCACGGTTGTTAGATGTCACCAGATCGACACCGCCGTCGGCAACGTCGCGGTCGAGCAGCACAACGGGCAGGCGCCCCGCGGCCGCGGCGATCGCCTCGTCATTGCCTCCGCAGGTGTTGACGACCAGGCCGTCCACGTCAGCATCGATAAGTCTGGCGAGCGACTCGGCCTCCTTAGCGGGGTCGTTGCCGCTAATGGCCGTCATGAGCGAGCAGCCGCGCGCGGCGGCGCTGGCGGAAAGGCCCTCGAGCATGGCGCTCGAGAACGGGTTGGCGATGTCGGCCAGGATCACACCGATGAGGTTGGTACGCGAGCTGCGCAGATTGCGCGCGGCAGCACGTGGGCGATAGCCGGTGCGCTCGATGACCTCGGCGATGCGGGCGCGGGTCTCCTCGGTCATCTGCCCGGGGCGGTTGTTGAGATAGCGCGAGACCGTGGCCGGGCTCACGCCCGCCTCGGCGGCAATGTCCTTGATTCTCATCTGCGCCATGGCGCACCCCGTTTCCCAATTGTCAGCAGTCTGAGCCATTTTAGGCATTTTTTTAAAAATCTCGCTTGCAAAACGCTGTAGGTGAGTATACTACAACTCGAAACGAAACCGATTTCGTAAACCGATTTCGGCAAGCGTTGGCGCGGAGGTGCAAAGATGTACCCTACCGTCTTGGCACCTCCGCGCCAACGCCATATCAAAGGTGTACGCACGAGCAAGAAGGAGCTGCGCGACCATGGGTAAAACGGTTCTTACCTTCGGCGAAATCATGATGAGGCTCTCGCCCAAAGATCATCTGCGCATTGAGCAGGCAACCGAGTTTGACGTCCGCTACGGTGGCGCCGAGGCCAACACCGCTCTTTCCCTGGCCTACCAAGGCGACAAGGCCGCTTACGTATCCGTTGTCCCGGCCAACCGCCTAGGCGAGTGCGCGCTGCGCTCGCTGAAGGCCTACGGCGTCGACACAACGCGCGTCGTGCGTCAGGGCGACCGTCTTGGCTCCTATGTGTTTGAGGTCGGCGCCTCGCAGCGCGGCAACGGCTGCGTCTACGACCGCAAGTTCTCTGCCATCAACATGGCCAAACGCGACGTCTTTGACTGGGACGAGATCCTCAAGGGCATCGATGTCTTCTATTTCTCCGGCGTGACCCCCGCCGTCTCCGATGAGATGGCCGCCGCCTGCAAGGAGGCACTCGCCGCCTGCCGCGCCAAGGGCATCACCACCGTGTGCGACGTGAACTATCGCGGCAAGATGTGGTCGCCCGAGAAGTCGCAGGCCACCATGAAGGAACTCCTGCCGCTCGTCGACATCTGCATCGCCAACGACGAGGATGCGCCCGCCGGCCTCGGCATGACCTGCGTCTCTGGTTCCCTTGCCCATGGCATCGAGGAGCGCGACACCTACGTCGAGATGGCCCGTCAGATCTGCGCCGAGTACGGCTGCAAAAAGGTCGCCTCGGTCGTCCGCAACATCTCTTGCGTCGAGCGCTCCATCTGGATGGGCATGCTCTTTGACGCCGAGAGCGGCGAGTACTGGTTCTCCCCTGCTCACGATGTGCACGTGCTCGAGGGCGTTGCCGCCGGCGACGCTTTCAACGCCGGCTTCGTCCATGCCCTCATCAACGACTTTGACCCGCAGGACGCCGTCAACTACGCGATTGCAGCCTCGATCCTCAAGCTCACCATCAAGGGCGATTCCAACTTGGTGACCGCAGACGAGATCGCAGCCGTGGCATCCGCCGCCGACGGTGGCACCCGCGTCGCGCGCTAGTCCGTCTCCATTCCGCGGGCCGCAGCTTTCCAATCCCATACCCCTGCGGCCCGCTCCCCGATTCCTCCGGCCGGACAAAACCACCAGTCCCATTCCGGTTTTGCCTGGCATTCCCTACATGACTGGTCGAGCAGCTGGTTTTGGAATTGCTTGAACCCCAAGCAGTGCCTCCGATAACCAATCCAAAATCGGCTCCTGACCAGCATATTTGGCAATCACGCGCCCATGCGCGCCATACATCGAAAGGAACATTATGTTCGATCAGTTCTACACCACGCTTGAGTCCCTGGGCATCGTGCCGGTCGTCGTGCTCGACAAGGTCGAGGACGCCGCTCCGCTCGCCCACGCCCTTATGGCAGCTGGCATGAAGTCCGCCGAGGTCACCTTCCGCACCGCCTGCGCCGCCGAGTGCATCGCCGCTATGGCCGAGGCCGAGCCCGAGATGTGCGTTGGCGCCGGCACTGTCCTGACCGTCGAGCAGGTTGAGCAGGCCCGCGCAGCCGGTGCCAAGTTCATCGTCTCCCCGGGTTACAACGAGGACGTCGTGAAGCATTGCATCGACATCGAGCTGCCCGTCCTTCCCGGCACCGTGACCCCCTCCGAGGTCACCGCAGCCGAGAACCTGGGCCTCAAGGTCACCAAGTTCTTCCCCGCGTCCCAGTATGGCGGCCTGAACACCATCAAGGCCCTCGCCGCTCCGTTTGTCGGTCACCGCTTTATGCCTACCGGCGGCGTGAGCACCGCCAACGTCGAGGAGTACCTGAGCTCCTCCGCCATCATCGCCTGCGGTGGCACCTGGATGGTCAAGCCGGCCCTGTTTGCCGACGGCGACTTCTCCAAGGTCGAGCAGATCGCCCGCGAGGCCATGGACGTCGTCAAGAAGGTCCGCGGCTAGGTTTAGCTCTCTATCGTGAAAGGGGGCGTGCCCTAGACCTCGCCCCCTTTCTTTTAAAGCGGCTCGGAAGCGCGCCGTTTCCGTCACGAACAAGAACCAAAACCGTCTTGTATGCTGATAGAACGTGACGGAAGCGACACGCCCCCGAGCCGCTTTGTATAATCGGCTGGCAGTCGCGCTCAACTGAGCCACTTCGGTAAAAGCCGAGCCATCAAAACAGCTGCGGCACCGTCTGGAGGAATGGACCTTTGCTTCCGGTCTTTTCCTCCAAGCGGCACCGCATCTTTGTGCCCCGGTCACACCCCAACGCAGTTGCGGTGAAATAGGGACTGTTTGCGCCACCTAGGTCACAAAACAGTCCCTATTTCACCGCAACTTATATGGGGATTGATTAGATGAACGAGTCTTTGGACAGCTCAAAATAGTCGGGATGCAAGGCGATAACCGGACCTTGCTCTTCGGGCATCAGGTGCAGGTGTGTCTCTGCCAGATAGCTCGCCGCGTCGGTATCGCCCCTCTTAATGGCCTCGAGAATCCGGCGATGCTGCCGACGAATCGGCTCCCAATCCAAATCCTGCGACACCATACGCAACCAGTTATATCGCTCAAAATGCGTGTTGATGCTCTTCATCCAATCCCACAACATGTGACGACCGGCAATCTCAAAACATGTCTCATGGAACAGGTTATCCAGGTCAAAGAAACGGCGCGTTTCGCCATGGTCGAGCGACTCGGACTCGGTAAGAATCTGCTCAAGCCGCTGCTTTTGCTCGGGCGAGGCGGCCGAACAGCATTTAATTAGCACGCTTCTCTCGAGCTTCTCGCGCAAAAAGCAGGCGTTTTCGGCGCGTTCCATGCTGATCTTAGAGACGTAGGTGCCGCTTTTGGGGCGCGTTTCCACCAGCTCCTGCTCACGCAGGCGCACAAAGGATTCGCGAATGGGCGTGCGCCCGATTCCCGTCTCCTTTTCCAGACCAATCGCCGAAAGACGCGTGCCGGGCCTGAGCTCGGCATAGATGATCTTGGAGCGCAATGCGTTGTACGCCTGGTCTTGCAGGCTCTGATAATGCTGGTGCTGTTCCATAAAGCCCTCGGATAAGTCCTCGGTTAGTCGAATACCACCATGCAATACTATCGCATGGCCCGCCCCCTCATAAGTTGCGGTGGAATAGTTACAGTTAAAGGCCTTCAGCAGCAAAAACAGGAACAAATCCACCGCAACTAACGCCAACGAGATATTGAGAATA
>URYU01000039.1 GCA_900552155.1 uncultured Collinsella sp.
ATTATATGCCGCAGGATATGTTCTCCAACCTGTACAGCGTGGCGCACGAGGGCGGCCATGCCCTGTATGAGCTGAATGTTGACCCCAAGTATGATTATACCATCCTGGCGGGCGGCGCAACCACCGGCCTGCACGAAAGCCAGAGCCGCCTGTTTGAAAACTATGTGGGCCGCAGCCGCGCGTTCATCCACTATTTGTATCCCACTTTGCTGGAGCTGTTCCCCCAGCAGCTGAACGGCGTGACCGAGGAAGAGATCTACCGCGCCGTCAACCGCGCTGAGCCGAGCCTGCTCCGCACCGAGGCGGACGAGCTCACTTATCCGCTGCACGTTATGGTGCGCTACGAGATCGAGCGCATGCTGTTTGCCGGCGAGGCCACGGCCAAGGACATCCCCGCGCTTTGGAACCGCTTTATGGACGAGTACCTGGGCATTCCCGTTCCCGACGACACGCGCGGCTGCCTGCAGGATACGCACTGGAGCGGTGGCTCGTTTGGCTACTTCCCCACCTATGCGCTGGGCAGCGCCTACGACGCCATGTTCGTGCCGGCCATGTGCCGCGACGGCGTCGACCTTACTGGTGCCTGTGCGAGCGGCGATCTGGCGCCCGTCCGTGCCTGGCTGGGCGAGCACATTTGGCAGTGGGGCCGCGCCAAGGACGCGCCGGAACTCATCAAGGGCGCCTGCGGCATGGACTTTGACGCCCGCTACTACTGCAGCTACCTGCAGGACAAGTTCACCACGCTGTACGAGCTGTAAGGATTGACCAGCACGCCATCGCCAACGCCAACCATGTTGACGCCAATGCCTTGGCAGTGTCAGCGAAAACGACCCCAAGCGAGCAAAGTGACGTGAAATGAAAGGGCGCTGACCTTCTGGTCGCGCCCTTGAAATTGAACGTCAGATTGCCGCTTGGGGCCGTTTGCAGCGTCGAGCAGTTACGCGGTTTGGGAAAACCGCGTAACTACAGAGCCTCGAGTGCAGCGGCGATGCGCTTCATGGCGGCATCGGCGGATGCTTGGTCGGGCGCCTCGGCCAGCACGCGGATAACCGACTCGGTTCCGCTCTTGCGCACGAGCACGCGGCCCTCGCCTGCCAGCGCAACCTCGGCCTCGGCGATGGCGTTCTGCACGCCCATATTCTCGAGCGCGGCGTCCTTGTCCGCCACGTGCACGGCCACCTGCGCCTGTGGCAGCAGCTTGCACGGAGCCGTGAGCTGCGAGAGTGTCTCGCGCTCGGCACGAATCACTTCCATCACACGCAGCGAGGTCATAATGCCGTCGCCCGTGCGCTCGATATCGCCAAAGATCGTATGGCCCGTCTGCTCGCCGCCCAGGCTGTAGCCGCCCTCGCGCATCTTGGCATACACGTGACGGTCGCCCACGCCGCTGGTCACGGCGCTCAGTCCGGCAAGCTCCAGCGACTTGACCAGACCAAAGTTGCTGGCGATCGTCGGTACCACGGTACCGCCCGAGAGACGCCCGTGCTTGTTCAGATACACGCCGCACACGTACAGGATTTGGTCGCCGTCTACCACGCGGCCGCGCTCATCCACGGCCAGGCAGCGGTCGGCATCGCCGTCATAGGCAAAACCCACGTCCAGGCCCTGCTCCACCACGTGACGCTGCAGGCGCTCCATATGCGTGGAGCCGCAGTCCACATTGATGTTAAAGCCATCGGGCGCGGCGTTGATCACGCGTACGTCGGCACCGAGCGCGTCAAACACCGGCTTGGCCACCGAGGAAGCCGAGCCGTTGGCGCAGTCGATACCGATCTTGACGCCCTGCAGCGAAAAGTTCGCGCTGGCGATGAGCGAAGCAATGTAGCGGTTGCGACCCTGCATGTAGTCCACCGTGGCGCCGATGTGGTTGCCCGTTGCCAGCGGCACCTCGCTCTTGCCATCGATATAGTCCTCGATGAGCTCCAGTACGTCCTCGTCCATCTTAAAGCCGTCGCTGTTGACGAGCTTAATGCCGTTATCGCAAAACGGGTTGTGGCTCGCGCTGATCATGATGCCGCAATCGAAGCAGCCCTCCACGGTCTGATGCGCTACGCCCGGCGTGGGGATCACGTGCAGCATATAGGCGTCCGCACCGCTCGCGACCAGACCGCTCACCAGCGCCGCCTCGAACATATAACTCGAGCGACGCGTGTCCTTGCCCACGATAACGCGCGCCTTGCGCTCGCGGTTGGCGCCGTAATACCAGCCCACAAAACGGCCAATCTTATAAGCGTGCTCTACCGTCAGCCCAACGTTGGCCTCGCCGCGAAAGCCGTCGGTGCCAAAGTACTTCATGCGCTCTCCTTACAAAATAGGGGCGAACAGATTGCCTGTCCGCCCCAAAATGGTACTCGATTATCTGCGCTACCAGAAAAACCCTACGCCGACGCGCTGTCGCGAGCCGCCTGGCATGTAGGAGTCTGACGCAGCGTAAGCGGCTTGTCCCCCGCCTCGGCCGACGTGGTCAGCGTATACGTGATCGTCGTCGTCTCGCCAGCATGCAGGTCAACGGTGCCCGAATAGAAGGGGATTCCATGCCACGTAGCGGCGCCAAGACCAAACTGTGTGCCCTCAACCGTAAGGTCACTGATGTTGCCGCCCGTCGGGGCAAACAACGAGACATTCAGGCGTTCGTCGTCACGCGCGGCATCGGGTGCGCTCGCCGCAACGTAGTCGGGCAGCTTGCCTGCCTCCTCCTGCGTCATGATGTTCGTCAGGGTAACGGTGATGCGATACGAGCACGTGCCGTCGCCGTTCTTGATGCCCTGGCCGATCTGCGTGTCGGCGTTCAGATACCAGTCGAGCTTGGAGAAGCTCAGGTTGTTAAAGTAAACGCCGGCAACGGGATCGGCACTCGGATCATCCGGATCGGGCAGCGAAGCGTCAATGCCCGTCTCTTTGATGGCATTCTGCTCATCATCGTTTCTCATCCAAGCAATCAGACGGCCCTCTTCGGCACCGCGCTCGAATGCACCGACAAGCTTTGTAACGTCGACGTCACCGATGCCACCGAGAATCTTGTCGAAGGCGGCGCTGGCAACAGCCGCAAAGATGCCGTCCGATTCCTCGACCGGATAGTTCCAATACACATCGTGCATGAGAACCTTCGCCGCGTTGGTACCGTCGACGACCGTACCATCAGGCAGCGAGACATTACCGACAAGGCCCAGCAGGTACTGCAAGAACACCGGATCGATGCCGACGACGCCATCAACGTCCTGCCCATACTGGGACTTCCACAGCGCGGCGACACGCTGCGAGTTGCGGGGCCAATCAGGCGAATAGGTATTGCCCGAGTTGTACAGGTTGCTGTGGTTGCCGAACAGCGCCTCATCCTCTTCGTCAACGCTCTCGACTGCCTCATCCTCGCTGAGTCCAATGCGGGGAACAAACTCGCCAATCGACATCTGGCCGTCGGTGACCGAAATCAGGCCCTGCGAACCGCCAAAGCCGCCGCAGGCACGAATCTCGACGTTGTTCATGGCGTACACAAGGTAGTTGCGCGTCTGGCCGTTGGCGCCGAGCATCTGGGGAAGGACGGGGGCGACCTTCTCCGCCGCGTCAACCGCGCCGTTGAGGGTGGCAAAGCCGTCCTTGGCCTTATCGACCAGCTCAGTCACCTGGGAAATATGAGTATCGCCAATGCCCTGGATCTTCTCGTTGGCGCTCTTGAACACCTTCGAGCTGCTGGAAAGAGAATCGGCGACCGCATGCAGCGCGGACGCGTTAATCATGCCGTCCTGGAACAGCTTGCCGGGCGTAGCCTGCGAAAGGTTATCGGCCATGGGAACCAGCGCATTGCTCGAGACATCGGACAGGGCGTCAATCATGGTGCGGGCCGCATTGATATCGCTGCCATACACCGGGATAAACGAAGCCGCCGTCCACAGCGGGCTCGAGGTCTCCGCCTTCATGCTGTTACAGAGCTCATCGATCTTCTTCGCGTCGTCAGGCAGCGTCGAAAAATCGCCCGACGTGACCTTGTCCTTAAGGCCACCGACGATCTCGACAGCCTCCTTCGCTTCGCTCTTTACGGTCTTTGCCGAGTTAAGCAGCATAAAGCCGCTTGCGCCAAGCGCAACGAGAAGCACCGCGACTACAGCGGCAATAATGGCGCCGGTGTGACGCTTTTTGCGCTCGCCCTTGCGATGGCGATGACGGACCAGACCGTCAGAGGTCGAACTCGACGAAGCATCGCTACCGTAGTTCAAGCCAAAATCGTAATAATCTTCCTTGGAACCCGAGCCCGCAAACTCGGCACCGCTATCATCCAGGCGGGCGAACGTGCCTGTCTCGGAGGCGCCGGTGTAAATCGTGCCGAGGTTACCCGTAAGCCCCGCGCCACCGGCAGAGGTAGTATTGTTGTCGGCCTTGCCGGCATTAACGTTGCCGGCGCCATTCGCGGCGTTGGCAGCACCTGCGTTGTTCGCAGGTACCGAAGGAGCCCCGCTCGGCTGCGACGCAGAGGTTGCACCGCCCGCAAAGACATTTCCTCTTGCACGGCCGGTCTTTTTTGCCTTTTGAGACTGCTCGTACAGAGCGGTAAACATCGCCGTCTCGCCCGGGGACACGCGCTTACCGGAACCGCCCTGTCCAGCGCCGCCCGGCGTGCCGGCCTTACCAGCCCCGTTCGGACGCGGCGGAACTGCAGGGCGGCCGCTATCGCTGCCCTTAAAGTGATTACCAGCCATAAAGAAATCCTCGCAATTGAGTCGCAATGAAAAAGTCCATAACGTTACTAGTTTATGGCATTTTGAGCATCGACAGCTAAACTCCAGACACGGACATCAATTGGCGAAAATGCGGCACAACACCTTTTCCGTCTTGGCAGCGGCGCTAGCTACACCGTGAGGAACATCATCACGATGATCATGACAAAGCCGATAAGGTCGGTCGGCAAAAACACCGTCCCCAGCATAACGGCGCTGGTGATGGTCGCCGAAACCGGCTCCACAGTTCCGATGAGGCTCGCGCGCACCGAGCCGATGTCCTTAACGCCCTGCATATAAAGCATGTAAGCAAAAAACGAGCCGATAACCACGAACACCGCGAGCGCCTCGATGCCGGCAGCGTCGAGCGCCGGCATATGCGCCCAGGGCTGCACGAAGACGCACGAGACCACGCCCGCCGTGAGCATTGCCGAGCCCGTGACGATGGGGCTGCCGTATTCGGGCAGGATCTTGGCGGGAATCACCGCCATACACGCGGCGCTGACCGCACACATAAGACCTGCTGCCAGGCCAAGCGGCGAGATATTCAGGCTGGTGGGGTCGCCGCCGGTGGCGATTAAAAAGGTTCCACCCAGAGCCAGGCCAATGCCGATGACTTCGCGAGTACGCGGCATACGGCGATCGGTCACGCAGGCGTAGCCCATGATGATAACGAGCTGCAGGCACTGGAGCACCGTCGCGGTTCCGGCGTTCGTCAGGCGCACGGCCGAAAGATAGCAAAACTGGTTGAACAGCAGGCCAAAAGCGGTAAAGAGCAGCAGCTGCTTGCGATCAGCGGGCGTCGTCCAAAGCTTGACCAGGCGTGCGCGGTCGCGCGTGACAACCACAGCCATAAAGAGCAGGCCGGCGAGAATCTGACGCACGCTCATAAGCCACAGCGTATCGACATGGTAGGTATCGAACAAAAAACTCGCGCTGGTGCCCGAGAAGCCCCAAAACGAACCGCCCACCAGCGTAGCCAAGACGCCCGTGATCATCTTGCGCGTCGAAGCGCTGTTCAGGCGGTCGCGCCATGCGCGACGGGTGTTGCGGCTGAGCTCGTCGGTGCCCTCGGGCACATCAATGTTCGATATATCGGTCATCGGCACCGAAGCCCCTGCGCCTTCGACCTGCTCGACACACTCTTTGCTCATTCCACTCCCCCGAAACAGCCTGGAAACAATTCGGCTTACCTTACCACGGCGAAGTCACCAGCTGGAGGCTTGTCCGCTTATCGGTAGGACAATTCCGCAGGCGTCTTTCCATAGCTCGATACCGCAATGGCCTTGCATTATGCGACAGCCAAATCGCGGCAGCAGGCTCTTTTGAAATGGATGCGACAAAGCCCCCGAATTCCACAATGTAAGCGATTTTTAAAAATGTTCTTGCCACCGAGTTCAGGCTCCGTTATATTATCCCTTGCGCGCTTGCGCACCCTTGATCGGGCGTTTAGCTCAGGGGGAGAGCGCTTCCCTGACACGGAAGAGGTCAGAAGTTCAAATCTTCTAACGCCCACCAAATGTTCGCAGCTCAGAGGCTATGTCCTCTGGGCTGTTTTGTTTTACCACCAAGCACGCCGCCAAATAAGCCACCAAATATTGATCCAAGGTCTGTACGCGATGGTCTTCGCATCCCATAGAGGTGCCGGCAGATTGCATACGTCCTGGCCGATCGTGACCGCAACATGTTGGTCAAGCATAATCTTTTGGATTCTTTTGGCGTGAGCGGCTTGGTTTTGGTAGGATTTGTCAGCGGCTTGACTAAGGGGGTTTTATAACTGCCATGCAGGTAGCCGTGTTGGTAACGTTTTACCGACTTGTCAAATACCCCTCATTTATAATGCGTCTGCAAAATGACCAATTGCTTTGACCTGCTGAAACACTATATGTTGTGTTTGAACTAAAAAAAGAATACAGGATATAGATGCGTCTTTGTCGTATGATAGATGGCGGACAGAGAACGAAGACCTTATTCGTCCCATTTGGACACGCCTTTGAGCCGCCTGATCGGCCGCGAGGATTGTCCGCATGAGGACTTATGGTTTATCGAGAACACAGATTGCGCGACGGCGCCGCAAGACAGGGGCAAGCCCTGCCGGGCATCGTTTGGCTCTGAAGCGCAATGAGGCTACGACGCGAAAGAGGCAAGAGGATGAAGATCATCAAGCGCAGCGGCACCGAGGTTGTCTTTGACATCGATAAGATCGTCAATGCCATCCGCGCCGCTAACTTGGAGGTCGAGGAAAGCTCTCGTCTAACCGACCGCCAGGTGGTTTATGCGGCGCAAAACGTCGCCGAGGCATGCGAGAACGCGGGCCACACCGTTTCGGTCGAGGAGATCCAGGATTTGGTCGAGGACGAGATTATGCGTCTCGACTGCTACGAGGTTGCCCGCCACTACATCATCTATCGCTATGTCCAGAGCCTGAAGCGCCAGAAGAACACGACCGATGACAAGATCCTGTCGCTGATCGAGTGCAATAACGAAGAGGTCAAGCAGGAGAACTCCAACAAGAACCCGACCGTCAACTCCGTTCAGCGCGACTATATGGCCGGCGAGATTTCCAAGGACCTGACCCAGCGCGTGCTGCTGCCCCAGGAGATCGTGGACGCCCATAATGAGGGCCTGATCCACTTCCATGATTCGGATTACTTTGCCCAGCACATGCACAACTGCGATCTGGTGAACCTGGAGGACATGCTCCAGAACGGCACTGTTATCTCGGGCACGCTGATCGAGAAGCCGCACAGCTTCTCGACTGCCTGCAATATCGCGACGCAGATCATCGCCCAGGTTGCTTCCTCCCAGTACGGCGGCCAGTCTATTTCGCTGCCCCATCTTGCCCCCTTTGTTGAGGTGAGCCGTCAAAAGATTCGCGGCGAGGTCGCTCGCGAGCTTGAGGAGCTCGGCGTCTCTGCATCTGCCGAGAAGGTCCGTGAGGTCGTTGAGGACCGTCTGCGTGACGAGATCCGTCGTGGCGTCCAGACGATTCAGTATCAGGTCGTGACCCTTATGACCACCAATGGCCAGGCGCCGTTCGTGACGGTCTTTATGTATCTTAACGAGGCCCGTACGCCTCAGGAGAAGCACGACCTTGCCATGATCGTGGAGGAGACGCTTCGCCAGCGCTACGAGGGCGTTAAGAATGAGGCCGGCGTGTGGATTACCCCGGCATTCCCCAAGCTTATCTATGTACTCGAGGACGATAACGTTCACGAGGATTCCCCGTACTTCTACCTGACCCAGCTGGCTGCCAAGTGCACCGCCAAGCGCATGGTTCCCGACTACATCTCCGAGAAGAAGATGCGCGAGCTCAAGCTGTCGAAGGGCGAGACCGCTGGCAACGGCGATTGCTATACCTGCATGGGCTGCCGCAGCTTCTTGACGCCCGACCGCTCGGGCAACGGTTTTAACAACGTTGCCAACGCGCTGAACTACGACCCGAACAAGCCCAAGTACTATGGTCGCTTTAACCAGGGCGTTGTGACCATCAACCTGCCTGATGTCGCACTGAGCTCGCATCAGGATATGGACAAGTTCTGGAAGATCTTCGATGAGCGCCTTGAGCTGTGCCACCGTGCCCTGCTGTGCCGTCATGAGCGCCTGATGGGTACACTTTCTGACGCCGCGCCGATTCTTTGGCAGTACGGCGCCCTTGCTCGTCTGAAGAAGGGCGAGACGATCGACAAGCTGCTCGTGGGCGGATACTCCACCATCAGCCTGGGCTATGCCGGCCTGTATGAGTGCGTCAAGTACATGACGGGCCACAGCCACACCGAGAAGGAAGGCACGCCGTTTGCCATGGCCGTCATGCAGCGCATGAATGACAAGTGCGCCGAGTGGAAGGCCGAAAGCGATATCGACTTCTCGCTGTACGGCACCCCGCTTGAGTCGACGACCTACAAGTTTGCCAAGTGCCTGCAGCGCCGTTTTGGCATTATCCCGGTTGTGACGGACAAGGGCTACATTACCAACAGCTATCATGTCCACGTGTCCGAGGAGATCGATGCCTTCGATAAGCTTAAGTTCGAGGGCATGTTCCAGCAGCTTTCGCCGGGCGGTGCTATCTCCTACGTCGAGGTTCCCAACATGCAGGACAACCTCAAGGCTGTCATTCGCGTGATACAGTACATCTACGACAACATCATGTACGCCGAGCTCAACACCAAGAGCGACTACTGCCAGGTGTGCGGCTACGATGGCGAGATCAAGATTGTTGAGGACGATGGCAAGCTGGTGTGGGAGTGCCCCAATTGCGGCAACCGCGACCAGGAGAAGATGAACGTCGCTCGTCGTACGTGCGGCTACATCGGCACCCAGTTCTGGAACCAGGGTCGAACCGAGGAGATCCGCGACCGCGTGCTGCATCTCTAATAACCATCCCAGGCTGCCCCGTAGCGAGGCCCCGGACCTTTACTCGCTATTTCGGACAGTCCTGGCTCACGACGGAGGCGCCACTGGCGCCTCCTGTTCGTGCGGAACTCATATCGAGCAAAGGTCCGGGGCCTCGCTACGGGGCAGCCAAGTTGATGTAGCTGAGATGCAGCATGCGGTCTGCTCACTCCTCGAAGTTCTTAGCGGAAATAATTTGAGCTGCAGCTGCGATTTGCTTGCGATGGCGGTTGACCCGCAACCCAGTTTTTATTGGACCTCGAACCCTATGCTCGATGTTCGCTTCGTTCATTGAGTTACCCTTTGCATGAGGCCGGGACATATCGTCCCGCCCGCAGTTTCGCAGGCCGAAGGCCGAGAATGTTTGAGGACGGGATGATATGTCCCGGCCTCCCGGGAGAGTTACCTATGAACTACGCGAACATTAAGTATTTCGACATTGCTGATGGGGAAGGTGTTCGTACTTCTCTGTTTGTGAGTGGGTGCCGTCGTGGGTGCAAGAATTGTTTTAACTCCGTCGCGTGGGACTTTGCCGCGGGCGAGCCGTTCGATCGCGCCGTCGAGGATAAGATTATCGAGAGTCTCGACCATCCCTTTATCGATGGCCTGACGATTCTGGGTGGCGAGCCTATGGAGCCCGAGAATCAGGCGGGGATTGTTGACTTTATCGAACGCGTGCGTGCGGCCTATCCATCGGGGTCGGGAAAGACTATTTGGTGCTTTACCGGCGATGTGCTCGAGGAGCTTATGCTGGGCGGTCGTCATCATACCGAGGTGACGGACCGTATCCTTACCTGTCTTGATATGTTGGTGGACGGCCCGTTTGTTCAGGACCTGTACGATATCTCGTTGCGCTTTAGGGGCTCGAGCAATCAGCGCGTGATCGATATGAACGCTACGCGCGCCCGTGCTGAGCGCGAGGGCGGTGCGCTTTGTGATGCGGTTGAACTTTGGCGTGATGATCCGGTCTATTCGACCCATACTATGTAGCTTGTGGTCGATGCCGGAGGGCGTGGTACCATAGCGCGAACGTGAAATCGGAAAAGTGAGGCCCAGATGGTCGATCAGGAAAAAGTCGAGGCCGCCATTAAGCTGTTGCTTGAGGGCATAGGCGAGGACCCAACTCGTGAGGGCCTGCTGGAGACCCCGGCGCGCGTTGCCCGTATGTATGGTGAGATCGCCGGCGGTATGGACCAGAGTGCCGAGGAACACCTGTCCAAAACCTTTGCCGTCGCTTCGAACGATTTGGTTATCGAGCGCGACATCACGTTCTACTCGCTGTGTGAACATCATCTGCTGCCGTTTTGTGGCAAGGCCGCCATTGGTTATATCCCTAACGGTCGGGTGGCTGGGCTTTCCAAGCTCGCCCGCACGGTTGAGGTCTACGCCCGTCGTCTGCAGCTGCAGGAGCAGCTGTGTGCGCAGGTTGCCGACGCCCTCATGGATTATCTCGCTCCCCAGGGAGCGATTGTGTTGATGGAAGCTGAGCATATGTGCATGACCATGCGCGGCGTGCAAAAGCCCGGCACCAAGACCGTGACGCTCGCTCGCCGCGGCGTCTTTGAGACCGACCCTGCGCTCGAAGAGCGTTTCTTTAGGATGCTGGGACGCTAACTATGAGAGTCGTCAACGACTTTACATCGAATACTGACGAGGGAACGCCGCGTCGCGGTTTTATGGCTTCGGGTCTGGCGCCTTTTGGTGCCATGCCTCGCATTGATTACATCTGTGCCAACGGTCTGTTCCGGCGGCACCTGGGCAACATTGTACAGTTGGAATCGGGGCGCATCTTCTGCCGCCACGGTATTGACCACCTGCTGGATGTCGCCCGTATTATGTGGATCAAGAATCTCGAGGAACAGCTCGAGTTTGACCGCGAGGTCATCTACGCCACGGCACTTCTTCACGATATCGGCAAAGATGAACAGTACGAATCGAGAATATCCCATGATCTTGCAAGCGAGCGCGTCGCTGATGCGATTCTCGGCGGCATGCCCGATGACGTGGCGTTTGAGCCGGCCGATGCCGCAGCCATTAAGACGGCCATTCTGGGCCATCGCAAGCTGCGCGTGAACAGCCAACCGCTTGAGCGTTTGCTCTATGCAGCCGACAAAGCGTCGCGCGCCTGCTTTGCATGCCCCGCGCGCAATGCTTGCAACTGGAGCGATGATAAAAAGAACCTGTCGATTCGCGTGTAGTTAGTTTGCGCGGTCGGGGTTCTAAACGAAGGAGACGATCGCGATGAGCAACAAGAAACTGCCCGAGAATGCAACCAAGACTGAGGGTGCTGAGCTCGCCCGTCGTGGTAGGGGTGAAATTTCTACCGCGACGGCGGTACCCCACGTGAGCTATGACGACCTGCGCCATGCCGACCGTATTGTCATTGACGGTCTTGAGGTTTTTGCCAACCATGGCGTATATCCTGAGGAGAACGCGCTGGGTCAGAAGTTCATCGTTTCTCTGGTGCTCTATGCCGACCTGCGCGCGGCGGGGGAGCACGATAACCTGGACGCCTCGATTGACTATGGCTCGGTGTGCCACGATGTTGATGGCTATCTACGCGAGCATACGTTTAAACTCATCGAGGTGGCAGCCGAGGGGACAGCCCAGATGCTGCTGCGCCGCTATCCCTCGCTGCTTGGTGTGCGCATAAAGCTCGATAAGCCGTGGGCTCCTGTTGGCCTGCCCCTGGCAAGTTGCGGTGTCGAGATCGAGCGCGTGCGCTACCCGGTTCTAATACGTCTCTATGGGTGGCTGCTTGAGCCGCTGCGACAGAGCTCTATTGTTGGGGCAGTACGTGTCGAGCAGGGCGTGAAACCGCTGATTGTGGCTTGGCTCGAGCAGGTGGACGAGCTCGTGGGCGACAACCATGTCGAGACACTCGATGGGATAGGCGGCGAGCTCGCGTGCGATGCGAATGGCTCCGGTCTTGGGCGTGCATGAGCCCCAACGCGTTTTCATGCTGCGCACGGAAACGCGGGCCACGGTGACGCCCATTGCGATTTCGTACGCGCGCACGATGTCGCGTAGCGCTGCGGTGACCTCGGTCGTATAAAGCTGGCTGATGTGGGCTTGGAGCTCGTCGGACGTTAGGCCGTCGAGGATTGCGCGCCGCTTGGCCTGTGGGCCTTCGTCCGTTTCGTCGGTACCCATAAAACTTGCGAAGGTAGCCTGCTTGGGTCGCGGTGCGGGTGATGCAAAGTTGTGATCGAGCGCATCTTGTACCGTGATGGGCTTGCCCCAAAGTGCAATGATGGACGAGGGACTGAGTGACTCTCGCGCCGCCGCCTGACGTTGCTCGCGCTGGGCAAGTCGGCTGACAATCCAGGCGCTGTTGCGCTTCACAAATGCCTCGATGCGCGCGCGGCTGGCGCCGAGCGGTGCGCTGGCGTGGACCTCACCGCTCGATGTGACGCGTAGGTTGAAGTTCTTGACGCGCTTTTTGGTAACGACGACGGAGATGGGCGTCCCATCCGGTCGGGATACAGAAATCGTAAACTGCTGCGTCAAAAGTTATCCTTCAGATTGGGGACGGGCCGGCATGTCGACCGTTCGGCATGCCGGCCCGCTCAAGGGATGTGAAATTAATAACGCTCAAAGAAGGCAAGCGCGTTGTCGCTGCAGAGCTTCTGCATCACGGTCTTGCCAAAATGCTTGGAAAGCATGTTCTGGAACTCGAGTATCTTGCTGGCATCGGAGAGGAAAGCGGGCACCGTGGCGCCGTCCCAGTCGCCGCCGAGCGCGATGACGTCCTCGCCGCCCAGGTCGAGCCAGTGCTCGATATGTGCCGCCAGCTGGTCGAAGGTGACGTCTGCGGCGGTCTTGTCGGTTACGTCGTTGGATAGGAACTCGCTGCAGTAGTTGAGGCCGACGATGCCACCCATGTCGCGAATGGTGCGGAACTGGTCGTCGGTAAGGTTGCGTTTGACGCTGCAAACCGCACGGGAGTTGGAGTGGCTGGCGACGAAGGGGCGCGTGGCGTGGGTGACAACTTCGTCAAAGCACTCATCGTTGAGGTGGGAGACGTCGAGTACCATGCCGGCGTGCTCCATCTGCGTAAGTGCCTCGATGCCGGCGGCGGTGAGGCCGGCGTGGGTATCGACCACGATAGCCAGCGGACACAGCGAGTAACAGCTGAGTGCCGACATAAGCACGCACAAGCTCTAGAGCAACTCGATCAACGCGGAT
>URYU01000040.1 GCA_900552155.1 uncultured Collinsella sp.
ATCTGACGTTCAATCGGCGGTCGCGTACCAAAGTACGCTTCCCTCCTCTTTCACGTCACCTTGCGCGCTTAGGGACGTTTTCGCTGTTGATGACGATAGCGCGGCGTTTCCATTGCTGGAGCTAAAGGCTTTCTTTCGCTTTCGCTCTTAGTCGAAAGCTATCAAGCGACATTCCGTTATTCGGAATGTCGCTTTTGTTTTGTGCTGGTTATTTCGCCAGCGTTGGTGAATATGCTGCGTGTTTGGCGTTTGTCACTATAAGATGGTTACTTACGTTAAACGTAATTCGATGTTCTTGAGGGTAGGGGATTGATTTGGGCCGTGCTGGGGATATGACGCCGCCTTTGCGTTGGCGGTTGGGTGTTGCTGGTGGGGTGGCGCTGGTTGTGCTGCTTGTTGACCAGTTGACCAAGCTTACGGTTCGTGCCATGGGCGATGCACTGCATGTGACCGTCATCCCCGGTGTGATCGACTTTCTATTTGTCCGCAATATCGGTGCTGCCTTTAGCATGGGCGAGGGGCATGGCGTTGCGTTTGCCGTGCTGGCGCTTGCGGTCATTGTCGCCATTGCCGTGTACTTGCTTCGCGCGCCCCAGCTTGCTCGCTTGGAGGTTGTGGGCATGGCGATGGTTGCGGGCGGTGCTATCGGCAACGCTATCGATCGTTTGGCCTTTGGCTTCGTGACCGATTTTATTGCCACCACCTTCATCGACTTTCCCGTCTTCAATGTGGCCGATATCGGCATTACGGTCGGTGTTGTGCTGGCGCTTATCGGTTACATTTTCTTGAGTCCCGCCGCTCGCGAGGTCGATGCGACTGCTGAGCTCAATGCCCGTGATGAGGCCCGCGCTAAGCGCAAAGCCAAGCAGCGTGGGGAGCGTGCCCGCAAGATTCGCGAAAGGAATGAGCGTTAATGGCCGACATCCATATTCTTGTTGCCGACGATTGCTCTGGCCAGCGTCTCGACGGCTTTCTGGGTGCCAACGACGGCTGCCCCACGCGCTCTGCCTGCGCGCATTTGATCGAGGGCGGCGCCGTAATCGTGAACGGCGAGACCTGTCTGTCAAAAAAGTATGCCGTACGCGCCGGTGACCGCATCTCGGTCGACCTGCCCGAGCCGCACGATCCCACCGATGTGATTCCCGAGGCCATCCCGCTCGACATTCGCTATGAGGACGACTATCTCATTGTGCTCTCCAAGCAGCGCGGGCTGGTGTGCCATCCCGCCCACGGCCACGAGAG
This sequence comes from uncultured Collinsella sp., assembly GCA_900552155.1. Classification (GTDB taxonomy): domain Bacteria; phylum Actinomycetota; class Coriobacteriia; order Coriobacteriales; family Coriobacteriaceae; genus Collinsella. The sequence goes on from URYU01000040.1 coordinate 1,243, forward strand.
CGGCACGCTTGCGAACGCCTTGGTCTACCACTGCGGTATCGATCATCTTGGTACCGTGCAGGGTGAGGACCGCCCCGGCATCGTGCATCGCCTGGATCGCGATACCTCGGGCCTTATGCTCGCGGCAAAAGACGACGACACCCAGCGCGCGCTTCAAAATCTCATTCGCACGCGTACGCTCGACCGCCGCTATATCACGCTTGTCCACGGGCACATCGCCATGGACGAGGGCACCATCAATACCGGTATTGCCCGATCGACGCGCGACCGTGTCAAGATGGCGGTTTCTGACGATCCTTTCGCCCGCCAGGCCATTACGACCTTTAAGGTCCTCGAGCGCTTCGATTCCATGCGTTTTGACGACGGCTATACGCTCGTTGAGTGCCATCTGTTTACCGGTCGCACGCACCAGATTCGCGTGCATATGCGTCATATCAACCACGCCTGCGTGGGCGATCCACTCTACGGCAAGTGCGATGCGCGCGCCGACCAGGGCCTGACCAGGCAGTTCCTTCATTCCTGGCGCGTGGCGTTCGACCATCCCGTGACGGGGGAGCGCATTGAGTGCCGCGACGAGTTGCCGTGGGATCTCGCTGCGGTTCTCGACGATCTGGCTCCGCGCTCGCTCGGTCGCACGGCCGTTGGAGATGAAATCGTTCCGCAGCTCGGTCTTCTCGAAGCCTAGCCAGTATTAGGTGGTTTCTTGAACTCGGTAAGCCTGCGGTAAGATATACGATTGTTTACGTTACGCGTTGCTGGGAGCCTGCATGCTCGCCTTTTTACAAACCAACACACCCATCGTGATCTTCAACCAGATTGTCGTCACGCTGCTCACGGTCTGCTTTCTGTACCAGGTGGTCTTCTTTGTCATTGGCGCTCTTCGTGGCGAGGTCGCGCCTCCCAAGGCCAAAAAACTCCATCGCTATGCCTTTTTTATTGCGGCGCATAATGAGGAGGCCGTGATCGCCAACCTCGTTCGCTCCATCAAGGACCAGGATTATCCGTCCGAGCTCATCGAGGTTTTCGTGGTCGCCGATGCCTGCACCGACAACACGGCGCAGCTCGCGCGCGAGGCCGGTGCCATTGTTTACGAGCGCAATGACCTGGCCCGCAAGGGCAAGAGCTGGGTCATGGACTTTGGCTTCGACCGCATTCTCAACGAGTATCCCGACACGTTTGAGGGCTACTTTATCTTCGATGCCGATAACGTTATCTCCCGCGATTACGTTTCCAAGATGAATGATGCCTTTGACCAGGGCTTCCATGTGGTCACGAGCTATCGCAATTCCAAGAACTTCGGCAGCTCGTGGATCTCGGCAGCTAATGCCACGTGGTATCTACGCGAGGCGCGCTTCCTCAACAACGCGCGTAATATCTGCAAGACGTCCTGCGCTGTTTCGGGTTCGGGTTACCTTATCTCGTCAAGCGTTATCGAGGGCATGCACGGTTGGCAGTTCCACACGCTGACCGAGGACATTCAGTTCACTACGTTCTGCGCTATTCACGGTATTCGCATTGGCTATGCGCCGGCGGAGTTCTTTGACGAGCAACCCGTGACGTTCAAGGCATCCTGGAAGCAGCGTATGCGCTGGACCAAGGGCTTTTACCAGGTGTTCTTTACCTACGGTAAGCATCTGGTCAAGTCGACGTTCCGCTATCATCGCTTTGCCGCCTACGACATGTTCATGACGATCGCCCCGGGTATGCTGCTATCGCTGATCTCGATGCTCGCTAATGCGACGTTCTTGATTGTGGGTGGCCTTTCGCATGGTTTCTTGGCTACCGAAGTCGAGATGCAGGCGTGCGCCGCTTCGCTCATTATGACCTTCGCCATGATGTATCAGACCTTCTTTATCCTGGCGCTGCTCACGACTATCTTTGAGTACAAGCACATTCACTGCGCGCAAAAGTGGCGTCTGGTGACTAACCTGTTTACCTTCCCGATCTTTATGTTCAGCTATATCCCCATCACGGTGGCCGCGCTGTTCCTGAAGGTCGACTGGGTTCCTACCCAGCACGCCGTCAACGTTACCCTTGACGAGGTCATGCAAGGCGCCAAATAACCACCACCAAAACCACCGCAAAGGGGACAGGCACCTTTGTGGTGGTTTTTGCTTTTGCGATGCAGCTCGAGGAGGAGTCCGATGGTCTATATCCCGTTTTGGATTTGCATCTTTGCCGGCGTGGCAATTGATGCCCTAGAGCGACGGTTTCCCAATGGGCTTGCCGGCGCATGTGCCGTGGCGGCGTTGGCGGGCGTTTGGCTCGACCTCGGTTTGAACACAGCGCTTGACCACGCCGGTCTTGCGGTCATCGTCTACCTTGCCCTTGTGCTCACTGAGTCGCTCTGGCGGCGCCTTCGCCACGCGCCGGGCATCGGCATGGGGGATGCCAAGGCGCTCTTCGCGCTTTGCACGCTCGACCCTATGGGTGGCATCGTGGCATTTGCCGTCGCACTCCTGGCCCTGGCCCTCTCCTGCCTCTTCACAAAATCGCGCTCCCTGCCATTGCTCCCGTTTTTAGTGCCGATTTTTGCCATAATCGAGGTCGTGGGCTGCACTTTGTAACCGATTGCGCATCCTTCTTAAGGAGCATGCCATGGCAACTAATCAAGAAACGGCCGTCATTAAGGCGCGCATGGACCGTATTCCCTCGGCGTTGTCGCCCGAGCTTGTCGAGCGCATTGCCGCCGATCGTGCTTCGGGCTATGTCAACCCGTATCGTTGCAACGACGATCAGGTCATTCGTCGTATTGATCGCGCCGCCGACAAAGGCACGCTTATGCGTCCGGCGTTTATGCGCGATACCGAAAAGATACTTCATCTTCCGGCGTACACCCGTTATGCAGGCAAAACGCAGGTCTTTAGCTTCCGTAGCAATGACGATCTGTCACGCCGCGGTTTGCACGTGCAGCTCGTCTCCCGCATTGCGCGCGATATCGGTCGCGCCCTGGGGCTCAATTGCGATCTGATCGAGGCGATTGGCCTGGGTCACGACTTGGGACACACGCCTTTCGGCCATGCCGGCGAGCGCTTCCTCAACGATATCTATCATGAGCGTACGGGGCGTTATTTTTTCCATAACGTGCAGTCGGTCCGCGTGCTCGACGCACTGTACGGCCGCAACGTGTCGCTCCAGACGCTCGACGGCGTGCTATGCCATAACGGCGAGTACGAGCAACGTGTGTTTGAGCTCTCGGACATGGGCTCCTTTGACCAGTTTGACCAGACGGTTGAGGATTGCATTGCCACGGGCTATAGCGCAATTGAGCATCTGCGTCCCATGACGCTCGAGGGCTGCGTCGTTCGCATCTCGGATATTCTTGCCTACGTCGGTCGTGACCGTCAGGATGCGATCGCGGCGGGCCTGCTTTCGCCCGACGCTTTTGATGATGGCCGGGGCGGTGCCTACAACAGTTGGATCCTCACGCATGCCTCCATCGATATCGTTGAGCACAGCTATGGTAAGCCGCGCATCGGGATGAGCGAGGACCTGTTTGAGGAAATTCGCCGAGCCAAGCGCGAGAACTACGAGAAGATCTATAGCAAGGGCGGTATCGAAGGCGATTCCGAGGCGGAGCTGCGCGAGGCGTTCGTAAAGCTCTACGACCGTTGCCTGCGGGATCTTAACAGTGGCGACGAGTCCTCTTACATCTTTAAGCACCATATTTCGCGCATTGAGCAGCAGCTTTCCTACTATGATCGCACCTATGCCTGGCAGGACGACAAGGATCAAGCCGTGGTGGATTATATCGCGAGCATGACGGACGGTTATTTCTGCGAGCTGACGAGCAAGCTGTTCCCTGGTCTGGAGTTTCCGCACCGTACCTATATTAACGAACGGTAGTTCGTATTAATTCGGTATACTGTTAGTGGAAAACGTTTTTGATTGATACACGGGATGGCTATGGACGACCTTTTTTCTGCTTCGACGCGCGAGCGTTCCTTTCAGAATGCGCCGCTTGCGGTGCGCATGCGCCCCAATTCGCTCGACGAGTACGTGGGCCAGCAAAAGGCCGTCGGTAAGGGTTCATGGCTGCGTGCCGCGATCGAGCACGACGTGCTTTCGAGCGTGATTCTGTACGGGCCTGCCGGTACGGGCAAGACGACGCTGGCCCACATTATCGCCAACCATACCAAGAGCGAGTTTGTTGAGGTCAGCGCCGTCACGGGTACCGTGAAGGACCTGCGTCGTGTGATTGATGAGGCCAAGACGCGCCTGAATACGTACGACCGCCGCACCATTCTATTCATCGATGAGATTCACCGCTTCTCTAAGTCGCAGCAGGATGCCCTGCTGCATGCAGTTGAGAACCGTACCGTCATTATGATTGGCGCTACGACAGAGAACCCGTACTTTGAGGTCAACTCGGCACTGTTGTCGCGCGGGCGCGTGGTGGAGCTTGAACATCTGAAGGATGAGGATATCGCCACGCTTATTGAGCGTGCGCTCGAGGCACCACAGGGCTTGAACGGAAAGTTCTCGGCCGATGAGGATACGGTCAAGACCATTTGCACGCTGGCAGCGGGTGACGCTCGCTCGGCGCTCACGACGCTCGAGCTTGCGAGCGAGATTGCCGTCACGCGTCCCGATACCGAGGGAACGCCAGCGCCTGCGGCGGGGGAGCGCTATCCCATCACCGTGGATGACGTGAAGATTGCCAATCCGCGTCGCGGCTTTACGTATGACAAAAACGGCGACATGCACTACGACATCATCAGTGCGTTCATCAAGTCCATGCGCGGTAGTGACCCCGATGCCACGATCTATTGGCTCGCGCGCATGATCGATGCTGGGGAGGATCCTAAGTTTATCGCTCGCCGCATTATGATTCACGCTTCTGAGGATGTTGGCAACGCCGACCCGCAGGCGCTTTTGGTGGCGCATGCCGCGTTTAAGTCTGCCGAGGTCATTGGCTATCCCGAGTGCCGCATTAACCTGGCTCAGGCTGCACTCTATGTGTGCTTGGCGCCAAAATCCAACGCGTGTGAGGCTTCGATCGATGCGGCGCTGGCCGATATCCATTCTAGTGGGCTTCGCGAGGTGCCGAGTTATCTGCGCGATCGCCATCGCCCGGGCAGCGATGAATACGGTGTGTATAAGTATCCACATGATTATCCCGAAGGCTGGGTCGATCAGCGCTATTTGCCCGAAGGCTTGGAACGCGGTGCATTTTGGCAGCCTGCCGGGCGCGGCTGGGAAGAGTGGCGCGTAGAGCAAAGCGAACGAGACCGCAGCGGGAATGCACCGAGGTAGCTGCTGATAATTTTGTCCCACGTTGCTGCTCTTGGCATGTTCGGTCCCCTTTGGGGTACCATGAAAAGCGTCTGTATTTCGATTCTTCCGGGAGGCTTGTATGAGTCCCATTCAAATCGCCCTGCTGCTGCTCGCCGTTGCCGGCGTGTGGGCCATCGCTGAGCTCGCGCTTACCCTGCGCAAGACCCGCAATGTTGTCGACTCGCTCGATAAGACCGTTAACGACCTCAACAACACCAGCGCCCAGGCGCAGCCGGTGGCGGCAAAGCTCGATGGCGCTGCCGATGAGCGTACGCCGGCGCTTGCCCAGATGGAGCCGCTGCTTAAGTCGAGCAAGACGGCAGTTGATGCCCTTACCTCCAATCTCGTAGAGGTCGAAGCCGTGGTTCGCGACATTTCTGAGGTTACCGGTAGCATGGCCGAGGCCAGCAATGCTGTGTCGAGCGTGACTGATTCTGCGGCAGGTGCCGTGCAGAAACTCTTTAACAAGGTGAAGGCTCCCGCGGCCGCCGCTGAGCGCAAGTTTTCCGCTGCCGAAGAAGCCGAGCAGCCGACCGAGCGTGTCCTGATTGGCGAAGCCGGGGACGATGTCGCTGCTGGTGACAATGATGCACAGAAGCCTGCTGCTAAAGCAGCCCAGTATTACACCTACACGCCCGCCGAGACCACCGAGGAGTCCTGCGATGAGTAGCGAAGCAACTTGCCCCATTACGCTGACCGTTGCCGGCGACCCGCGTCTGGCGCGCCTTGTGCGCATGACGGCGGCAAATGTCGGTGCGCTCTGCTCCATGTCCGTCGATCGCATCGAGGACATTCGTATGGCTGCCGAGGAAGCATTTATTTTCGGCTGCACGGCTGTTGATTCCGATGACATCTCGATCAAATTCGATGTCGACGAATCTCACGTTGGCATGACCTTTACCTTTGGTGACCAGGCCACCGTCGACGAGGATGACCAGGCCGCTGTGTATGCCGAGCTCATTTTGGCGAGCGTGTGCGATTCCTACGAAAAGACTGCGGCGCCCCTGACGCTTTCCCTCGACCTCAAGGCGGATATCTAATATGACCGAACGTTCCCGGAGCGGTAAGACCGCTTGGGACAAGGAGAAAACCCGCGAGCTGTTTCGTCGCTATAAAGAGACCGGTGACCCGGACGCACGCGAGCAGCTCGTCATGTCCCACATGAACCTGGTAAGGTTTCTTGCCAACAAATTTAAGAACCGCGGCGAGCCGCTCGATGATCTGATGCAGGTTGGCTATTTGGGCCTGCTCAAGGCTATCGACCGCTTTGATCCCGAGCGCGGACTCGAGTTCACGACGTTTGCGACACCCACTATCCTGGGCGAGATCAAACGCCATTTCCGCGACAAGGGCTGGAGCGTGCGCGTACCGCGTCGTCTGCAGGAGCTCTCGGCCAAGGTCAACCAGGCTACTGACAAACTTACCAACGAGCTGCAGCGTTCGCCCAAGGTTGAGGAGATCGCTGAGTATCTAGATGTGACTGTCGATGAGGTCCTCGAGGCTATGGAATCGTCTTCGGCCTATACCTCGGTGCCCATCGAGGCTCCTGGTGCGTCCGATTCCGACGATGCCCCTTCGATTCTCGACCGTTACGCCGACGACGACAACGAGCTCGACTTTACCGATGACCGCCTAGTGATCGAGGAAGCCATCCGTGATTTCTCGCCGCGCGAGCGCGAGGTGATCGAGCTGCGCTTTGTGAAGGGCATGACCCAGATCGAGATCGCCAAGAAGCTGGGTATTTCTCAGGTGCAGGTTTCGCGTCTGCTGCGCCGCACGCTTAAGAAGATTCAGGACAAGATCGACCCCGACGGAGTGATGATTCGTTCATGAGTGAGCACCCCCAACAAACCGATCGCGTGCTGCGCGACACCCGCATTCTGACGCTGCGCATTTGGGCTGTTGTCGGCTGCATTGTCATCGCCGCTGTCATCTTTAACCTTATGGGCATCCTGGCGCCGGTTATCGAGTTTCTCGCTGTTGGTTCCATCATTGCCTTTGTGATGTCCCCGATCACCAACTGGCTCGAGCACCATGGCGTGAATCGCGGCATCGGTTCGCTTATCGCGCTTATTGTTGTTGTTGCCGTGCTCGTCGGTGTCGTTTGCATCTTGTCGCCGATTCTCTTTGGTCAGATCATGGAAGTCCTGAGCCGCCTGCCCGAGCAGCTTCGTGTTGCGGGTGGCGATCTCAATGAGATGATCTCGCATGCCAAGACGCTCAATAACACGCCGCTCAAGGAGTATTTGGACGATAATCTTTCGTCGCTGGTTACCGTGGCATCGAAGTATGTGTCTCAGATTGCTGCCGAGCTTGGCCGCGGTGTGTTCCCGCTCATCACCAATACGGCCTCGCAGTTGTTCGTGATCTTCCTTGGTCTGGTGCTTGCCTACTGGATGGCCTGCGACTACCCTCGCATGCACCACGAGATTTGCACCATCATCGGTCAGGAGAAGGAGACCTCGTACCGCTTTATGGTCGCCATCCTTTCTCGCTCTGTCGGCGGCTACATGCGCGGTATGGTCGTGACGTCCATCTGCGGTGGTTTCCTCGCCTTTATCGGTTTTATGATCATCGGCCATCCGTATGCGGCGCTCATGGCTATCTTCACTGGCATCATGCATTTGGTTCCGGTCGTCGGTCCCTGGGTGAGCGCAGCAATCGCCACAGTGCTCGGTTTCATGTTCAGCCCTATGTTGGCGTTATGGACGCTCATCGTGACGATGGTCGCGCAAAACGTCACCGACAATGTGATTTCGCCTAAGGTCATGCAGAGCTCGGTGCAGGTGCATCCCATCATGAGCCTCACGGCGCTCGTTATTGGCTCGGCACTCATGGGCCCCATCGGCATGATTATTGCCATCCCGCTTTGTGCGGCCCTCAAGGGTATCTTCGTGTACTACTTCGAGAATGAGACCGGCCGCCAGCTTGTGGCCTATGACGGCGCCGTGTTTAAGGGCACACCGTACCGCGATGCCGATGGCAACCCGGTCGCCGCCTATGACGCGCTCGGCGACGACACCTTCATCTACGAGTCCGAGCTCATCGGCAATGAGACTGCGCCCGAGGCCAAGGCCATGCCCAAGCCCGAGCTCGATAATCCCTGGATTAAGCTCTCGGGCCTGCAGCCCGATGCGACCGGTTTCTTCAAGAACCCCTTCGCCAAAGACGATGACTCCAACTCGGACGACGATACCAAAACCGGTATCGACGGCTCCATGGACGATGACGACAACTAGCGGGGTAATTCGGGTTAACATTCATACGTGCTAACATGCAATTTCGCTGGAGGGTCGCTGTTTGGCGACCCTCTTTTTTGCACAGGCGCGGTGGGATGGTAATATCGTTACGTTTGAACTGTTTCGATGTGAAACCGAGGAGATTCCCTCTATGAGTGCTGACTACCCGTCAATGACTACGGCCGAGATTCGCTCCAAGTTCCTCAACTTCTTTGAGGAGCGCGGTCTTAAGCTCTATCCTTCTTCGTCCCTCGTCCCCGACGATCCTTCACTGCTGCTTGCCAACGCCGGCATGAACCAGTTTAAGGAGTACTACCAGGGCAAGAAGACCATGAAGGAGATTGGCGCGATCTCCTGCCAGAAGTGCGTCCGCACCAACGACATCGACTGCATCGGCGAGGACGGCCGTCACCTGTCGTTCTTCGAGATGCTCGGCGATTTCTCTTTTGGCGGCGTCTCCAAGGAGCAGGCTTGCGCCTGGGCCTTTGAGCTCATCACCAAGGAGTTCAAGCTGCCGCTCGACCGCCTGTACTTTACCGTCTTTACTGAGGACGACGAGACCCACGACGTGTGGCGTTCTCTGGGCGTTGCCGAGGACCACATCTCCCGCTTGGGCGAGGACGACAACTTCTGGGCCGCTGGCCCCACCGGCCCCTGCGGTCCGTGCTCCGAGATCTACTTTGACATGGGCGAGGAGGTCGGTTGCGGCAGCCCCGACTGCAAGCCCGGCTGCGACTGCGACCGCTTCCTTGAGTTCTGGAACCTCGTGTTTACCCAGTACGACCGTCAGGAGGACGGCTCCATGCCGGAGCTGCCGCACCGCAACCTCGATACGGGCATGGGCCTGGAGCGCATGGCCGCTATCATGCAGCACAAGACTGCTAACTACGACGGCGATCTGATGCAGCATCTCATCAAGCTGGGCGAGGGGATCAGCGGCAAGACCTATGACGCCGATGATTACTCCGGCGCCAGCCGCTCGCTGCGCATCATCGCCGATCACTCCCGTGCCGTCGACTTTATGATTTCCGACGGCATCCTCCCCGGTAACGAGGGTCGCGAGTACGTCCTTCGCCGTCTGCTCCGCCGTGCCGTGTTCCACGGTCGCCTGCTGGGTATCGAGGGTGCCTTCCTGACCAAGTTCATCGACGAGGTCAACGCTCAGATGGGCGAGGCCTATCCTGAGCTGCTCAAGAACGTCGCGCTCGTCAAGGGTATCGTCGCCTCCGAGGAGGAGCGTTTCTCCACGACGCTCGACAACGGTCGCGTCTACCTGGATGAGGCCCTGGCAGCGCTTGCCGAGGGTGCTGCGCTTCCGGGCGATGTTGCCTTTAAGCTGCACGACACCTTTGGTTTCCCCATCGACCTGACCGGCGAGATCGCCTGCACCGCTGGCCACGTTGTCGACATGGACGGCTTTACCGCCTGCATGGAGGACCAGAAGGCCCGCGCCCGCGCTAACGCCAAGGGCGATGCCTGGGGCAGCTTCAACGATGTGTGGGTCGAGCTTTCCGACAAGGTCGCAGCGACCGAGTTCGACGGCTATGACAACGATGTGATCGAGGGCGCCAAGGTTGTCGCCATCGTGCGCAACGGCGAGTCCGTCGAGTCCGCAGCCGCCGGCGAGGACGTCGAGGTCGTGCTCGACCGCACCCCGTTCTACGCCGAGATGGGTGGCCAGCAGGGCGATGCCGGAAAGCTTTCCGCCGAGGGCGTTGTTCTTACCGTTTCCGATACCAAGAACCACAACGGCCTGTATGCCCACGTCGCGCACGTTGCCGAGGGCACGCTGACCGTCGGTGCCGCTGTGACCGCCGCGCTCGACGCCGAGCGCCGTGGCTTCCTGCGCCGCAACCACACCGCCACGCACCTGCTCGACGCTGCCCTTAAGCAGGTCCTGGGCGAGCACGTCTCCCAGGCCGGCTCGCTGGTGACGCCCGAGCACCTGCGCTTTGACTTTACACACTTCGAGGCCCTGTCCTCCGAGCAGCTCAAGGCTGTCGAGGACCTGGTCAACCAGCAGATCTTCGCTTCCAAGCCGGTCGTGACCCGTGTCATGGGCATCGACGAGGCTAAGGCTGCCGGCGCTGTCGCCCTGTTTGGCGAGAAGTATGGCGACGTCGTCCGCGTTGTCTCCGTGGGCGCTGAGGACCAGCCGTTCTCCCGCGAACTCTGCGGTGGCACACACGCTGCCAACACCGCCGAGATCGGCCTGTTCAAGATCATTTCCGAGTCCTCCACGGGCTCCAATGTCCGCCGTATCGAGGCCGTGACCTCTAAGGGTGCCCTCGACTATATGGCCGACCGCCTGGCACTCGTTGACGCCGCTGCTACTGCGCTCAAGTGCCGCGTCGACGAGGTTCCCGCTCGCGTGGAGAACCTGCAGGCCGAGCTGCGCGAGACGTCCAATAAGCTCAAGAAGGCTCTGACCGGTGGCTCCTCCGACGCCATCTCCAGCGCCATCGAGGGCGCCGTCGAGCTGAATGGCTACAAGCTCGTTGTTGCTGAGCTTCAGGGTCTCGAGGCCGCTGACCTGCGCAACGTTTGGGATACCGTGCACCAGAAGGTCGCCGGCCCTGTCGCCTGCGTTGTTGCCAGCGTGACTGAGAAGGGCACTCCGGCCCTGCTCGCTGCCGGCTCCGATGACGCCGTCAAGGCCGGTTTCCACGCCGGTAACGTGATCAAGCAGATCGCGGGTCTGGTCGACGGTCGCGGTGGCGGTCGTCCCAACATGGCCCAGGCCGGTGGCAAGAACGCTGCCGGCATCGCCGATGCCCTCGCGGCCGCTAAGACCGCGCTCGGCGCCTAAGAATCTAAGAAGTCGCTGTGGTTGCGCTCGCGCTGGACATAGGGGAGACCAGGATTGGCATCGCCGTCTCGAGCCGTGATGGCAAGATGGCGATGCCTGTCAAGGTGCTTCCGGCTGCCGAGGTCACCGGTATGGCCAAGACGTTCCGCTACCTGGTGGAGGACTATGAGCCCGATATCCTGGTAAGCGGACGTCCCCTGACCATGGCCGGTGAGCCCGGCCCTCAGGCCGAGCGCGTTGCCGCTGTGGCGCAAAAGATTGCCGACGAGCTCGATCTTCCGTTGGAGTTTGAGGACGAGCGTCTGTCCTCGCAAGAGGCCAAGCGTATCCTGCGCGAGCAGGGACTCAACGAAAAGCAGATGAGGGGCAAGATCGACATGATTGCCGCCAGCCTGTTTTTGCAGACGTGGCTCGATCGTAAAAACGAGGAGGTTTCGCATGCCTAGTGCTTCCGCTCCGCGCCAGCCGAATCGTACACAGCAGCCGGCGTCGCGCCCTGCCCAGCCTGGCCAGCGTCCGGCACAGCCGACGCAGCGCGCAGCTCAGACTGCCGCGCGAAAGGCGCAGTACAACACTCGTTCGGCAACAACTGTTCAACGGCAGGGTCAGCAGACTTCAGCTCGTACGGTTCAGCAATCGGCAACTCACGCGG
>URYU01000041.1 GCA_900552155.1 uncultured Collinsella sp.
GCCGGCGGCTGCCGAGGTGTTCGCCATTGCCGATGAGGTGCGCCCGGGGACGAGCGAGCAGTGCCGGAGCGCCTCCAAGGAGGAGCTCTCGCAGACCGAGAACACGCAGCCTTGCGTGTTCGTGCACGACTTGGCTGTCGCCGTCGCCCTGCGCGAGCGCGGTGTGGTGCCTGCCGCCTGTGCGGGATTCTCGCTGGGCGAGGTCGCTGCACTCACCTTTGCGGGGGCATTCGATACGCGAGCGGGTTTTGAGCTCGTGTGTGAGCGCGCGGCATTGATGGCCACGGCGGCCGAGCGTCACCCCGGCGGCATGCGCGCCGTCATCAAACTTGATGCTGCGCAAGTCGAGAACCTGGCTGCGCAGGCCGGCGAGGACTGCTGGCCGGTCAACTACAACAGTCCCCAGCAGACGGTTGTGGCCGGAGCGCCCGATGCGCTGCAGACCCTCGACGTCCTAGTAAAAGAGGCTGGCGGCCGCGCCATGAAGGTCGCGGTGTCGGGTGCATTTCATAGCCCCTATATGGCCGAGGCAACCTGTGGCCTTGCCGCATATATTGAGGCCGGTCACGCGCCGTCCCCGTTGCTCATTCCTGTTTTGGCAAATATGACAGCGGCGTCCTATCCGGCGGACCCCCAGACGGCATCGGAGGTGCTGGCCAATCAGGTGAGCCATGCCGTACGCTGGGTCGATACACTGCATGCTCTGCAGGATCAAGGCATCGACACATTTATTGAGGTCGGCCCCGGCAAAACGCTGTCCGGCCTGGTCAAGCGTACGCTGAGCGACGTTCGTGTGTATTCGTGCGAGACGGCCGAGCAGGTCGCAGCTATTGCCGACGAGCTCGCATAGTCCACAGGGCTGTAACCCGAAAGGAATGACATGGGCAACTTGAACAATGGCGCGCTCGAGCGCAACGACTCACGTCGCGTGGCACTGGTCACGGGCGGCTCGCGGGGTATCGGCCGCGCCTGCGCTATCGGTCTGGCGGAGGATGGCTACGATATCGCCGTCGTCTATGCCGGCAGCGTCGATGCGGCGCGCGAGACGTGCGACGCCTGCGAGGCGGCTGGCGCCACGGCGCGCTCATATCAATGTGACGTGGCCGACCCCGCTGCCGTCAACGCGTGCGTGGAAGCGGTCCTCAACGACTTTGGCTCCATTTGGGCGCTCGTCAACAACGCCGGCATCACCCGCGATGGCCTGCTCATGCGCATGGGCGATGACGCCTTCGACCGCGTGCTCGACGTCAATCTCAAGGGAACATTCAACATGACGCGCGCGCTCACCAAGACCTTTATGCGCCAGCGTGGCGGTTGCGTCGTCAACATGAGCTCGGTCGTGGGCCTGATGGGCAATGCCGGGCAAGCCAACTACGCTGCCTCCAAGGCGGGCGTGATCGGCCTGACCAAGGCGGTGGCGCGCGAGCTTGCGCCCCGCGGCGTACGAGTGAACGCGGTTGCCCCCGGGTTTGTCGAGACGGATATGACGGCAAAGCTCTCGGAGAAGGTGCGTACGGTAACCGAGGAGCAGATTCCCCTTAAGCGTATGGCGCAGCCCGAAGAGGTGGCCGGTGTGGTGCGATTTTTAGTGAGCGATGCGGCTGCCTACATTACGGGCGAAGTCGTACGCGTCGACGGCGGAATGGCGATGTAGAAACCAGGGCCGAAGAACGGCTTGGATGAGGAGACCATGATGGAACAGAGAGTTGCAATCACCGGTATCGGTGCCGTGTCGCCGCTCGGCAACACCGCGCTTGCCACCTGGGCGGCCATGTGCGCCGGCACGTGCGGCATCGGCCCGATCACGCACTTCGATACCGATGCGTTTGCCGTCAAGGTGGCGGCCGAGGTCAAGGGCTTTGACGGCAACGAGTACTTTGGCAAGCGTGACGCCAAGCATCTCGACCCCTGCGTTCAGTTTGCGATGGCGGCTTCGGACGAAGCCATGCACGATGCGGGCTTTGATGTCGAAGGCGCCATCGATCGCGAGCGCCTGGGCGTCTACGTGGGCTCGGGCGTGGGCGGCATGACGACGCTCGTCGACAACGTCCATACGATTGCCGAACGTGGGCCCCGCCGCGCATCGCCCTATATGATCGCGATGATGATCCCCAACATAGCATCGGGCAATATCGCAATCCGCCACAAGGCAAAGGGCCCGACCCTGCCCGTGGTGACCGCGTGCGCAACCTCGGCCCATGCGGTGGGCGAGGCGTTCCGCGCCATCAAGCACGGCTATGCCGACGCGATCCTCGCGGGCGGCGCCGAGGCTGCAATTATCCCCGATGCCGTTGCGGGCTTTACGTCCTGCCGCGCATTGACCACCAACCCCGATCCCGCGACGGCCTGCCGTCCGTTCGATGCAGACCGCGACGGCTTTGTGATGGGCGAGGGCGCCTGCGTGCTCGTGCTCGAGAGCATGGAACATGCGCAGGCGCGCGGTGCGCACATTTATGCCGAGGTCGTGGGCTACGGCAACACCGATGATGCCTATCACATCACGAGCCCCGATCCCGAGGCTGCCGGCATTGCCCGCGCGATATCGCTGGCGGTGACCGAGGGCGACGTCAGGCCTTCCGAGGGCCTCTACATCAATGCCCACGGCACATCGACCAAGCTCAACGATTCGTCCGAGACGGCGGGCATTAAGCGTGCGCTCGGCGAGGACGCGGCGCGTGCCGCGCACGTCTCGTCGACTAAGTCGATGACCGGCCACATGATCGGTGCCACGGGCGCCATCGAGGTCATGGCCTGCGCCATGGCGCTCGAGCAGGGCGTGGTGCCGCCGACCATTAACTACCACACGCCCGATCCCGCCTGCGATCTTGACTACACGCCCAATCGCGCGGTTCGCGCTGACCTTACCTGGGCGCTTTCGACCAACCTGGGCTTTGGCGGACACAACGCCGCCATCGCGCTGCGTAGATATACGAGGAGCTAGAGCATGGATTCCAAAAGACTTGCCGAGATAGCCGATGTTATGGAGGACCGCGGCCTCACGCGCGTACGCGTTGAGGAGCCCGATGGCACCGCGGTCGAACTCGAGCGCGTGAGCGCCGCACAGCCGGTTGCCGTGCCCATGCCCATGCCGAGCGCTATGGCCGCTCCAGTTGCAGCTCCCACAGTCGCGCCTGCCGCACCGGAGCCCGCCGCGCAGACACCTGCCGCCGCACCGGAGCCCAAGGGCACCGAGGTGACCGCTCCCATGGTCGGCGTTTTCTATGCTGCCCCGGCGCCGGGCGACGAGCCGTTTGTGCACGTGGGCTCTAAGGTCAAGGCCGGCGAGACGCTCTGCATCATCGAGGCCATGAAGGTTCTCAACGAGGTAACGGCAGAGGCAGACGGCGAGGTGCTCGAGATCTGCGTGGCCGACGGCGACCTCGTGGAGTTTGGCAGCTGCCTCATGAGGATCGGATAGGTGATATCCATGAACAAAGAAGAGCTTAAGGAACTGTTGCCGCATCGCGAACCGATGCTTTTGCTCGACGAGGCCGAGCTGGTGGGCGACGAGGCCCACGGCAAGATCACGATTACGGGCGACGAGTACTTTTTGCAGGGGCATTTTCCGGGAAACCCGGTCGTCCCCGGTGTGATTCAGTGCGAGATGCTCGCCCAGAACTGCTGCGTGCTGCTGATGGGCGATGAGGAAGCGCGCGGCGCGACGCCGTTCTACACGAGTCTGGACAAGGTGCGCTTTAAGCGTCCGGTGCGCCCGGGCGATACGGTGGATCTGGTGTGCTCCATCACGCGTGCGCGCGGGCCGTTCCGTTTTGCGACGGGTACTGCAAGCGTCAACGGTGAGGTTTGCTGCCGCGCCGATATGTCCTTTGCACTCATGCACGAAAGTTAAGGAAGGCTTCATGTTCGACAAAGTGCTCATCGCCAACCGCGGCGAAGTCGCGGTCCGTGTTATCCGCGCGTGCCGCGATATGGGCATCAAAACCGTCGCCGTTTATTCCACGGCCGATGCGGACGCGCTGCACGTGCAGCTTGCCGACGAGGCGTATTGCATTGGCGGCCCGCGTCTTGCCGAGAGCTACCTCAACGACGATGCTGTGCTCACCTGTGCCGTAAAGTCGGGAGCTAAGGCAATTCATCCCGGCTATGGCTTTTTCTCCGAGAAGGCGAGCTTCGTGCGCGACTGCGACAAGTATGGCCTGGCGTTTGTCGGTTCTTCGGCCGAGGTCATCGACAGCATGGGCGACAAGGACGCCGCACGTCGAACGGCTGCCGCGGCGGGCGTGCCCATCGTGCCGGGCTGCGATTTGCTCAAAAGTCCCGAGGAGGCAACGGCCGAGGCTGAGCGCATTGGCTGCCCCGTGCT
Organism: uncultured Collinsella sp.; assembly: GCA_900552155.1. GTDB lineage: Bacteria > Actinomycetota > Coriobacteriia > Coriobacteriales > Coriobacteriaceae > Collinsella. The sequence continues at coordinate 4,325 of URYU01000041.1, forward strand.
TATTAAGGCGCGTGCGGGCGGCGGCGGTCGCGGTATTCGTAAGGTCGAGCGCGCGGAAGATGCGGCAAAGGCCTTTATTGAAGCACGCGCCGAGGGCGAGGCCGTTTTTGGCGACGGCGAGTGCTACATGGAGAAGTTCGTCGCGCCGGCGCATCACGTTGAGGTACAGATTATGGCCGATAAGCAGGGCCATGTGTTTTCGCTCGGCGAGCGCGAGTGCTCGGTGCAGCGGCGCAACCAAAAGCTAATCGAAGAGAGCCCCGCGCCGTGCCTCGACGGACACGACGACGTTCGTGCTCGCATGCACAAGGCAGCGCGTGACCTGGCTCGTGCCGTCGGCTACGAAGGAGCCGGTACCATCGAGTTCCTGTATTCGGACGACGGCAATTTCTACTTTATGGAAATGAACACGCGCTTGCAGGTGGAGCATCCGGTTACGGAGTTTGTGACCGATACCGACTTGGTCAAGTGGCAGCTGCGCGTGGCAGCCGGCCAGCCTCTGCCCTTTGAGCAGGAGGACATGCCGGTCCGCAACCACGCCATGGAGTGCCGCATCAATGCCGAAACGCCGGACTTTCTGCCGTCATGCGGAACGGTCACCGCGTTGCGTGTGCCGGGTGGTCCGCGCGTGCGCTGGGATTCCGCCATGTTTACCGGTGCTAAAGTTCCGCCGTACTACGACTCCATGCTTGGCAAGCTCATCGTGTGTGCGCCCACGCGTGACGGCGCCATTCGCAAGATGCGCTCGGCCCTGGGCGAGCTCGTGATTGAGGGCGTGAGCGAAAACAGCGAGCTTCAGCTCGACGTGCTGGCAAACGACGAGTTCTTGTCGGGCATGTATCACACCGATCTGATGGGGCATCTCTATGCTGATGAATAGAAAAGCGAAGACGGTTAACGTCCTCGAGGGACCGATGACCGAGTCGTGCGCCGAGTTTCCCGCGCGCCACGTGTTTATCAAGTGCCCGGAGTGCCGCCGCGTGATCGATGAGGCGCGCCTGCACGACAACCTCGAGGTCTGCCCTCGTTGCGGCAAACACTTTCGCGTGAGCGGGCGCGACCGCATGCGCATGACGATTGACGAGGGCACGTTTGAGGAATGGGATGCCAGTCTGGCGCCGGAGGACTTCCTTTCGTTTCCCGGCTATGCCGACAAGCTCAAGAGCGTGAGCGAACGTTCGGGCGAGCGCGATGCCGTTGTGTGCGGCAAGGGCAAAATCTGCGGTTGCGATACGGCGCTCTTCTTTATGGACGCCAACTTTATGATGGGCTCGATGGGTTCCGTGGTGGGCGAGAAGATCTGCCGCACATTTGAGCGTGCGACCGAGCTGGGACTGCCGGTCGTTGGCTTTACCGTATCGGGTGGCGCCCGCATGCAGGAGGGCGTGACCTCGCTCATGCAGATGGCCAAAATCTCTGCGGCGGTTAGGCGCCATAGCGAGGCGGGCGGCCTGTATATCACGGTGCTCACTGACCCCACGACCGGAGGCGTAACCGCGAGCTTTGCCATGGAGGGCGATATTATCCTGGCCGAGCCCGATGCCCTGACGGCATTTGCCGGCCCGCGCGTGATCGAGCAGAACATGCACAAGCGCCTGCCCAAGGGATTCCAGCGCTCCGAGTTTTTGCTGGAGCACGGCTTTTGCGATGCCGTTGTTCCGCGTGGCGAGATTGCGCTCACGGTAGGCGAGCTGCTGGCGCTGCACGAAGGGCACGCGCCCGGCCTGGGGGCACCGCATGAGATCGTGCATACGGGTCGCCGCGGCAAAAAGCTGGGACACTTGTTCAAGCGCTCGGCCGCACCAAAAACCGCGCTCGAGATTGTCAAGCAGACCCGCTCGGCAGATCGCGCCACGGCAGGCGAGATGATCTCGCTGGGCCTGGATGGATTTGTGGAGTTGCACGGCGACCGCTACTTTGGCGACGACGCTGCTGTGGTGGCTGGCATTGGCTGGAAAGACGGACGCCCCGTAACGGTCATCGCCATCGAGCGCGGCACCACGACCAAAGAGCGCATGCGTCGCAACTTTGGTATGGCACATCCCGAGGGCTACCGCAAAGCGCGTCGCCTGATGCGCCAGGCCGAAAAATTTGGTCGACCGGTTCTGTGCCTGGTCGATACCTCGGGCGCGTTTTGCGGCATCGGTGCCGAGGAACGCGGCCAGGGTGAGGCGATTGCCCAGAACCTCATGGAGATGAGCGGCCTTAAGACGCCGATTGTCTCGGTGGTGACAGGTGAGGGCGGCTCTGGTGGCGCGCTGGCGCTGTCCGTGGCCGACCGCATCCTGATGCTCTCGAGCTCGGCCTATTCGGTCGTGAGCCCCGAGGCCTGTGCGTCGATCCTGTGGAAGGATACCGAGCGCGCGAATGAGGCCGCCGAGGCGCTTAAGCTCACGGCCCCCGATCTGTTGGCGCTCGGCATTATCGACGGCATTGTTGACGATAGAGGCCTGTCGCATGAGGAGATCGCCGGCGCCGTCATGTCCTCGGCATTCGCTGCCTTCGATACGCTTGGGCGGCTCGACGACGCGACCCTCACAAACCTCCGCTATGAAAAGTACCGCGCAATCGGTCAGTACCGCACGATGTGACAAAGGGACAGTCCGCATGTCACATTGGGAAAGGGTTCCTGTGTCACAAGTTTCTTACACCTCGTTTACAACGACGTTCTCATCAAACGCCATGGCCGTGGTGGACTATCTGTCCAAAAGCATGATGTCGGCACTGCCGTTTATTGTCTGCGCGGCGTTGTTCCGCACCGTCGCCGTCATTATGGGCGAAGGCATGCTGGGCCTGTGGGCTGCCGATTCCGAAATCTATCGCCTGTTCTACAGTTGGCTCTATAACGCCGGCTACTACTTTTTGCCCATTTATCTTGGTTGGGCGGCCGCCCGCCAGCTCGGTTGCTCGGAGCAGCTGGGCATGATGCTGGGCGGCGTATTGATTGCGCCCGATTTGCTTAAGCTCGTCGATGTCGCATCGACGACGGGGACATCGATGACTTCCGTGTATGGCCTGCTTCCCGCGCCGGTCAATGATTACACGACGACTGTTATTCCGATTCTCATCTCGGTGCCCGTGCTATGGCGAGTGGAGTGTTTCTTTCAGCGCGTTATCCCTCAGGCCGTGGCGTTTTCGTTCGTCCCGTTTGCGACCATGCTCGTCATGGTTCCGGTTTCGCTGTGTATTACGGCGCCGGCGGGCAGCTATCTGGGCATGCTGCTGGGCCAGCTTATGTTTATGCTTGGCAATTCCGGTGGCATCGTGTCGCTGCTCACGCTCATGGGGCTTGCCGCGGGCTGGGAGTTCCTCAAGATCGCGGGCGTCAGCAACGTTGTCCTATCGCTCGCCTATGCGCAGGTTTTGAGTGTGGGAATGGATTCGTGCATCCTTATCGCCGCGACGATGGCGACGTTTGCCGTTTGGGGCATGCCCTTTGGCGCGTCGCTTCGCGTTGCCGATAAGGACGAGAAGGCGCTCATGCTGGGCTATTCGATCTCGGGTGTTCTTGGTGGTGTGAGCGAACCGGCGCTGTATGGCTGCGGCTTCAAATATGGCAGGTGCCTGACGTGCATGGCCATTGGCGGTGCCGTCGGAGGCCTTGTTGCGGCCGTGGGCCACGTTACGGCCTATACCATCGGCATGACGAATGTCCTCATGGTCATTGGCTTTGCCACAGGCGGCATCTCGAACCTGCTGTGGTGTTGCGTTGCCGGCGGTACGGCTTTTGTGGTGTCTGCGGCGCTGAGCTACTGCTTTGGCGTGGTGCCGGCGAAGGGGCAGGCGACGGAGGACGGAGCCGATTCGCCCGAAACCTCGAAGAGCGTGGCCGAGGCAAGCGCATAAATCGATTGATAAAGGGACAGTCCCGCATGTTACATTCCAAGGCCGAGGCCCGTGTGGGCGCGGCCTTTTTGTATCCTGAGGACAAAGTGGCTACACTACAATCCGTTTGAGCAATAGATATATAGGTAGTGCCGTGGGGGCGGATGAAGATGGTCGAGTGGATTGTTAAGCGCGCACAGGGCGATCGTGCGCGTGTGGGCACGTTAGCGGGCATGGTGTGTATTGTCGCCAATGTTGCGCTTTGCGCTGCGAAGGGTGCCATTGGTGTGGTTTCGGGATCGGTTTCGATTGTGGCGGATGCCATGAACAACTTGTCCGATGCCAGCTCGAATATCGTGAGCGTGCTGGGCTTTAAGCTGGCGAGCAAGCCGGCCGACCCCGAGCATCCTTACGGCCACGGTCGCTACGAGTATCTCTCGGGATTGGTCGTGGCGGCCCTCGTTCTGCTGATTGGCGTTGAGCTGGTGAAGTCCTCGGTTGAGCGCGTCATCCACCCCGAACCTGTCGAGTTCTCGCTTGCCCTGGTGGCAGTTCTCGTGCTTTCGATGGTCGTAAAGCTCTGGATGGCGGCCCTCAACCAAAAGCTCGGCGATCGCATTGAGTCCGAGACACTGCATGCGACCGCGCAGGATTCCAAGAACGATGTTCTTGCCACGGGCGCCGTACTGGCGTGCGCAATTGTTTCGCAGGTGACGGGCATCAATCTTGACGCATGGGTCGGCCTTGCCGTTGGCGCCTATATTGGCTGGAGCGGCTTTGAGCTCATCCAGGATACGGTGAGCCCGCTTTTGGGCCAGACGCCCGATCCTAAGCTGGTCAAGCACATTCGAGACAAGATTATGCGCTACCCCGGCGTTTTGGGCGTTCACGATCTGATGGTTCACGACTACGGCCCGGGCAGGAAGTTCGCAAGTGCGCACGCCGAGATGGCGGCCGAGGCCAGTCCGCTGGAAAGTCACGACACGCTCGATAACATCGAGCAGTCTTTTAGGGACGAGGACGGCATGATCGTCACGCTCCATTACGATCCCATCGTGACCGACGATTCAAATGTGGCGAGCATGCGCCTGCGCATCAACGCTATGGCCCTGGAGATTGATTGCCGCCTTTCGATTCACGATCTGCGTTGCGTGCCGGGCCCCACGCACACCAACGTGATCTTTGACTGCGTGCGACCCTCGGATCTGCAGATGAGTGCCGAAGACGTAAAGCACGCGCTGGCACAACGGGTCGAATCGGAATATCCCAAGTCGGTCGCCAAGATTACGATCGACGAGGACTATGTCGGCCATATCCACGAGTAGGGCTGTGCCGGCAAGGTAACTGAAGCAGAAGGGGAGAGCATGAAGCGTCTATATCTACTCCGCCACGGCCAGACGGAATTCAACGTCAAAAAGCTGGTCCAGGGCCGCTGCGATTCACCTTTGACCGACCTGGGCCGCAAACAAGCGGGGATGGCAGCCGCATGGCTCAAAGCCCACGGCGTCGTCCCCGACAAAGTGGTCTCATCGCCCTTAGGCCGAGCCATGAACACGGCAAGTCTCGTCGCATGCGAACTCCTCGGTCCGGACGCCGCTGTCGAGCCCTGCGAAGGCATCATCGAGCGCAGCTACGGCACCTTCGAAAAAGGCCCCCACGACGCCCTGCCCACCGACGTCTGGGATCCCGGCGAGGATCTGGTCCCCTTCGGAGGAGAAGGAAGCCGCGCGCTGCAAGAGCGCATGGTAGACACCCTCACCAATCTCATGGGCTCCGAGGGCATCGAAACCCTCCTAGCAATAAGCCACGGCAGCGCCAGTCGCCAATTCATCAAGGCCGCAGCCCCAGAGGGCTTCGAGCTCCCAGCAAAACTCCCCAACTGCGCCATCATGATCTTCAATTTTGATGAGGCAAAGCCACAAGCAGAAGGCGAGCCAATGCAATGCAAGTTCACCCTCCAGCAAATAGTGGACCCCCAACAAAGTCATTAGCCTGAACGAGCAGAGTTAAGCAGACATCAACGTGTCGTCTCCCGAGCTTGGCAGAGGGGCGGCGAAATATATTAAGTTTGTCGCGAGTTCCGCACGCAAAGGAAAGCACTTAATGTGCTTTCCGTCTTGCGCAGGACTGTAGAGCAGCAAACTTCATGCCCTCCGGTCCGCCCCGGGAGCCACCGCTAAGTTATTCCCCGGCATTCAGAAAATCTAAGTGCCAAAAAATAAGATTTTTTGACTCCGTGTTGTATAACCCGCCATTCGTGGGTACCATTCAACGCGTACGCAAACAAAAAGGGTTAATTCGCGTGGTATAACCGCGCGGCCCAAAAAGGAGGAGACAAGCATGTCGTCTTTGAAGCCGCTTGCAGATCGTGTTCTGGTCAAGCCCGACGAGGCCGAGCAGAAGACCGCTTCTGGTCTGTATATCGCCAGCAACGCTCAGGAGAAGCCGCAGCGTGGCACCATCGTTGCCGTTGGCGCCGGCAAGGTCAACGACAAGGGTGAGCGCATCCCCATGGACGTCAAGGTCGGTGACGTTGTCATCTACGGTAAGTTCGGTGGCAACGAGGTCAAGGTCGACGGCGAGAAGTATCTGCTGATGCGCGCCGACGACATCTACGCTGTTGTCGAGGCCTAGTCTCGTCAGAATCTCTGATTCGTCTTTGAACGCGCCCGCCGCATAGGACTCGGAAGCGGCGACGCGAGTCACGTTTCTTTTGGAGGATTACCTACCATGGCAAAGAACATTACGTTCAACACCGATGCCCGCGCTAAGCTTGCCAAGGGCGTCAACACTCTGGCCGACGCCGTTACCGTCACCATGGGCCCCAAGGGTCGCTACGTTGCGCTGCAGCGCACGTTCGGTGCCCCGACCATCACCAACGACGGCGTTTCCGTCGCCAAGGAGATCGAGCTCGAGGACAACATCGAGAACATGGGCGCTCAGCTGGTGAAGGAGGTCGCCACCAAGACCAACGACACCGTGGGTGACGGCTCCACCTCCGCATCCCTGCTCGCCCAGGCCATCGTCAACGACGGTCTGCGCAACGTCGCCGCTGGCGCCAACCCGCTGGCCATCCGTCGCGGCATCGACAAGGCCGTTAACGCCGCCGTCGCCGAGATGAAGAAGCAGGCCAAGCCGGTCGAGACCAAGGAGCAGATTGCTTCCGTCGGTACCATCTCCGCCGGTGACCCCGAGGTCGGCGAGAAGATCGCCGAGGCCATGGAGGTCGTGGGCAAGGACGGCGTCATCACCGTCGAGGATTCCCAGACGTTCGACATCACCATCGACACCGTCGAGGGCATGCAGTTCGACAAGGGCTATGTCTCCGCTTACTTCGTCACGGACAACGACCGCATGGAGGCCGTGATGAAGGATCCGTACATCCTCATCACCGACCAGAAGATCTCCAGCGTTCAGGACATCATGCCCGTTCTCGAGGCTGTCCAGCGCGCTGGCCGTGGCCTGCTCATCATTGCTGAGGACATCGACGGCGAGGCTCTGCCTACCCTGGTCCTCAACAAGATCCGTGGCGCTCTCAACGTCTGCGCTGTCAAGGCCCCGGGCTACGGCGATCGCCGCAAGCGCATCCTCGAGGACATCGCCGTCCTCACCGGTGGCCAGGCTGCCCTGGACGAGCTGGGCGTGAAGGTCGCTGACATCACCGCCGATATGCTCGGTACCGCTAAGTCCGTCACCATCTCCAAGGACAACACCGTCATCGTCGGCGGCGCTGGCTCCAAGGAGGCCATCGACGCTCGCATCGCTCAGATCAAGGGCGAGATGGAGAACACCACCTCTGACTTCGACCGCGAGAAGCTCCAGGAGCGCCTGGCCAAGCTCTCCGGTGGCGTTGCCGTCATCAAGGTCGGCGCTGCTACCGAGTCCGAGCTCAAGGAGATCAAGCACCGCGTCGAGGACGCCCTGCAGGCAACCCGCGCTGCTGTCGAGGAGGGCATCGTCGCCGGTGGCGGCGTCGCCTTCATGGACGCTGCTCCTGCGCTCGACGCCGTTGAGCTCGATGACCCCGAGGAGAAGATCGGTGTCGACATCGTCAAGAAGGCTCTGACTGCTCCGGTTGCTACCATCGCCAAGAACGCTGGCTTTGAGGGCGCTGTCGTGGTCGACAAGGTTGCCGAGCTGCCCGCCGGCCAGGGTCTCAACTCTGCCAACGGCGAGTGGGGCGACATGATCGAGATGGGCGTCCTCGACCCCGTCAAGGTCAGCCGCGTCACCCTGCAGAACGCTGCTTCTGTCGCCAGCCTGATCCTCATCACCGAGGCTACCGTCTCCGATGTCCCCAAGAACACTCAGCTTGAGGACGCAATCGCTGCTGCTACCGCTGGTCAGCAGGGCGGCGGTATGTACTAAGGCCGACAAGGTCTAGAACTTCCCACCGGGAATCCGGGGCGGGACGGGGGCTTCTCTCCGGAACGTCCTCGGACATGCAAAGAGGCTTCGCATCGCGCTTCGCGCTGCGGAGCCTCTTTGCGTCCTACGGAATGTTCCGGAGAGAAGCCCCCGTCCCGCCCCGGATTCCCGACGTTTACGGCCTTGAGGTCGGCTCGCGGAGAAGGCCGTGGTTGTGGGGGATAAGTGACCCCGTC
>URYU01000042.1 GCA_900552155.1 uncultured Collinsella sp.
TGTGCTTTTTCGCGGGTGTCAGCGAGTCCCTGCTGCACGACGAGCACGTCGAGTCGTTCTTTTTTCGCCATGGTCTCAGTCCTTCCCGAGAAATGCTGCGATGCGCGCGGCGATCTTTTCTGGCGAGAGGCCGTTGTCGTCGCGCAATCTGCTGGTGTCGCCGTGGGCGACGAAGTGGTCCGGCAGGCCGATGCGCAGGATCGGCGCGGCGATGCCGGCGTCGTCGCCCTCGGCGTACAGGTTGGTGCGCTTCTCCATGGCGGCAAACGGAGCCCAGCTCTTGGGGATCACGATGTCGGCGCCCTCGAAGGCCTCGGCCATAGTGTTGACCTGCTTAAAGGTGGTGCCGGACTCGGCGGCATAGCCCTTGGCGCGCTCGACGACCTCGGGCATGAGGTCGTAGCCCTCGGGGTGAGTCAGGGTGACGTCCATGCCAAAACGGGGCAGCAGGCTGATCAGCGACTGCGGGCAGGACAGCGGCTTGCCGTAAGAGGGCGAATAGGCCCAGGTGACGGCAACCTTCTTGCCCTTGAGGTTCTCGAGGCCACCAAACTCGTTGATGAGGTAGAGCATGTCGGCAGAGGACTGCGTGGGGTGGTCGGAATCGGACTGCAGGGAGATGAGCGTGGGACGGTGATCCAGAACGCCGTCCTCGTAAGCCTGCTGGACAGACTCGGAAACCTCGGCCATGTAGGCGTCGCCCTTGCCGATGTACATGTCGTCGCGGATGCCGATGACGTCGGCCATGAAGGAGATCATGGTAGCGGTCTCGCGGACGGTCTCGCCGTGAGCGATCTGGGACTTCTTCTCGTCCAGGTCCTGCAGCTCAAGGCCGAGCAGGTTGGCGGCCTTAGAGAAGGAGAAGCGCGTACGGGTGGAGTTGTCGCGGAACAGGGAGACGGCCAGACCCGAGTCGAAGATCATGGACGAGACGTTGTTCTCGCGCAGCTCGCGCAGGGCGTCGGCGACGATGTAGAGAGCCTTGAGCTCATCGGTGGTCTTGTCCCAAGTGTGCAGGAAGTCGCTGCCGTACATGCCCTTAAAATCGAGGCCGTTCAGCTGCTCGACGAGCTCGGTAAACTTGACGTCCATGGAAATGTCCTTTCTAAAGATGAAACGATCGCAATGAGTTGATGCGCTCCGGCATGCGCGTGTGGCTAGAACATGCAGAGCACCATGACGAGGACCCGCCACCGTTGAGGAAGCATGGGAGATAACGACCGCGGGCCCCAAGTCAACAGGGGGTGCCGGGGACACGAGCGGCCCCCGGCTCAACAAAATCGAGGAATGGGACTAATCGATCTTGTTGTTGGTCAGACCGGCGCGGAACACGGTGGCGTCGCCATCGGCCTGGCTCGGATCGTAGAGGTTCAGGGCAGCCACATACATGGCGGCAGCGGTGACCAGGTCGTCCTTGTAGGTGACCTCGTTGGGAGCGTGAGCCTGAGACTCGGCACCCGGGCCAAAGCCGACACAGGGGATGCCATAGCGGCCCTGGATGGAAACGCAGTTCGTGGAGAAGGTCCACTTGTCGCACAGCGGGCGACCGGTGCGCTTGTCCATGCTGGGCTCGCAGCCGATGCGCTCGTCACCAAACATGGCCTTGTGGGCGTCGACGAGGGCCTTGACGTGCGGAGCGGTCTCCTTGTTGATCCACGTGGGGAAGTAAGCCTCGGTCTCGTAGACCTCGCTGGTCCAGGACGGACGGTCGTACATGTACATGGAGACCTTCACGTCGTCGCCGTACTTCTTGGCGGCCGGCAGGTTGCGGATCTCGTCCAGGCAGGACTCCCAGGTCTCACCGGCGGTCATGCGACGGTCGATGGAGATAGCGCAGGAATCGGCCACGGCGCAACGGCTGGGGCTGGTGTAGAAGATCTGGCTGACGGTGCAGGTGCCGCGGCCCAGGAAGCGGGCATCCTCGTAGTGCTCGGGGTTGTACTTGGGGTCGAGCATCTTGACGAGGCCCTTGATGTCGGTCGACTCGTCGCAGCCGTTGTTGTTGAGGGCGCGGACGTCGGCGATGATGTCGGCCATCTTGTAGATGGCGTTGTCACCGCGGTCGGGAGCGGAGCCGTGGCAGGAGGTGCCGTGAACGTCGACGCGGATCTCCATGCGGCCGCGGTGGCCGCGATAGATGCCGCCGTCGGTGGGCTCAGTGGAAATGCCGAACTCGGGCTTAATGCCGTCCTAGTAGTAGATGTACTGCCAGCACATGCCGTCGCAGTCCTCTTCCTGGACGGTACCGACGACCATGATCTTGTAGCCCTCGGGGATGAGACCCATGTCCTTCATCATCTTGGCAGCGTAGGTAGCGGAAGCCATGCCGCCCTCCTGGTCGGAGCCGCCGCGGCCGTAAATGATCTCGTCGGTCTCGTAGCCCTCATAGGGATCGGCATCCCAGTTCTCGATGTTGCCGATGCCGACGGTGTCGATGTGGGAGTCGATGGCGATGATCTTGTCGCCCTCGCCCATAAAGCCCATGACGTTGCCCAGGCCGTCGACCTTGACCTCGTCATAGCCAAGGCTCTCCATCTCGGCCTTGATGCAAGCGACAACCTCACCCTCCTCGCAGGATTCAGAGGGATGGCTAATCATTGCGCGAAGAAAACGCGACATATCAGCACGGTGGGACTCAGCAGCAGCCTTGATAGCGACGAAATCGAGTTCTTTAGCCATTGTTCATAACCTTTCAAACGAAGGAATCTACCTGTGAGGTGGCGGAGCGATACCTATTTACTCCGCCCTAACGATTAACAAGTGGGATATTCGCCTTCCCAAACAATGCGGCGATACTGGTCGGGATCGGTGTCGCCCTCGGTGGAGAAGCAGAGCACGGAGCTCGTCTTGTCCAGGCCGATGAGCTCCTTGAGCTCGGCGTACTCGGGATCGAGCATGAGAGTCTCGACCAGGCCGGTGGTCACTGCGCCGGACTCGCCGGAGATGACGCGCGTGTCGCCCTACTCGGGAGCGCCCAGGGTGCGCATGCCGCGAGCGGTGACCCAGTCGGGGCAAGACACGAAGGCGGTGGTGTGGTTGCGCAGGATATCCCAGCCCAGAATGTTGGGCTCGCCGCAGCACAGACCGGCCATGATGGAGGGCATGTCGCCGTCCACGATGCGCGGATCGCCGTCGCCGGCGGCAGCGCCCTTGTACAGGCAGGCGGCAGGCGCGCACTCAACCACGACGAAGGTGGGCGGGTTATCGGGATACAGGTTGGTAAAGTAGCCCACCACGGCGCCGGCGAGCGAGCCTACGCCAGCCTGGACAAACACGTGCGTCGGGCGGTTGATGGCCATCTCGCGCAGCTGCTCGGCAGCCTCGGAAGCCATGGTGCCGTAACCCTCCATGATCCAGGACGGGATCTTCTCGTAGCCCTCCCAGGCGGTGTCCTGAACGATGACGCCGCGCTCGCAGGCGTCGGCCTCGGCGGCGGCCATGCGCACGCACTCGTCGTAGTTGACCTCTTCAATGGTCACCGTGGCGCCCTCGGCGGCGATGTTATCGAAGCGGGGCTTGGTGGAACCCTTGGGCATGTGCACGACAGCCTTCTGGCCCAGCTTGTTGGCAGCCCATGCCACGCCGCGGCCATGGTTGCCGTCGGTGGCGGTAAAGAAGGTAGCCTGGCCAAAGTCCTCGGCCAGCTGATCGGAGGTCAGGTAATCGAAGGTGCAGTCGGCAACGTCCTTGCCGGTCTCGTCGGCAATGTAGTTGGCCATGGCAAACGAGCCGCCCAGGACCTTAAAGGCGTTGAGGCCAAAGCGATAGCTCTCGTCCTTAACGCACAGGTTGGACAGGCCCAGACGCGCGGCCTGGCCGTCCAGGCGGGCAAGCGGGGTGACGGTATATTGAGGGAACGACTGGTGGAAGGCGCGGGCCTTCTTCACGTGGTCGAGACTCATGATTCCCAAGTGCTTGTCATCGCTCTTGGGCATCGTGTTGCTCGCCCACTGGATCTTATCGGCCATACGGTGAACTCCTTAAGTTCTCTCTTGCCGGCCCCCGCATACGCGTTTCAGCCCGATCCCATTCACACGGCTGAACTTTTATGTGGATGCCAAACAAAAAGTTTGTTAGTAATGTTCTATCACACTTTTTGATTGGCATACCTAACGAATTGTTTGTTGCCGTAATCGGTACTTTTTCGCCGCCGAACGGTCACACAACGCAGCGACGCTTTCGTTATTTGCGAACAGGTGTGGTTTATGGCACAGTGAGCCCAAACTAATTTTTAGGAAGGTACCCATGACCCCCGCACAGATTGAGTTTTACAAGCGCCTCGCACACGGTCTGGCGCTCCAATTTGGCCCCAACTGCGAAGTCGTCGTCCACGATCTGGAGACCGAGGACGTGGACCACTCCATCGTAGTGATCGAAAACGGCCACGTCAGCGGGCGCAAACTGGGTGCCGGCCCCAGCCATCTCGTGTTTGAGTCCATGCACGAGGGCGCCACCGACGTACACGACCGCGAGCCATACCTCACCAAAACCACCGACGGTAAGCTGCTCAAGTCCTCGACGATCTTTATCCGCAACGACGAGGGCAAGCCCGTCGGCATTTTGGGCATCAACTTTGACATTACGCTTATGAAGGCTTTTGAGCGTTCGCTCGACGCCTTTACCGGCACCGGCGGCACGGGCTATACCGAGCCCGAGCCCATTACCAAGAACATCGGCGATCTGCTCGAGGACCTGCTGCACGAGTGCGAGCAGTTTGTGGGCAAGCCCGCGGCACTCATGACCAAAGACGAGCGCATTCGTGCCATTGGCTACCTCGACCGTCGCGGCGCCTTTCTCATTTCCAAGTCGAGCGAGCGCGCCTGCGAGTTCTTTGGCATCTCAAAGTACAGCTTCTATAGCTACCTCAATGAGGCCAAGGCGGCGGCCGGCGACAAGTAGGCACTCGCCTGGATTGCCCCTCCCCTTTTGGGCGCGAGTTCTGGAAAGCACGAATCCAAGACCGAGCAGCTTGGGAAGTTCCATATAATCGATGTCATTGGTATTTCGAAAGGATGGAACAGAATGGCGTTGAGCAAGGCATCATGCACCGGTCGCGGATTGATTCCGGCAATTGGTGGACATGTGCACCGCATGTTCGATGAGGGTGAAGACGACCTGTTTTCACTGAGCCTTGACGATGTGATGGATGATCGCCCGTGGACCGCCGACGAACTCATGGGCGGCGGCGGGGCTCGCCCGTCAAATCCCAATCCCGCACTTGCGCCTAAGACCGCATCTGCGCCGACTCCTGCGCAGTTGGCTGTTTCGACGCCCGCGCCTACGCCCGCACCCACTTCGGCGCCCACGCCCGCTCCCCGCCCCGCAAGCGACCCGTCCGAGACGGCGGCATTTCTCGCTGCAGCGACGCAGGGCAAATCGGCCGACAGCACTGTTATGTACAGCGCCCAGCAGTTGCCTGTTCCTGCGGCACGCAAGCCTCCGGTCGCAAGGCTCGATGAGCCCGTTGCCCGTCAGGTTGCCTACGATTCCTGGGCTGCAGCCGATCTGGATGAGACCTCTACCGGCATGCCGGCGCTCGACGTTCCAGTTAACCCGCTTTTTGCCGCCAACACGAGCGCCGCGGACTATGAGGGCGGTGCGACATATTCCGATTATTCCGATGACTATGCTGGCAACGGTCGCATCGAGACCGAGGATTATGGCACCGCATCGAGCGATTATCTCAACGATCCGTACGCCGCCACGCCTGCACCGGAATATGACCCGGAGGCCGCGTCCGCGCCGGCGTATACCAAAAGCACGGGCGAAGAGCGCTTCGCCGATTATTACGCCGAGGAAAAGGCGCTGCGTTTCTCGGAATTTCCGCAGGCAGTCAAGGTTGCCTTTATCGCCATTATCATTGCCCTGCTCAGTGTCATTGCGTTTGAGGGATTCCAGCTGTTCCGCGGCCCCACCCAAGCGGAGTCGGAGACCCAGCAAAAAGAGGACGATAACCAGTACCTGGACATCAACACCCTCAAGGGCGACCCCAACGCCGGGGGCGACGAGTAGCGAGGGTTAAGGGAGGGCCGGAAGAGCCGGCGGCACGTTACGGCTCCAAAAGCCCTGCCATAAAGATGGGCAGATACAGCACGTCACCATCGCGGTGAAGATTACATTCCGCAAGTACCAGGGCGCGATCGATTCCGTAGCCCTTCGTTGCCAGCGCGTTATCGAGCGCCGCGTGGGACTTAAAGCTCTTGCCCGATTTGACCTCGATGGCGAGCACTTCCCCATCGAGCGTCTCTTCCACAAAATCGAGCTCACCGACCTTTTTGGACGTAAAGTAGCGCAATCTAAATCCATGAGCTTTGAGCTCTTGGGCAACGAAGCCCTCAAACGCCGCCCCCATGTTCATGCCAAAAGCGTCTTCCGCCTCCCCATCAAAAACGCCTTGAGCGACCCTTTTGGAATACGACGACATGAGCATTCCGGTGTCCAGGTAAAACAGCTTAAATAGATTTCGCTGCTCCCCCAATAAAAGGGGTGCCACGGGCGCCGTTACGTTATACACGGGAAGCGCGACACCCGCCTCCGATAACCAGAGAAAATGGTCTGTCACCTGCGAAAAACGTTTGACACCGTTAATCGATGACAGCTTGAATCGCTTGTTTTTGGAGCCGGCCTCGCTGGGAATCAAATCATAGATATCGCGAATAACCAAGCGTAGCTCGGGCGGAGCATACTTTGCGATGTCATCGCGATACAGGGCGTGAAGATCGCGGTGGATGTTTCGAACCTCGTCGACATTGCGCGTCGCCAAGAAGGAATTGACCGCGTCGGGCATGCCTCCCACCACCACATACTGATGGAACAGATCGAGCAAGCGGTCATACAGGTAGCCGGGGAGCTCCTCCTCATCCTTTAGACAGCCCCTGAGCATGTCAAACACGCTGGCACCAACGCCATTTGCCCAGCAAAACTCCTCAAAGTCGAGCGGGTACATCTGGACCTGCTCGACATACCCCACCGGCAGGGAATCGATGCCCTCGAGCTCAACGCCAAGGAGCGATCCGGTAAGGATGTATCGAAAGTCGCCGCGCTGGACCAGGTATTTGATAAACGTCACCACGTTGGGGCATCGCTGCACCTCGTCGATAACCACGACGGTCTTGTTCGCAACCATCGGCTGCGTCGCAGCGATAGACATGCGCATAAGCAGGTCGTCCGCACTTTTCGCCGCCAAAAACGAATCGCGCACGGACGCGTCGGCGATAAGGTCGAACGTCACGACATTTTCGAACGATTCGTTTGCAAAGACGTTGACCAAATATGACTTTCCTACCTGTCGGGCACCCTTGACCAAAAGAGCCTTGTTAGGCGACGAGGCAAGCCAAGATTCAAACTGTGCTTTCGCTTTTCTCTGCAGCATAAGCGTACCCCTTATTACGTGCTGTTTTAGCACTAGGATACACTTTTCCGTAGTTGTTAGGTGCTCATTTCGACACTTTTTCGATATTTTAAAGTGTGTATTACGACACTTTTCCGTACTTTTACACGGGAGATTTCGACACTTTTTCGGATTTAGCCTATCAGCAGCCGGCGAAATCAAGCACCGCCCGCGCGTCATTTCGCACGCGCGCTTGATTTCTGTCCGCGTGCGCCGATAGACTCCATCGTGCCCACAAGAAGCGGGCGCGTTTTATCCAGAGTCGGGGTAGAGAGTTGGCTCCACGATCCCGACGCCAACCGGCCAAGAGGCACGGTGGCCCTGCCAACATCGATGAAAGGAGTCCGTATGGGCAATTTCTCCGTGCGCAGCGAGCGCAACTTCCACAACCTGGCAGCCAGGCCAAAACGAATGCATCTTCTGGACGGGCCGAGCGGCTATGCCTCGGCTATGGTCAAGAGCAGCCTCTCCCACCAGATGCGCTTTACCGTGCAGGTGCTCGAGGAAGAGCTCTGCGCCGCTGGTGACCCGCATGTGCTGCAGATCAAGCTACTCGGAGATGACTCGCGCGAGCCGTCCAGCTGGAAGCTCTTTGCTGACGGTAAGTGCGTTGCGGACGGATCCGGCGCCTTTGCCCGCGAGTGCTTCTGCGAGGGCGCCGAGGTGTTCCTGGATCTGTGTCGCGATGCCGTCGAGGCCGCCGAGCTGCATCAGTGGGACCAGAGGGAATATGAGCTGCTGAGCGTGGCACGCGGGGTTGCGATGGCATAGACGAACATATCGTTTTTAAGCCCAAGCACACAAAGCCAAATGTGACCGTCTACAGCTCGACTTGCTACCAGATGGTGTAATCAGGTGTCACGTCGGTAAAATCAGGGCCCGGTCGGTCGTTGGTGGGCGTAATAACATCGCCCCCCAAGGCCCTTCCAAGACCTCCTGCCCCCGATAATCCAAACGGTTGGTGTCTCCAAGGATCGCTGGGGTTACGTCCTCCAGAATGTCTTTCCCTTCAACCGTGCAGAGATATTGGCCGTCCATGCGGGCGACGTACTCCTTGCGTGTCTCGTTGACCACATAACGATAGAATACAGGCTCCTCGTCGAATGACCCCTGATAGGGATGCATGAAATCGGCATCGGGATCATCGTCTGCCGAGCAATACCTTTCCGCGCCCTTAAAGCACGAGAACAAGCCGCCGACATCGGTTCCATTGTCTTCGATGTAATCGCGCGGGTTCTCGGGGATAAGTTCCGCCATGCGTCGAAAGCCCTCACCCTCGAGCGCCTCAAAGTTGGTATAGTCGCTCACGTAGGCGACGAGATCACCATGCAAGCGACCGGCGAGCAGAGTGAGGGCGATATCAGTGCGGTCGTTGGGGAAGCAACAGTTTTCCATAACCCCACGGAATACGCGAATGGCGTATTGCCCAGATACTCCATTTTCGTTGCGTTCGTTGCGTTGACCCATCCGTAATAAGCCCCTATGGTGCACCCTCCCCAGCTAACTGGTCTTTGCCCGAATTGTCGCATTGCACCGGATAGGGCGCAATGCCCGCACGCCGCACACTTGATTACGACTGCACGGGAGGAAAAATAAGGCTGTAGACAGCATCTCTCAATAGACCCAAAATGGCGATTTGTTTAAGAGGCTATCGGAGGTTCTGACTGAGTGAAGATAGTCGGAATCTCCTTGGTATTTGTCGTCATGAATTCCAGACCGCAGAAACTCGGCGCTAGCCAACTGTCCCCTTTTTAATGTGGCACTCGATGCCGTGCTCGGAGCAAAAATCACGGACTTCCCTTGCACTATCACGATAGAAGCGGGCGCAGTCGTCGTAGGAGCTTGTTAGTCTGTCATAGTGCGTCCTGCCAAAAACAATTTTATCGACAAAAGAAATCTTGCGCAGCAGCGCATCCAAATCTTGCTCGCAGATATTTGGAGTCGGATATGGCTCCATGCTAACCCAAGTCTTACAGCCAGCCTTATGGAGAGACTCGAGAGCGGCAAGCCTGACTGAGTATGCCGCTGCACCGGGTTCCATCCTTTTCCGATTGTCCTCATCAAGCGACACCAAGGTAATTCCATAGGTGTTCAACGCCGCATTAGGCAACGCCGCAAGTTCAACGGGAAGCTCTCCTTTCGTCAGAATGCTGCACGGCTTACCGTACTCGTTAATGAGCTCAATTGCACCCAAGCTCATACTGCCAACTTCTGGATATCCGAGCATAAAAGGATCGGTTGTAAAGCACAGTTGAACCTGTTTTATCTCATCACAATAACGCGGCAACTCTTTGCGCAGCAGATCCAAAGTGTTGTCGACAAGGCTCGGCCGCCGCCATTCCTCGTATGTTTTGACACGCCCAAAACGTTTTGCCATTAAATATGCATAGCATGGAAAATTGCATCCATGCGAACAGCCTTGCACATGATTCATCGCCCAATCGCCATATTCAACTTTTGTACGGTAGAGCATACTTTTTCGATATATGTGCCCAAGTTGTTCCATTGTTCTTTAATTCTCTTCTCGCTGAACTTCCTCACACCAAAGATACGACCGACCTAAGCACTCATCTTGCTCGATAAACCTCGTCTTTGAGCGCAAAGCTCTTTTTTGGCTTTCCTTTCAAAGTGAACTTGACCGCACGCTCAAGAACACCTTCCTCAATCATTGGGCCCACATAGGTCTTCAAAATAGTATTGCTTCTGTCAAAGACTCCGCACTCGGAAATCAACGTGGCAGCAATATCACCCATTTTCATGTTTTGGTGAACGGGCATATGCAGGACAAAATCACTGGCCTTGGCCGCAATTACGGCAGTCTCAACATTACGACCATCAACATCCACCGCAAACAATCCCAACTGCTTGCATTGCCGGTCGAGGTTGCGCTTAATCATGTTATCGTTCATCAGAACGCAACCGTCTGGGCTATTGGTCATATGGATCATTCTATATTTGACGAGCCCACCGACATTAACGCGTTTACTCATATCTTTGATAGGCATATTCGTTACATACTTATAGTAAGAACGCGCGTTGTTGCAAAAGAGTTCCGAGAGCGCATGTTCAGCCTGCCAAGCGTCAATCTCTCCAGCCTTATAACGAACGACCACTTCTTTCCAGTCACCACTTCCGATGCAGGCATTCAGACGCTCAACCCAAACGCTGGCTTTCGTGAGCTCATTAAAGTCGTCTTCCGGCAGTTCAACTTCATTTGGAAGTGACAGTGGCACTTTCATGGCAGCGCAGGCAACGCGGAATAAGCCAAAACTATTGAAGTTGACCAGGGCCTCCGTGTGAGCCATATTAGGCGAATTAGTTAGAAGATCGAGTCGTAGGTCTTTAACCCCGAATGGATCGATGTAATAGAAGACTGTTGAGGGCTTACCACCCCCACAAACGCTAGTTTGTTGTGCCCGTCTTATAGCATCCTCGCAACTGGAAACGAAAATTGGCGGCTTGATATAGCCGCTAGCTCCCTTTGCTTCGTTAAATGTCGATTCGAGATGCTTTCTAGATTCCGCGTTGGATTCACTAAGAATGAACTGGATGGGCGTCTTTGAACGATTTTTCTTTGCAATAGCAAAATACTTAGAAAGGGCAATCAAGGGAGATCCTTTACTGCCATCGGCAAATAAACCCGCACCAGCAAAAGCATCGATATAAAGAATGCCGTTCCGTGAAGGTCGATACACCTTAGTGAAAAAAGGCGTTAGATAGCATGCCAGAAGATCATCCTTGGTCTCAGACCACGGATGTTTTGCCTGAAAGTAATCTGACTGATTTTTTGTCATGCTAAGCCCACCTTGCTCTTAGTCCTCATCGTCTACTTGAACTTCTCCACCAGCAACTGCCCGATGGCGCTCATCATGGCGCGATACTTCTCACTGTCCTCAAAGAGGCTGGTAAAGGAGTCCGTGTTCTCCACATAGGCGCGGCGAGCCTCCTCATCGAACACCTTGGGCAACAGACTAGATTCGAAAACTTGTCTGCCGTCGCGACGGATGGTGTCGGCGACCTGCGGGTTGTCAGCAATACGCTTCCACAGCGTATCGATCACCACGCGGTCTCCCTCAGTGAAGTTGCCCGCCCACTGCTCATTGAACTTATCCACGAGCACCTGCAGCGGATCGCGCTTCTTGTCGGGTACAACAGTCTTAGCCGAGCCGCCGGGTTCGAGCACTCCGCCAGTACCCTCGAGCGAGATGCTCCCCTCGAACTCACGCTTGAGCTTGTAGAAGCGCATCTCAACCTTATCGTCCACCGCTTCGACGGGAATCTTCTCAACTTTGAGGAGATGACGCAGATAGCTTAGATACACGTACTCCTTATGCAGGTCACGGTCAAACATGCGCACGATCTGGGTGATGTAGGTGTACCACTTGCAGAAGCTGCGCACCTTGCGGCGCACCTGGTAGCGCTCATCATCGTCAAGCTCGTTATAGCGCGCGACCGCCGGCTTCAAGACGGCCGCGAGCTTACCCTGCACGTTGCCCTGCGACTTGCCCTTGCCATCGGTGAAGACCATCTCGGCCGCGGCCTCGATATCGGACTCGTCATAGAGCCCGTAGCCGCGGATGTCGGTCTGCACCTGGTAAAGGAGATCGGTGTTGATCTGCGCGGAGAGCGACGTCTCGGTGTAGAAGCGCTCGAACGCCTTCTGGATGTCCTCGGGCTTGTTGACGAAGTCGAGGATGTAGGTGTCCTCCTTGTCCGGGTGGATGCGGTTGACGCGGCAGAGCGTCTGGACGGCCTTCACGTCCTTGAGCTTCTT
>URYU01000043.1 GCA_900552155.1 uncultured Collinsella sp.
GAGCGCAATCTCGATGCAAAAGGTCGTCTATCCCTGCCTGCACCCCTTCGTGAGGAGCTTGGAGAGCACGTTCGCGTGTTCAAAGCCCTGGATGTCGATGCTCTGTACGTGTTCTCTGCCGAGGCCTTCGATAAGTGGGTCGAAGGACTCTTCGCGGGTCGTGAGGGCCACGAGGGTTTTAACCCGCGTGACATCAACGACCAGAAGCTCATGAGGGCGATCACCAAGCGCACCACGTCGATGGATGTGGACAGCGCGGGTCGTATCGGTCTTTCCGAGTCTCTCCGCAAGCAGGCGAACCTCGACCGCGAGGGCACGGTTGTGGGCAACTACGACCACCTTGAGGTGTGGGACCGCGCTACGGCCGATGAGGACGATGACGACGAGGCCCTGCTGGACCTCTTCTTCTCGTAAGGGCAAGGCACGAGTAACGGATGGAGCGTGGGATCTTGACACAAGAATATCGGCATGAACCTGTCATGCTCGGCGAAGTGCTTGAGTCGCTGCAGCTAAAGAGCGGCTCCGTCGTCTGCGACTGCACCCTTGGCGGTGCCGGCCATTCGGTAAAGATGGCCGCGCAGGTGGGGGAGACCGGCCTTTTGCTCGGCGTCGATCAGGACGACATGGCCCTTGAGGCCGCTGGCGCCCGGCTGGACCGCGAGGTTCCCGGCGTACCATACCAGCTGCTGAAGGGCAACTTCGGCGACTTGGACGAGCTGCTTTGCTCGGCCGAGGTGCCCGGGGTCGATGGCTTCCTGTTCGACTTGGGCGTTTCGTCGCCGCAACTCGATATCCCTGGCAGGGGCTTTTCGTACAACGAGGACGCCCCATTGGACATGCGGATGGATCCGGGTAACAACACCTTAAACGCAGCTGAGGTCATCAACACCTATAACGAACACGACCTCGCCCGGATTCTACGCGTCTATGGCGAAGAGAAGTTCGCCTCGCAGATCGCACGTGAGATCGTGCGCCGCCGCGAGCATGAGCCGATCGAAACCACCGGCCAGTTTGTCGAGATCATCAAGGCTGGTATCCCCGCTGCCGCTCGCCGGCATGGCGGACACCCAGCCAAGAAAAGTTTCCAGGCCATTCGCATCGAGGTCAATCACGAACTCGATGTGCTCGAGCGAGGGCTTGACGCCGCCACAAGGTGGCTCAACCCGGGCGGACGCATCTGCGTCATCTCGTATCACTCGCTCGAGGACCGTATCGTAAAGAACCACTTTAAGGAGATGAGCCAGGGGTGCACGTGTCCGCCGGAGATTCCGGTGTGCGTGTGCGGCAACGTGCCGATACTCAAGGGCATCACCCGCAAACCCCTGGTTGCCCAACCCGATGAGGTTGCGCGCAACCCTCGGGCGAGATCAGCCAAGATCCGCGTGGCGCAGCGTCTGTAGACGCGACCGCGCGATATTGGACCTCCCGCTCGTACCACAAACGAAGCTTAAACACACTACCAACGTACTCGGGATGGGAGGCGGCATATCATGGGCTACAACACCTCAAACGCAGCGCTCGCCTATGATATGAACGCCATGCCCGCCTATCGTGAGGCACCGCAGGCCCCCGTTGCTCCCCGCGAGCAGCGCACGCCGCGCTTTGATGTCTACACGGGCGCGGGCCGTCAGGCAAACCAGGCGGTAAGCCCGGTTTTCATGAGCGTTCTTAAAACGTTTTGCATCATTGCGGCCATCTTCATGACGATCGGTGTCGCCCGTGTGGCGCTCGCCGGCGTTACGGCCCAGGTGCTCAACAGCAACGCCGCGCTTACCAACACGCTCGAGAAGGCGACCGACGAGAGCTCCGACCTGGAGGTCATGCATTCGGTCTATGGTGCCGACACGCGCATTCGCGACCTTGCGGGCGCTTATGGCATGGTGGAGCCCAGCGAGAGCGTTACACTTGATTTTTCGCAGGATGCAGCCGCGGGCGCTAGCTCGACCGCGACCGCTCAGTAACAAGACGGTAGCTGAGTATGACAAATGACTATCGCCGCGGCTCCGACGGGGGTCGCGGTTCTGGACGTCCCTCATCGCGGGGACGTTCTGGTTATCAAGGAACGGGTCGGCCATCTTACAACGCGAGGCCGTCCTATGGCAACGACCCCGCGTCGCGTCTCCGTGGCTCGAGTAGTCCTCAGATGCATAACACCAGACCGCGCAAGAGCTCGTCGACCGAATGGCTCACGGGCACGCCGCTGCCCCGGCGCAAAGCTGTCATGGGCTTCATCGGGCTTGGCTTGGGTTTGGGCGCCCTTCGCCTTGCCGACTATCAAATCGTGGAAGCCGATAAGTTACGCGACCGCGCCGATGCACGTCGCTTGCTTGCGCAGACGCTGTATGCCAAGCGCGGTACCATCTACGACCGTAACGGCAACGTGCTGACGTCGTCGGTCGAATGCCGCAACATCGCCGTGAATCCTCAGCTTATCGAGGACGTTGACAAGACGGTGTCAGCGCTGGTCAAAGCTACGGGAATCGATAAAAAGACCTGTCGCGAGCTCGTTGAGTCGGATGGCACCTGGGTGTATATCAAACGCCAGGTGGACGAGGACGATGTCGCGGCGCTGGAGAAGAAGAACCTGCCAGGCGTGCTCTTTGAGCAGGCCATGAAGCGCGTGTACCCCTACGGCAACCTGGCATCGCAGGTGCTTGGCGTGGTAAACGTGGACAACGACGGTCTGACGGGCCTCGAAAAACAGTACAACAAGCTTTTGACCGGAACCAACGGTTCGCTGGTGCGCGAGCGGGCGAGGGACGGTAGCTATATCGCGGGCGGCGCCTATAAGAAGGTGGCGGCGGTGGACGGCGTGGATATCGTGACGACGCTCGATGTCAATATCCAGCGTGCCGCCGAGGACGCCCTGGCCGAGGCGGTCGAAAAGACCAAGGCCAAGAATGGCTCGGCCCTGGTCACCGATCCCACGACGGGCGAGATTCTGGCGGCATGCTCGTATCCGACATATGACCAGACCAATCTGGAAAATGCCAAGACCGAGGACATGAACTTGCGCCTGGTTACCGATGCCTACGAGCCCGGCTCGGTCTTTAAGACGCTCGTGGCCGGTGCCGGCTTCGACTTGGGCGCCGTGCGTTCGAGCACGTCGTTTGAGGTGCCGGCGAGCATTAAGGTTGGCGACGACACCGTTACCGACGCCGATAAGCGCGACTACACCATGACCATGGACGTGCGCGAGATGATGCGCCGTTCGTCCAATGTGGGCTTTGTCCTAGTGGGACGCAAGATCGGTGCCGATGATTTTGCCACCTATGTGGACAAGTGGGGTATCGGTCATAGCTCCGGTGTCGATTTTCCGGGTGAGAGCCTGGGCATCGTCAAGGAGCGCGACCAGTACGACGGCGCCACGCTGGGCTCGATGAGCTTTGGTCAGGCGCTGTCCGTCTCGCCGATTGAGGTCGCACGTGCCGTGGGCGGCATCGCGAACGGCGGCGTGATGATGACGCCGCACTTCTATAAGTCCAGCAAGGGCGATGAGAAGGACTGGGGCGAAGGTGAGCGTGCGATTTCGGAGGACGCTGCCGCCCAGGTGACATCGTGCATGCAGACGGTCGTGTCCGAAGGCACGGGCGTTGGCGGTGCGGTCGATGGCGATGACGTAGCGGGCAAGACCGGGACGGCCGAGCGTGCTGACGAGAACGGCGGTTACCTCAAGGAGAACTACATGTCGTCCTTTATGGGCTTTGCGCCGGCACAATCGCCCAAGGTGCTGTGCTATATCACACTCGATGGAACGCCGCGCGGCTCGGATGCCGCCGCGGTGCCATTCCAGTCCATTATGGCCAACGCGCTCGACGTGCTGGGTATCCCGCGCACGAAGTAGGGGGTTACAATCTTGAGCGTGGTCTGCCGTTTGATCTGAAGGGTGTTCACATGCCCTGCACCACGCGCGCATGGCACTGGGATACAATACGCCGATAGCATTATTAGGTTTACAGGGGAGCTGCAATGATAGAGATCGCCGTCAACAACCTCGCGGCCTCAACGGGGGCCCGAACCGTGACGGAAGAAGTCGACCGGGTATGCCGCGGGTGCGTTATCGACTCGCGTCAGGTCGAGGAGGGGACGATCTTTGTCGCCTTCCCCGGCGAAAAGGTCGACGGCAATGATTTTGCCTCCCGTGCCATCGAGTCGGGTGCCGGTGCCGTCGTGATGACGCGCGAGCCCGATGCCGAGCTGGTTTCGTTGGCGCAGGATAAGGGATGCGCCATCTTGCTGACCGACGACCCCGTGGAGTTCTTGCTGCGCCTGGCGCACGTATATCGCTTGGAGCTTGGCTGCCTGGTCGTCGGCATTACCGGTTCGATTGGCAAGACGACGACCAAGGACGTGCTCGCCGCCGTGCTCGCCAAGCGTTATCGCGTCTGGGCCACGAAGGGCAATTTCAACAACTTGATCGGCATGCCGCTCACGGTGCTTTCCGCTCCGGCCGATACCGAGGTCCTGGTGCTCGAGATGGGCATGAACCATTTTCATGAGATTGAGCGCCTGTCCCAGTCTGCCAACCCCAATCTTGCCATCGTGAGCAAGATCGGAACCTCCCACATCGGTATCCTGGGCAGCCGCGAGAACATCGCTCGCGCCAAGTCCGAGATTGTCCAGGGCATGTGCGCCGCCGGCGACTTCTCGCCGTTGCTGGTTTTGGGCGGCGAGGACGACTTTACGCCGTTCATTCGCGATACGTTCGCCCAGCCTGCGGGTATTGACGTGATGCTGGCCGGTGTCTCGGACGACGACGAGGTCCGCGCGCGCGACATTCGCGTCGACGACGAGGGCCATCCGGTCTTTACGCTCGACTTTGGTCAGGGCGACACGGTCGATACCATGTTGGCTATTCCCGGTGTGCAGTCCGTGCCCAATGCCGTCAAGGCCGCCGCGGTCGCCTATCGTCTTGGCGTGACGCCCGAGCAGATCGATGCTGCCTTTAGGGGCCTTACGATCACCGGTCACCGTCAGGAGATCAAGCGCGCCAAGAGCGGAGCACGCATCATCGACGACTCCTATAACGCCAGTGCCGAGTCTATGGCTGCCGGCCTCGATTTGCTGTGCTCGCTCATCTGTGACGGTTCGCGCATGGCGATCTTGGGCGAGATGGGCGAGATGGGCGACGAGGCTCCCCGCATGCATGAGCTCGTGGGAGCCTATGCCGCCGCCAAGAAGCTCGACATGCTCGCGTGCGTTGGCGGCGAGCTGGCTCAGCTCATGGCCGATGCCGCACGTATGATGGGTATGGATGAGGACCGCATCCAGGTATTCTCCGATTATCAGCAGGTGCTCGACCGCATGGGCGGCGCGCTTGAAAATCATGATGTTGTACTGGTCAAGGGTTCCCGTTTTGTTGAGCTCGACCGCTTTGTGGAAGGTGTGTGCTAGCCCATGTTCGGCAATCCCTCGTATCCTACGTATCAGGCCTTTTTGGGACTTGGCATCGCTGCCGCCATTGCGTTGCTGCTTATGCCGTGGTGGATCAAGCTGCTGAAGGTCGAGGGTATCGGCCAGCAGGTCCGAGCCGACGGCCCCAAGCGTCATTTGATTAAACAGGGTACGCCGACCATGGGCGGTGTCATCATCCTTGTCGCGATCTCGCTGACCTGCCTGCTGATGGGCAAGCTCACCACCGAGCTCGTGCTCGTGCTGCTTGCCACGCTGGCCACCGGCGTTCTGGGTCTCATCGACGACCTGACCTCCGTCACGCATGGTCGCTCGCTCGGCCTGACGCCTCACGCCAAGATGATCGGCCTGACCATCATCTGCGTCACTTTTACCGTGCTCGCCGTCAATTGGTGCGGCGTCGCCCCCGAGATTCGTTTTCCCGGCGGCCTGACGATTGACCTCGGTGTTCTTTCGACCACCATCTGCGGCCTTTCGTTCCCGTGGCTCTACATTGTATTTTGCTGGCTGATGATCGCTGGTCTTTCCAATGCCGTGAACCTGACCGATGGTCTGGACGGCCTTGCCGGCGGCACTTCCATGATCGCCATGCTCGCCATGGCCGCCATGGCGTTTTTGCACGGTGACGTGAACCTGTCCATCTTCTGCACGGCGTGCGCCGGTGCCTGCCTGGGCTTTTTGTGGTTCAACTGCTACCCGGCGAGCATCTTTATGGGCGATACCGGCTCGCTTGCCCTGGGTGCCGCTTTTGCCTGCACCTCCATCATTACCAACACCGAAGTCGTTTCCCTCATCATCGGCGGCCTGTTTATCGTCGAGACTCTGTCGGTCATGATCCAGGTCGTCTATTTCCACTTTACGCACAAGCGCGTCTTCCTTATGGCGCCCATCCATCATCATTTCGAAATGAAGGGCTGGGCCGAGACCAAGGTCGTTATCCGTTTTTGGATTATCGCCGCGGCCTTTGGCGCCGTTGGCCTCGCCCTGTTCTTCCAGTTGGGATAGTGGTCTTTCATGCCTCTTGCTGATGTCTTTAGCCTGCTTGTTTTGGGGCAGGGTAAATCCGGTCTCGATGTCGCCCGTTGGGCGTTGGCTCATCCCGAGCGCGTGAGCGCCACGACCGTGTATGGCGGCGGTACCTCCGAGCCCAATGACGCCACACGTGCGCTTGAGGCGCAGGGCGCGTCGTTTGTCTACGGCACCGAGCAGGTCGAGGGTGCCTATGACGTGTGCGTGACATGCCCGGGTATCTCGGAGTTCTCGACTTTCTTTAAGGCCGGGCGTGAGCATGCCGCTCAGATTATGGGCGAGCCCGAGTTTGCCTATCGCCTGTCTCCCCAAAATTGGATCGCCATCACGGGCACCAACGGCAAGACAACTACCACGTCGCTGACCGATTATCTGCTCAAGGCCGCCGGTGAAGCCAGCGTGGCCGTCGGCAATATCGGTGAGCCGCCGGTGAACGAGATCGACGGCCGCGCACACAATGAGTGGTTTGTGGCCGAGCTGTCGAGTTATCAGATTGCTACGACAGCCGAGCTTCATCCTCGCGTGGCGGTGCTGCTCAACATCACGCCCGACCACCTGGGCTGGCACAAGAGCCACAAGAACTATGCGCTTGCCAAGATCAAGTTGTTCGAGAATATGGTCGATGACGACCTCGTGGTTATCGACGTTGAGGATGCCGGCATCCATGAGTTCGATGAGTACATCTACACACCGGGTCGCCGCATCTGCAAGGTCGCTTTTGACGAGCCCGAGGGTGCAGACGCCGCCTTTGTGCGCGATGGCAAGATGGTCGTGCGCCTGAAGGGCGTCGAGACTCAGCTTGTCGCCACGTCCGAGCTCAAGATCTCGGGCCATCACAATGTCATTAATGCCCTATGTGCCGCCACGGCTGCTCTGGCCGTCGGTGCCGATCCCGAGGGCGTTTGCCGCGGTTTGGCATCGTTCCAGCCACTCGAACACCGCGTGGAACCCTGCGGCGAGATCGATGGCGTGCGCTACGTCAACGATTCCAAGGCAACGAACACCGATGCGGTCGAAAAGGCCCTGACGGCGTTTCCCGACGACGATGTGATCTTGCTGCTCGGCGGCCACGATAAGGGTACCCCGCTTGCGGACTTTGCCCGCGTCGTTATGGACAACGTGCGCTCGGTCGTTTGCTTTGGCGATGCGCGCGAGCGCTTTACCGCCGCTATGGACGAGGCCGATGTCGATGGTGACGTGGATATCGCCCAGGCCGATGATCTGCGCGATGCCGTTGACGTTGCCCGCTCGCTCTCGAGCCGCGGCGACGTGATCCTGCTTTCGCCCGCTTGCTCTTCGTTCGACGAGTTCTCGGGCTACGAGGAGCGCGGCCGCGTGTTTAAGGACTACGTGGCCCAGCTTGCCGCGGCAGCGAAATCGCAAACGGAATAGGGGTTGCCGGTGAGAGAGGAGAGCCCCCGAAGTGATATGAGGAGGCCCGACTCGGACCGTGCTTCCTCGCTGCGTAGCACGCCGCGTTCCGGACGCGGCGGGCAGACGTTCGGTGAGCGCTATATTGCCGGCGTCCCCGCCCGCATCATGCGCCCTCGTTTGATATTTCTGGCTGGCCTGTTTAGCTTGGTTTGCTTTGGCTTGCTGATGGTGTACTCGGCATCTTCGGTCGAGGCGCTGCACGAGAATGGTACGGCGACGTTTTTCCTGTTTCGACAGGCCGCGTTTGCTGGAGTTGGCGTGCTGGCCATGGTTGCCATCGTGCGCGTCTTGCCGGACAGTTGGTTTGGGGAAGACGTGCTCAGGATCTTTCTCATGGGCATGATAGGGCTACTGGTTCTGGTGTTCTTTATGGGTAGCGGCAGTCGTGGCGCCACGCGTTGGCTCAACATCGCCGGTATTCAGTTCCAGCCGTCTGAGTTTTTAAAGCCGTTCGCCATCGCGTATTCGGCAATCATGCTCGACCGCATCTTTTCGCCCGGCGGCAACATCAACGAGTTTCTTCGCAAGATGGGTGTCTACCTGGGCATTTCGCTCTTTCTGATTTTTGTTCAGCCCGATTTTGGCACCGTTCTGATCATCTTGCTGACCCTCATGTGCATGGCGTTGTTTGCGGGATTGGACCCCAAATATATCGTTTGGACGGTCGTTGCCGGCATCGCCGTCATTGCGATCGCCCTTATCGCCGAGCCGTATCGTATGACGCGTGTCGAGGTTGCTTGGAATCCTTGGGCAGACGAATATGGTGATGGCT
Source organism: uncultured Collinsella sp. (assembly GCA_900552155.1). GTDB lineage: Bacteria > Actinomycetota > Coriobacteriia > Coriobacteriales > Coriobacteriaceae > Collinsella. The sequence goes on from URYU01000043.1 coordinate 8,648, forward strand.
ATCAGGCCACGCTTGCCATTATGGCGTTTGCCTCGGGCGGCCTGTTCGGTCGCGGTATCGGTAACTCCACCATGAAGTACTCGTATTTGCCCGAGGCGCATAACGACTACATCTTGGCTATTATCGGCGAGGAAGTTGGCTTTATCGGAACCGTGCTGTTCTTCTTGGTGTTCGCGATGCTGATCTACTCGGCGTTTCGTATTGCCGAGCAGGCGACCGACCGTCGCGGAGCACTTATGGCATCGGGTTCCGCGGTCATCCTTGCGGTGCAGTTTTTGATCAACGCGCTGGGCATTCTCAATGTGTTTCCCATGACGGGCAAGCCGCTGCCGTTTATTAGCTACGGTGGCTCGTCGATTATTGTGTCGCTTATGCTCGCCGGTCTGATCCTGCGCGTTTCGTATGAGAGCGCCCGTCGCGATGAGTACGACCGTCGCCGCGAGAGCTTTGCCGTTATGGATGAGAGTACCGCCGGCGTGCCCCACGTGCGCGGCGAGCGATCTTCGCGTAACGGCTTTACCGTTCTGGATGGCTCTGCGACCGAGCCGGTAGCCCGTCCGCGTCAGCGAACGGCGCCGCAAGGTCGTCCGCAGCGCCCCACTCCTCGCAATGCGGGCGGCGGATATAATCGAATCGATTTGAATTCGGACCCGTCGGCGCGTTTGCGCACCGATGACCAGGGACCGCGTGTACGAAGGGATTACCATGACCGATAAGATGACCGTTGCTATTGCAGCCGGCGGCACGGCAGGACATATCAACCCCGCGCTCGCCTTGACCGAGGAGCTGCGTGACCGCGGTCATCACGTTGTGTTCGTGGGCCAGTCGCGCAAACTCGAGGGTCGTCTGGTTCCCGAGGCCGGATTCGATTTTGTGCCCATCACGGTCACGGGCTTCGATCGCTCCCGTCCCTGGACGGCGCTGACCTCGCTGTGGCGCGTCAACAAGGCGAAGCGCGTGCTTGCCCGTCACTTCTCGAAGGTCGGTAAGCCCGATGCCGCTATCGGCTTTGGTGCTTACGTTGAGGTCCCGCTGCTGGGTTGGTGCAAGGGCGCCGGCGTTCCGTATCTGCTGCACGAGCAGAACTCTGTTCCGGGTCTGGCCTACAAGATGATGAACTCCCATGCCGCCCGCGTGTGCATTTCGGTACCTGCGGCCCGCGCGGTCTTTGAGCGCGAGGGCGACCCCGACCATGTGCTCATGACGGGCAATCCTGTGCGTCGTTCGGTGATCGAGGGCGATCGCGCCCGCGGCCGCAAGACGCTCGGTGTGCCCGACGACGCGACGCTTCAGCTCGTCATAGGTGGTTCGCTCAGTGCCCAGCATCTCAACGAGCGCGAAGCCTCGCACAAGAGTGAGCTGCTGACACACGAGAATCGCTACATTTTGCATTCGACGTGTGCCGTCGGCTTTGAGGTGACCGAGCGCGCTTTGGCGCTGACGCCCGAGGAGGCGAAGCGCTATCGAGTCCAGCCCTACATCGACAACATGGGCGATATGCTGGCCGCGGCCGATTTGGTGCTCTCGCGTTCCGGTGCCTCGAGCGTGGCCGAGATCGCCGCGCTTGCCGTGCCCTCGGTACTCGTGCCGTATCCGCACGCGACGGCCGACCACCAGACCACGAATGCGCGCTACCTGGTCGATGCCGGTGCCGGCGTGCTTTGCGCCGATGCCGATATCGATGCCCCTGCCTTTGCCGACGAGTTTCTGCACCTGATCGATGACGCTGCGGCGCGTGATGCCATGCGTCAGGCGGCGCGTGGCTTGGCCCAGGACCGTGCCGCCGCACTTTTGGCCGACGCGGTAGAGGGATTGCGTTAGTTAGACGGGATATCGCCGGTCGCCCTCGCGCGGATGCGGTAGGTGCGGTACAGTTAACGGGTTACAGGCAGTGTTTACGCAAGGAGTACACGAGCACATGGCTGATTCCCAGACTGCAACCTCCGCGCCCGAGTTCAAGAGCGCCCACTTTATCGGTATCGGTGGCGCCGGCATGAGCGGCATCGCCCTCGTCCTGCACGAGCGCGGTTATACCGTTACCGGCTCCGACCTTAAGACGTCGCGCTATATTCGCCAGCTTACCCGCGCTGGCGTGAAGGTCCACGTGGGCCACGAGGCTGCGACGATCGACGAGGTCAAGCCCGACGTGGTCGTGGTCTCCACCGCAATTCCCGAGTCCAACCCCGAGCTCGTGCGTGCCCGCGAGCTCGGTATTCCCGTGTGGCCCCGTGCCAAGATGCTCTCGGCTCTGGGCCATGGCTACACCACCGTCGCCGTTGCCGGCACGCACGGCAAGACCACGACCTCTTCGATGTGCGCCACCATGCTCGACCGCATGGGCCTGGACCCCAGCTTTTTAATCGGCGGCATCGTCGAGGGCTACGACACCAACGGCAAGAACGGTTCGGGTGACTACTTTGTCGCCGAGGCCGACGAGTCCGACAGCTCGTTCCTGTTCCTGAACCCCAACGTGGTCATCGTGACCAACGTCGAGGCCGACCATCTCGATCACTACTCGGGTATCGAGGAGATCGAGGCCACCTTTGCCAAGTTTATGGGGCTGGTGGGCGAGGACGGCACCGTCATCGTTTGCGGCGAGGACCCGCATCTGGTCGAGCTCGCCAAGTCGACGGGCCGTCATGTGCTTTCCTATGGCTTTGCCGAGAACAACGACATCGTCTGCGTGCATCCGGATGTCAAGGGCATCCAGAGCGACTTTATCGTTCGCTTTGAGGACGGCACCGAGCACGCTGTCGAGATTAAGAGCAACCCCGGTCGTCACAACATGCTCAACGCCACGGCCGTCTTGACCGTCGCCCATGTCCTGGGTCTCGATATCGACGCCGCCGCTAAGGCACTTTCGAGTTTTGAGGGTGTCCGCCGTCGCTTTACCCACGTGGGCGATATCGACGGCATCACGGTGGTTGACGATTACGGCCATCATCCCACCGAGATCAAGGCGACGCTCGCTGCTGCCTCTTCGCTGGGCTACAAGCATGTCGACGTCGTGTTCCAGCCGCACCGCTATTCGCGCCTGCAGGCTCTGTGCGATGACTTTGCCGATGCCTTTGCCAACGCCGATAAGCTGCTGCTGATCGATGTGTTCTCCGCCGGCGAGATGCCGATTCCGGGCGTTACCTCCAAGATGCTCGCAGATACCGTTCGCGCCAAGCACCCCGGCAAGGAGGTCGTGTACTGCTCCAGCCGTCTTGAGCTCAACCAGGAGCTTGAGAAACTCGTGGGCGAGGGCGACCTGCTGCTCACCATGGGTGCCGGCGACGTTACGACCGTCGGCCCCGAGTTCATCGAGTATCTGACTGCCAAGAAAGACGCTTAAACCCCATGGGTCTGTTTAACGCCGTCATGGCGCTTTCGGGCATGATCGACACGGACGTGGTCGAGGACGAACGTCTTGCACGCCATACAAGCTATCGTATCGGTGGCAAGGCCGACCTCTTTGTGACGTGCCATAGCTACCATGCCTGCGT
>URYU01000044.1 GCA_900552155.1 uncultured Collinsella sp.
ATCCCGTCGACACCAGCTCCAGCGAATACAGAAAGGCGGACCACCAAGAGTAACGAGTTCGCCCTTCGGCAATACACGCTTCCCCTGCCCCAGCCCTTCGAGACAAGCGAATCGCTTCAGGACTTTGGCACGCCAAAGCCTGGAGCCCATCATGACGAGAGTTGGCCCGTCCTTTACATTCTTACCAACAGCAGAAACACGACGGCATACATCGGCCAAACAACCAACTACCAGCGCCGTATGAAACAACACGCTGCAAACGTGGACAAGGACTTCGACCGGACCCTTCTAATCGACAATCCCACCTTCAACCAATCCGCAACGTTCGAGTTCGAGAATCGACTTATTGAGCTGTTCTGTGCCGACGAAAAATACCAGGTCACCAATGCCAACAACGGCTATGCCCAATTCGATTATTTTGAGCGGCCTCAGTATCGCCAGAAGTTCCGAAACCTCTGGACAAAGCTTCGCGAAGAAAACTACGCGATTCATCCGATTGAAGAGCTTGAGAACTCCGATCTGTTCAAGTTCTCGCCTTTCAAGACGCTTACGCCCGACCAATACGAAACGATCGAGACGATTTATAAACGTCTCGAACAGGAGCATGAAGACGCAAAACACGGCGGCTCAAAAAGAGAACGTATAACCGTCGTGAACGGCGCGCCGGGAACAGGCAAAACAATCCTCGCCATCAGTCTCATGTTCAAAATCAAAAATGAGCCCAACCTTTCCGGCCTGCGAGTCGGTTTTGTCACCCCCATGGATTCCCTGAAGAAGACCCTCAGGAAACTCACGCACTTCCTACCAGGGTTAAAGCCTGGCGATATCTTGAGCCCCAGTGACGTAACCAAAAATGATCGTTATGACATCCTACTTGTCGACGAAGCACATCGACTGGGTAATTATCTAAGCATGGGCTCCGGCATCAAGGCCTTCTATAACACCTGCGATCGCCTCGGCCTTCCACATACGAGCAACCAAGTTGACTGGATATTCAAATGCTGCGACAAGGCATATCTGTTCTATGACCCCAAACAGCAAGTCCGCGCATCGGGACTCAACCGAGATGGCCTTGAGCAGCGACTCAACCAACTCGAAGAAGCTGGAATCGAGACCGAAGAATTCAACTTGAGCACCCAAATGCGTGTGCGTGGCGGCGATGAGTACCTCGATTTTGTCTACGACCTGCTTGACAACAAAGCGTACATGCATGCCGGCATGAAGTTTGATGAGCTCTTTGCCTCTCAGCCTTACGACTCGCAAGCCGGCGATCCTGACAGTGATATCCCCAGGTACCAGTTTGGCATAGTCGACCGCTTTGAAGATTTCTGCTCCCTACAGCAGACCAAAGAAAAAGAAGTTGGGCTGTCCCGTATGACAGCCGGTTTTGCTTGGAAATGGGAAAGCAAGAGCAATAAAGATGTGTTCGATATCGTCATCGAGGGCATTCCCAAACGTTGGAACTCAACCCAGAAGGATTGGGTTAACTCCGCCAACGCCGTCAACGAAGTCGGATGCATTCATACGGTACAAGGCTACGATCTCAACTACGGATTCGTAATTCTGGGTCCCGACATTTACTACGATTCGGACAAAGATTCAGTCTACGTTAACAAGGCGAACTTCAAAGATGCCGTCGCGAAGAAAAAAGCAAGCGACGATGATCTGCAAAAGATTATCGTCAACGCCTACTACGTCCTCATGACGCGCGGCATGCTAGGAACGTATCTCTATGTGTGCGACCCCGCACTCAAAGAGTACCTGTCACGGTATATCCCGGTGGTATAGACCTAGCGACCGCCCTCCCCCATGTAACCATCCTGTAAATCATAGCGACGCACTCGAGTTTTACCGTGATTCGGTCGCGCTTGGCGCTCCACTGTGCTAAAGTATCCCGAACGTTCAAACGACTACGAGGGGGAACTAGAAGATGGCACGTGTGCACAACTTCTCAGCTGGCCCGGCAGCGCTGCCCACAAGCGTGCTCGCCGAGATCGCCGACGAGATGATGGACTACCGCGGTTGCGGCATGTCCGTGCTCGAGATGAGTCATCGATCTAGCATGTACCAGCAGATCATCGATGACGCTGAGGCAACTCTGCGCCGCCTGCTGAGCATCCCCAACAACTACCGCGTCCTGTTTTTGCAGGGCGGCGCCACGCTGCAGTTTGCGGGCATCCCCATGAACCTCATGCGCCGCGGCCGCGCCGGCTACATCGTGACCGGCAACTTTGCCAACAAGGCGTACAAAGAGGCCGCCAAGTACGGCGAGGCCGTGCTGCTCGCGAGCTCCGAGGACACCAACTTCGACCGCATCCCCGACATGGCCGACATCAACGCGCGCATTGCCGCCGAGGCCGCGGGCGACGGGCTCGACTACGTCTACATCTGCCAGAACAACACCATCTTTGGCACCATGTTCCACGAGCTGCCCGATTGCGGCGACGTGCCGCTGGTCGCCGATGTCTCGAGCTGCTTTTTGTCGCAGCCGCTCGACGTTGAGCGCTACGGGCTCATTTACGCCGGCGCGCAGAAGAACGCCGGCGCCGCGGGCGTCACCGTGGTTATCGTGCGCGACGACCTGATCGCCGACGGTCCGGCCTTTGCGCAGACTCCGCAGTACCTGGACCTTAAGACCCAGGCCGCCAAGGGCTCCATGCTCAACACGCCCAACACCTTTGGCATCTACGTGTGCGGCAAGGTGTTCCGTTGGGTTGAGCAGACCGGTGGACTTGCCGCCATGGCCGAGCGCAACTGGGCCAAGGCCAACCTGCTCTACGACCTGCTCGAGCACAGCAAACTATTCCACGGCACTGCGCAGACAGACAGTCGCTCCATCGCCAACGTCACGTTCCGTACCGGCGATGCCGACCTCGACGCTGCCTTTGATGCGGGCGCGGCAGAGCACCAGATCCAAAACGTCAAGGGCCATCGCCTCGTCGGCGGCATGCGCGCCAGCGTGTACAACGCCGTAACCATGGAAGACGTGCAGGCACTGGCCTCGTACATGAAGGACTTCGAAGCGCAGCGTAGTTTGAGCCCGCGATCTAACTAGCCCGCAGCACGCGGGCCGACCAGCCACTTCAAACCACTTGTTTTAAACAAACCCGCTAAGGAGTTTTTCATGCGCAAGATTAAGACCATCGACGACATTACCAAGGATGGCAAAGTCGAGTTTGGCGAAGGCTACGAGTTTGTGAGCACCGCCGAGGAGGCCGACGCGATCCTGATGCGCTCGACCGACCTGCACGGCTACGAGCTGCCCGAGGGCATCCGCGCCATCGCCCGCTGCGGCGCCGGCGTCAACAACATCCCCGTCGAGGAGTACGCCAAGAAGGGCGTCGTCGTCTTCAACTCCCCCGGCGCCAACAGCAACGCCGTCAAGGAGCTCGTCCTAGGCATGCTGGTGCTCTCGAGCCGCGGCGTGGTGCAATCGATGAACTGGGTGCGCGACAACGCCGACGACCCCGAGATTCAGGTCGATGCCGAAAAGGCCAAGAAGGCCTTTGTGGGCCGCGAGCTCAAGGGCAAGCGCATCGGCGTCATCGGCCTGGGCAACGTGGGCTCCAAGGTCGCCAACGCCTGCGTCGACCTGGGCATGGACGTTTACGGCTACGACCCGTTCATTTCCGTCGAGCACGCGTGGGTGCTGAGCCGCGAGGTGCAGCGTGTGGGCACGCTCGAGGATCTCTGCCGCGGCTGCGACTACCTCACCGTACACGTGCCCAGCAAGGCCGACACCATCGGCATGATCAGCACCGAGCAGATTAACCTGCTGGCACCCGACGCCGTGCTCATCAACTACGCACGCGAGACCATCATTGACGAGGACGCCGTCGACGCTGCCCTGCGCGAGGGCAAGCTGAGCTGGTTTAGCTGCGACTTTGCCACGCCCAAGACCGTCAAGATGCCCAACACGTTTATCACCACGCACTCGGGCGCCGGCACTGGCGAGGCCGAGGCCAACTGCGCCGATATGGCCATCAGCGAGCTCAAGGATTACCTGGAGAACGGCAACATCGCGCACAGCGTCAACTACCCCGCCTGCAGCATGGGCAAGGCGCGCGCCGCAAGCCGCATCGCCTGCCTGCACGCCAACGTGCCCAACATGATCGGCCAGATCCCGGCCATTCTCGCCAAGGACAACGCCAACGTGCAGCGTATGACCAACGAGTCCGCCGGCGAGAACGCCTACACCATGTTCGACACCGACGAGCACCTGGACAGCAGCACGATCGAGGCGCTCAAGCAGATTCCGTCGATGTATCGCGTACGCGTGATCAAATAGCGCCGGCGCCAAGCCTGCCAGGCAGGCCATGAAGCCCATTCGGCCCCCGTTTTCGCGAAACGGGGGCCGATTTCTTTGCTCCGGCTGGTTTTGATAATGCTACCCAGAACAAGTTTTTTCGGATAATCGACAGTCATACCCAAATTACTGAGCGCACCCGCTTTGATAAACAGCTTTATCTGGAGCTTTAGTAGGTAAAAATCGATCTCTGTATACCACATCCAAGTTGACTGTCGATTTTCCGAAACAACTTGTTCTGGATAGCATTTTTAAAGTCCTTCCAAGGCGAAACTGAAGCTTTTTTCGCGCCCAAAACTCTAGTTCGCGCGACCGTTTTCCACCTGCACGACTACATTCCCGACCAATCGATAAATATCTCCTCACGAAGCCGGCGTTCGAGCTCCTGCTGCCGCGGTGTCTTGCCTTTCAGCGGCGCATCGAGATAGGACATGATGAGCTCCATCACCACGCGGAAGGCATCGGAGTCGGCCAGCTGGCCATAGGTCATCAAAACGACGGGATATCCCATCGCCTGCAAGGCCGTCGTTCGGTCGGAGTCAGAGATCTTGGATTCTATGGATCCGTGTATGGCTTTACCCTGGCATTCAACCAGACACTCTCGGCTGCCGTCCTTATTTGCCAGCAGGATATCGGCATAGCGCCTGTCGAGCCCCGAAATCAGACGAGCGCTGCGCGTCATACGAATCTCGACGTTATTGGTAAGGCGCAGCCCTTCGCCGCCGCGTAACCTCGAAAGACCAAACAGCATCGATGCCTGGACCTCGAGCGGCGATGCCGCCATCCCTGTAATGCATTTCGCGGCACGTGTGAACGATTTAGCGCCGCGGAGCCCCCGGATCTTATCGACGTACTCCGTAAGCTCAGAGAGCTCGATCAAGGGCGGTCGTTTCCACAAGTCCGTTGGATTCCCCGAGACATCCTTTACGTTTTCCCAGCCCAACTGCGCGTCACCCCACCGGCCCCCATACGCCTGCACAAGTGCCGACTTTACCTGAGGCGCAATCTTGCACACGGCAAAGGTGCCGCACATCTCATACATGCACATGATTAGACGCTCGTTTGAGACCGAGGAGGCCAGGGGCAGCAGGGTAAAGAGTGGGGACGCGGCATCGAGGCCAAACTCTGTCTGCCGCACGGAGCCAAACGGCCTCTCCCCGTTCCAAACATGCCTGACAATGCGATCGCCCTTACGTCCGCAGCTTCCCTGCGCCAAAACGTGCAACGGGATGCCCAGAAAATGCGTGACGAGCGGATGCTCGCAAAGGCGCTCCTTGCGCGGATCGTCCGCAGACTCGGGCAGGTCCGGCATTATCGCCAAGACCTGTGGAGGTATCCGGTGATACCGAAAGGCAGATATGTCGCACAGCATGTCGTCCATAGAGGCTACGTACCCACTGCGCCGTTTGTGAACCCGCTCGGACGGCAAACGCGCTGGCTCGGCCTGCGAACGGTAAATACTGCTGCGCGCACACCGCGGATCTCTTAGGAGGCTTACAATCGGTTTGGAAAGCAGACTGATTGTGAGGTTGCATATGGTTGACAAGGACTTTGCCTGGCGGCTTGCGCAGGAGCTTGTGCGAATCGACAGCTCAGACCCGGGCGCGTATGAGGATGAAATTGAGCGGCATATCAAAGCGTTGGTTGAGGAACAGTTGGCGCAGCTGAGCCATCCGGTACTCGATGCCGTGCAGATTGCAGAGCTCGAAGTACTCCCCGGGCGCCGCAACCTTATGGTCACCGTGCCGGGCCAAAGCGACGAGCCGCGACTCGTCTATATCTGCCATATGGATACCGTTACGCTGGGCGATGGCTGGGACGCGGACATTACGCCGCTCGGGGCGGTCGTGCGCGACGGCAAGCTCTACGGCCGCGGTGCCTGCGATATGAAGGGTGGCCTGGCCTGCGCCATTGCCGCACTGGTCCATACGCTCGAGCGCGTGGCGGCGGATGGCGCGTTGCCCCGCCGCGGCTTTTCGCTCATCTGCTCGGTCGACGAGGAAGACTTTATGCGCGGCTCAGAGACCGCGATCGATGCTGGCTGGGTCGGCTCGCGTGAATGGGTGCTGGACACCGAGCCCACCGACGGACAGATCCAGGTGGCGCACAAGGGGCGTACGTGGTTCGAGATTGAAATGGCTGGCGTGACGGCGCATGCGAGCCAGCCGTGGAAGGGCGCGGATGCCGTCGCCGCCATGGCCGAGGTCGTGTGTTCGCTCCGTCGCGCGTTTGTGGCGCTGCCCGCGCACGATGAGCTGGGGCCTTCGACCATCACGTTTGGCCAAATCGAGGGCGGATATCGCCCCTATGTCGTGCCCGACCGCGCCAAAGTCTGGGTCGACATGCGTCTGACCCCGCCGACCGATACGGCCGCCGCGACGCGCATGGTAGAGCGGGCCATCGCCGTCGCCGAAGCCGCCGTTCCCGGTTGCCATGGCAGCTACACCGTGACGGGCGACCGCCCCGCCATCGAGCGCGACCCGAACTCTCCCCTTCTAGCAGTGCTCAAGCGTGCCGCCGATGACGTGACGGACGCGGACACGACCGTCGTCTTCTTTACCGGCTACACCGACACCGCCGTCATTGCCGGCAAGACAGGTAACCGCAATTGCATGAGCTACGGTCCCGGGTCGCTCGCGCTCGCGCACAAGCCCAACGAATATGTGCCCCACGCCGATATCGTTCGTTGTCAGCAGGTGCTAATCGCGCTCGCCGATAACGTGCTCTGGGACGCGAGCGGCCAAGTTGGGGCATAATAAGCCGCGAACAAACCGACTCGTGCGTTAGGACCGCCCATGAAAGCACTTCCGTTTCCCTGCATCCGCCCAGCTCAGGACCGCGTGCTCGAGGCGCTGCCTGCAATGGGCAGCATCCTGAGCGGCAACGATGCTCTGGGCGGAGCCATTGCCGATGGTCTGATGCTCAAGGACCCGGGTGCGGCGTATTACGTGTACGAATGCTCGGGCGAGCCGGGACGCGTGACGGGTGTCGTGGCGATTTGCCCGACGAGTGTACTTGCGGGCGGCAAGGGCGATGCCAGCGCCGACGTGGCCGCCGCCGCGCGCGCGATCGCCGAGCTCAAGGTGCAGCCGCGCCCCGTATCGCTCGTCTACGAGGCCTCGCCCGTCATGGATATCATCCTGGGCGCCGCCAAAGAGGGCGCGTCTCTCTACGCCGTCACCGACCCCGCGGGCATTACGCACCGCGCGTGGGAGGTCAAGCGCGGGGACGCCGTCGGGGCCATCCGCGCTATGCTCGACCACGCACCGGAGCCGGCACTGGCCGACCACGCCGCCTACGCCGCCGCTCTGACCGGGGCGTCGCAGCTGCTGGCCGATGAGGCCCGTGCCGCCGGAACGTACACCGGCAAGGAGCCGTTCAACTTTACCGTTGCCGTGCTCTTCCCCGCCGCGCAGGTCAGCGGCGCCGCGCCGCAGGTTCCGACAGGTCTGCTCACGCACCAGGTCGCGCGGTTCTAGCAAGACCAGACCGCCCAGCACAAAAATCGGCAGCTCAACAAACAGGGGGCGGAGATGCAGCAGGTACATGCATCTCCGCCCCTTTCGCGTCGAGAAGTTATGCCGGCGACCCGTGCCGCCGCGCTCGCGTTATCCGCGCTGCGGACCCGCAGTAGCCACAAGCGGTTCAAGCCCCAGCTCGCGCGCGTAGTCTTCCTGCGTAAAAATCTCAACCAGTTCAAACGTATCCGTCGCATCATCAAACGCAAAGTGCAGCACCGAGCAGTTGCCCGGTACGCGATCGCGCTCATCAGCCGCCGCACCCTTCACGTGGTCCATGAACTCCTTGATGGCCGAGCCGTGGCTCACCGCGAGCACGCACTCGTGGTCCGGGCGACGCATAAGATCGGTCAACGTCGCCACCATGCGCTCGCGCACCTGCATCTGGCCCTCGCCGCCAAACTGCCGATAGAAGTCGCGCCACGGGCGCTCGGGCATAAGCATCACGCGCTCGGCCTCAAAGTCGCCAAAGAACCACTCACGCAGGCCGTCCAGGCGCTCGTACGCCAAGCCCGGCCACAAGTTGGCGATAGTCTGCTCGGTGCGATGAAGCGTAGAGGTGTAGGCATGATCGGGCTCAATGCCGCGCGCACGTAAAAACATGCCGGCGCGCGCCGCCTGGTCGCAACCCAACTGCGTAAGCGGCGAGTCACTCCACCCCTGAATGATACGCTTAAGGTTGAATATCGTCTGTCCATGACGGACCAGATACAGATCTTTATTCATAGGGGTCCTTTCGTTCGTTACCAACCCAAGAGCGAAAACGCCCCGTCGCAATAGCCAAAATGAAGCACGGCACCGTTGTCGGGTAGCTCTCCCCCGCCAGTCACATACTCAAGAAACTCCTGGCAGGCTGAGCCGTGGGAAACCGCCAGCACGCAGTCGTGCTGCGGCCGGGCCATAATACGGGACAGCGCCGCGACCATGCGCGACTGAAGCTGCACTTCCGACTCGCCGCCAAAGGCCACCGGATAATCGCCCCAGGGCTGCGGCGGCATCTCGCGATTTGATGTGCCCTCCAGCGAGCCAAAATGCCACTCACGCAGGTCATCGACCAGCTCAATGGAACGGCCCTCGCCAACGATAAGCTCGGCCGTATGCCGCGCCCGGCCCAACGGCGAGGAATACACATGATCAAAGGCCACGCCACGCGCCGCAAACGCCGTACGCGCCGTCAGCGCCTGCTCGCGCCCGCGCGCCGTAAGCGGCGAATCGTGCCAGCCCTGCAAAATGCTCTGCACATTGAGCTCAGTCTGCCCATGCCGCACCAAATACAAATCTGCCACACGCCCTCCTCTCGCACCACCGCAAAGGGGACAGGTACCTTTGTGGTGGTTTACCGCCGGATCACACCGCGGTGACGCTCAACTACACCAGCACGTCGGCGAGCGAACGCTTGGGTACGTGGTGCACCTGTGCCTCGTCGCGCCAATAATTGATGGAGCCATCGGGGTTGGAATCGATCGCATCGATCACCTGCGTTTCGGCCGGAACGCCAAACGCCATGATCAGCTTGAGCTCATACTTGTCGTTATCGAGCCCCATGGCATCGATCGCGTGGGGCGTAAAGGCCTTGAACATGCAGGCAGCCACCTCGGGCGTGGCGCTGCGGGCGGCGAGCATCATCGTCTGCGCGGCAATACCCGTGTCGACCTCGGTAATGGGAGCGGCGGGCTTGCCCGGAACGGCGCGCTCGGCCAGAATCGCGATGTAGCCGGTCGGGCGCTCGCCCTCGGCAGGACCCGGCCAATCCTTGAGCGCACCGGCCCATGCAAGCTCGTCAAACACGCGAGCGCAGTCCTCGGAACCGCTCACCACATGAAAACGAAGACGCTGAGCATTGGCACCACACGGAGCCAGGTGCGCCAGTTCCGCCAGCTCGAGCAAAAACTCGCGCGGCACGCGCATGGACTCGTCAAATCGGCGGCACGTGCGGGCGCGGCGGACCAGCGCGTCAAACGTGTCCAGGCCGAGCTTTTCGCAACCTTGCTTTGCCATCGATTCGACACTCGACGGTGCCTCGGGAACTGCTTCGTTCATAGGGACCCCCAATACAAGCCAATTGTCCTTAGGAAAATCTAACCTAAAACGTAGGCAATAACGAACAGGGCTGCGATGTTCTACACCTGTTGAATAGAAAATCGCGACCTGGGGAACAACGGAAACAATTCGGGACCTTTGGGTTACGTTTCGCCCTCCCCGACCCATACGCCAGAGCCTTTAGGCGATACTGGTTGTAACGATCAAGGCTTACGCCGCACGGAAAGGAGACATTATGGGCATCTTTAAGAACGATGACCAAAAATCGAGCCAGTTTGGATTTGACGAGAAAAGCATGGCGGGCAAAGCCGTCAAGGCCGTACGCTGGATCTACGCCATCACGGGCGTCTTAGCGCTCATTGCTGGTATCGCACTGCTGTTTGCGCCCGCCAAGTCCCTCGTCTTCCTAACGACCGTCTTGGGCTTCTACTTTGTGATCACGGCCGCGATCAGGCTGTTTACCGCTGTTTTCGAGCCACTGCTGCCCACCGGCTGGCGCGTGACGAGCATCATCTCCAACCTACTCATTATCTTGGGCGGCGTCATAATCCTGCGCAACCAGGCCTTCTCGACCGCGACGCTCACCACGATGGTGGTTATCGTGGCCGGCTTTGGCTGGATCGTCGAAGGTGTCATGTCCATTCTGGAGTCCGAGCTTTCGTCCAACCGTGCCCTCGCCATCCTGAGCGGCGCGCTCTCCATCATCGCCGGCATGTTCGTGTTTATCTATCCGCTGTGGTCGGCCAAGATGCTCGTCATCTTTAGCGGCGCCGCACTGCTGGTGTTTGGCGTAACGCTGATTGTTCGCGCTATTCAATTTGGCAAACTGGTGCACTAGATGCCGCGAACGCTCTTTATTGATGCAGACGCCTGCCCGGTCACGCGCGAGTCGATTGACTGCGCGCGGCGGGCGGGCGTTGCCGTCGTTATCGCCGGCAACAGCACACAGAACCTGGAACGCCACATTCGCCGCAACGATCCGCGCGACGTCGAGCATGCGCGACGCGGATTTTGGGTCACGACGCTCGATGTGAGCGTGGGCGCCGACAGCGCCGACTTTGCCATTGTCGAACGCCTGCAGGCGGGCGACGTAGTCGTGACGCAGGACATTGGCTTGGCGAGCATGGTGCTCGGGCGCGATGCCGCCGCCATCGGCGTGCGCGGGCGCGTCTACGATAAGGCGACCATCGACATGCAACTGTTTATTCGCCACGAGGAAAAGAAGGTGCGCCGCGCCGGCGGTCGCACTCGCGGTCCGGCGGCATTTACCAGCGAAGACCGGGCCCGCTTTAAGCGCAACCTCACCGAGCTGCTGCGCTAACCAAGGTAGATTTTCGGGACATGCCCGGAAATCTACCTTTTTGTTTTGCGCGGTGTGAGCGCTCGGAATCCATGGCTCAACAAAAAACGGGCTTCAAAATGCCATGCGTCGCCGCATTGCGCAGGCGCCGAGCATGGCTATTTGAAGCCCATTTTTTAGGCCTACTTAGAGGCCGAAGGCGGATAGGATAAGGCCCCAGCCGGCGCCGATGACGTACATCATGACCAGGAACACGACGTTTTCGCGGGCGCTGCGGTTGGTGCGGAACAGCACCAGGTAGCCCACGCCGGCAGAAATGAGCGTGCCGGCGAGCATCGGGGCCAGCTGCAGCGCGCCTTCCAGGTACAGTTGCGTGATGACGACGCTGGCCGAGCAGTTGGGAATCAGGCCGACAAGCGCCGAGCCCAGGACCGCAAGCGTCTCGTTGCCGCGCAGGAACTGCTCGATCGCCGACTCGCCAAAGGTCTCGAGCACGGCGACCAGAATCAGCGTCACCAGGAAAATGAATACCGACACCTGCACGGTATGCGAGATCGCGCTGCGGATGATCGACACGATGGGCGCGCCCTCGTAGGAGTGGCTGAGGTCGTGGTGGCGCTCGTGCTCGTCCGCGTGACCATGATCGTGGCTGTGGTCGTGCCCGTGCTCGTCCTCATCCTCGTCACAGCCGCAATGATCGCGTTCGCACAGCTCGTGGATGTGATCAGCACTTACGCCCGCCTCGGCCACTTCATCAATGATGTCGCCCCCGGTATGGTCGTCGTGCGCGCAGTTCACATGAGCCGGATTGGCAGCGGTCCCCAGCACGGTACGGCGAATCGCCGCATGCGCGCGGGCATTACGA
>URYU01000045.1 GCA_900552155.1 uncultured Collinsella sp.
GTCTCGGGCGTGAGCAGATCGAACGCCGGGGTGGTGCTGATTGCGGTCGCTTTCTTAAAGGAATTGAGCGCGATCATAAACACGGGGTAGATCCACGCGAGCGACAGGATCGTAAAGAAAATCGAGAGCGCGCGGTTAATAGCCTTATCTCGTTTCATTACTGCTGCACCTCCTTGGACCTCGTGGCCTTAAGCTGGATCATAGAAATGGCGACGACCAGGATGCAGAAGATGACTGCCTTGGCCTGACCAATGCCCTGCCATGCGATGCCGGCACGCGAATAGAACGTGTTGTAGATGTTCAGGGCGAGCATCTCGGTGGAGTGCGCGGGGGCGCCGCCGGTAAGGGCGAGGTTCTGGTCGAACAGCTTAAAGCCGTTGGTGATGGACAGGAACAGGCAGATGGTGATGGTCGGCATCAGGTTAGGGATCTTAACCTTCCAAAACGTCTGCCATGCCGTAGCGCCGTCGACCTTGGCGGCCTCGATGTAGTCGGACGGAATGGACTGCAGACCAGCGATGTAGATGATCATCATGTAGCCGACCTGCTGCCACAGGGTCAGGATGATAAGGCCCCAGAAGCCAGCAGCAGAGTTAAGAGCGATGAGCTGGGCGCCCACGTTGGAGAGCAGGCAGTTGATCAGAATCTGCCAAATGTTTCCCAGCACGATGCCGCCGATCAGGTTAGGCATAAAGAAGATCGTACGGAAGATGTTGGTGCCTTTGAGCGCCTTGCGGGTGAGCGCCTGCGCAATGGCCAGGGCGATCACGTTGATGAGCACCGTCGACAGGAAGGCAAACGCCACGGTAAAGAAGAACGACGTGGAGAACTGCGGATCGGACAGCGAGCGAACGAAGTTCACGATACAGACAAAGTGCGCGTTACAAAAGATAATAAACTGGCAGAACGAGAGATAGAAGCCCTGGATAAAAGGGATCACGAACCCGATCATAAACGCCAGGCACGTGGGCAGCATAAAGAGCGGCCACCAGCGCTTGAGTGCTTTGCCCATAAAAGGGTCCTTTCAATATGCAGGGGGCGGGCAAACCAACGTCTGCCCGCCCCCTGTCGCTAATCAGATAGCTTGGGCAGCAACTGCTTACTCGGAAGCGGCCTTCTCGGTCTTCCAGCCATCGACGAAGGCGTTCTTGACGCCGTCCCACTTGCTGTTATCGGCAGCGTAGGCAATCAGAGCCTGCTTGAGGTTCTTCTTCCACTCCTCGGAGGGAATGTAGACGAAGTCCCAAGCGACGGTCTTCTTGCCGTCCTTGGCCATGGCAACGGCCTGCTGCGAGAAGACGTTGGTGGTCTCCTTGGCGCTCTTGAACGGAGCGGTCAGACCCATCTTGTCGGCGATGATGCTGGTCGGGGTGTCAGCGGTGACGCACCAATACATGAAGTCCTCGGTGGCCTTCTGGGCATCCTCGGAAGCCTGGGAACTGACGCACCAGTAGTTCTCGCCGCCGGAGCACAGGCCCTGGTTCTCCTCGCCGTCAACACCGATGTAGATCGGCATCATGCCAATCTGATCGTCGGTCATGCCGGCCTTGACGAGGTCAGAGTAGGCCCAAGAGCCGTTCTGGTAGAAGACGGCCTTGCCGGTTGCGAACTCGTTGGTGGCGTCGTCGCCGGTCTTGGAAGCAAGCTGCGAAGGATCGCAGGTGGAGTCGGTGATGTACAGGTCGAAGATCTGCTTATAGTTGTCGAGGAACTCACCCTTGATCTCGTCGTCCTCCTGGTTGTGCTCCTTCTCAAACTCGTAGTAGAGCGGCATGTTGGCAAGGTGGGTGGTGTAGCGCCAGCTGGAGGAGTCGTCCATGCCGGCGGAAGTGAAGGCACCCTCGACACCAAGCTCGT
The DNA here is from genome assembly GCA_900552155.1 of uncultured Collinsella sp. Taxonomy (GTDB): domain Bacteria; phylum Actinomycetota; class Coriobacteriia; order Coriobacteriales; family Coriobacteriaceae; genus Collinsella. The sequence goes on from URYU01000045.1 coordinate 1,858, forward strand.
CCTTGCGGGCCTGGATGTCGTCGGCACAAGCCTTCAGCTTGTCGAAGGAGTTGATGTCCTCGGCCTTGTAGCCAGCCTTCTCGAGCAGCTGCTTGTTGTAGATGATGCCGAAGCTCTCCTGGACCCAGTCGATGCACACATCCTTGCCGTCGGACTGCAGAGCCAGGGAGTCGTCAATGAGCTCACCGCGGAGCTTGGTATCGGACAGGTCGGCGCAGTAATCATTCCAGTTCTTAAGAACGGTGGGGCAGTTGAAATGGAACAGGGTCGGAGCGGAGCTCTTGGACATCTCGGACTTAAGCTTCTCCTCGTAGGTGTTGGAAGCGGCGGTCACGATCTTGACCTCGACGCCCTTCTCCTTCTTATAGGCCTTGGCGATCTCCTTCCACTCCTTGTCGACCTCGGGCTTGAATTGGAGGAAGTAGACCTCGGCAGCGTCACCAGAAGCAGAGGAGCCGGAGCCGGCAGAACCACCGCAACCCACGAGGCCCAGACCAAGAACTGCAGCCGCGGAACCAGCAAAGCCCAGGAACTGCCTTCTGCTCATTTCGTTCTTCATTACAATCCACCCTTTCACACCGTGGCGGCACCCTTTGCCGCCGCCTTCGGAGATTGGCTCGGGGACTTTGCCCCTTTTGCTGATTTGAACGATACGCCATTTGGCTAGTTGTTTGAACAAGTATTACTAGAGCGGTAGAAAAACTTCGGTGAACGGTAATTTCAACTTGATACTTGACAAGTTTTGTATAAACAATTATTTGTTATCTAATGCAGAGAAAACGCCCGGTCAAGCCGATGTACCGTCGGTTTGACCGGGCGTTTTCTCTTTGAGGCCATGAGTCTCGTCAGGCTGCGAGCTAGCCGGCTATCGCTTGGAATTGACGCGGTAATGGAAGATCTCGGGGTGTGTGCGAGTGTGCGTCACCTCAAACAAGATGCCATCCGAGGTGTACGACTGACTCTCCATGACGGCAACGCAGTTGTATTTGCCGAGGTCAAGATAGCTGCAGTCCTCATCGTTGGCGAGCTCGACACTCACCGTACGACGGCTCGCCATCACTTTGACACCGCGCTTGTGCTCCAGATAGCCGTAAATAGAATCTGCCGCGATCTCGGGAGTCAGGCCCTTGGCGATCGACGCCAAAAAATAGCCATGGTCCACTTGGCGCGCGTTGCCGTTGAGGCTTCGGACACGCACTACGCGAATCAACTCCTCGCCCACCTTAAAGCCCAGGTGACGAGAGAGTTGCTCGGTGCAAACCAGATGTTCGAAAGACTTAACGTCCGTCGATGCAACGGCATTGTTGCGCTTTGCAAACTCGCCAAACGACTCAACCTCTTCGAGTGCGCCCAACATGTCGGTTTCGCCCTTAAGCCAAATAACGCGCACGCCCTTGCCGTGTATGGGCTGCACAAACATCCCGTCGGCCAGCATGCTCAAAGCGCGGCGGACGGTATTGCGCGTGCAGCCAAATTCCGCGGTCAGCTCGGCTTCGGTTGGCAGCATCTCCTGAAACGCATAGGTCCCATTAATGATGCGCGAGCGTATTTCTCGGTAGATTCCTTCGTATATCGCTTTTGGCATTGTTTCACCTCTACATTATTCATTTCCGGCTAGGCACGATAGCATTTCTTAAAGTTGTTTAAACCGAATATCGGTGAAGCGACAGGATTTAGCCGTTGACGGTTTCTGTCATGCCCAAATCGGTTTCGCTCAAAACTGCCGGTACGACACTCGTCTGGTCCTCTACAATGAATCCATTGTTTAAACGTTTCCCCACGCGCAACGCGCCTCGATATTCGGAAGGCAGAACATGCTGCAAAAAATCCAACGCTTTGGCGGGGCAATGTTCGCGCCCGCCATGCTGTTTTCTATATCAGGCCTCATGGTCGGCGTCTCCGCTCTCGCAACGACTGCGGACATCGTCGGCGATCTCGCCGTATACGGAACCCCTTGGTACGCTTTTTGGACCATCATCCAGCGCGGCTCGTGGACGGTCTTTAAACGCCTCCCGCTCCTTTTTGCCGTAGCGCTGCCCATCGGTCTTGCCCAAAAACAACCGGCTCGTTGCTGCCTCGAGGCTCTCGTCGCCTATTTTGCCTACTGCTTCTTTTTGAGCGAGATCATTAAGCTGAGCGGAGACAATCTTGGACTTAAGTACCCGTCGTCTTTGACCTCCGCTAGCGGCATCACCATCATCGACGGCATCAAGACGCTCGACACCGGCATTATCGGCCCGCTGGCGGTATCGGCAACCGTCGTCGCCATCCATGACCGCTTCTACGATGCCAAGGTTCCCGATTGGCTCGGCACCTTCTCGGGCTCCTCGCTGGTCTACCTCATCAGCTTTTTTGCCGTGTTTGCCCTTGCCGCTATCTCGGCCGCCATCGTGCCCTCCGTATACGCAATGACCGAAACGCTGCGCCATGCACTTACGAGCGTCGGCCCCTTTGGCGTGGGCATCTTTGTGCTTTTGGAGCGAGCGCTCGAGCCCATGGGGCTGCACCACCTGCTCTACATGCCGATCTACTACGACAACCTGGTCATTAACGACGGCATCTACGCCACGTGGAGCAGCTTGCTCCCCATCCTCTCCCATAGCACGCGCCCCCTTAATGAACTTGCGCCGTGGGCCGGTTTTACCGCCACCGGCTGGGTCAAGCTCTTTGGCCTTCCCGCCATCGCAGCCGCGTTCTACTCCACCGCAAAACCAGAGCGCCGCGCCGGCCTTAAGGTCATCCTTTTGCCCGCCATCGTCGCCTCGGTGGTTTGCGGCGTTACCGAGCCACTCGAGTTTCTCTTTATGTTCACCCACCCCGGGCTCTTTTTGCTCTACGCCGTCTTATCGTCTTGCCTTGCCACAACCATGAATCTCTTTGGCATCGTCGGCATCTTCTCGGGCGGCCTCATGGAGATGGCAGCCTTCAACTTTATTCCGCTCATGCGCACGCATGCCGGTGCCTATCTTTTGGCGCTCGGTATCGGCCTTGCCTTTAGCCTCATCTTTTTTGTTAGTTTTCGAGCACTCATCTTGGTCTATGACCTTAAGACACCGGGCCGCGAGGATCATGTTGCCAATCGCGCGGCAATCGATTGTTTAACGGGAAGCGACTTTGCCAAAGAGCAATCCCCCAATGACGAGGTCGATAGTCGATCCGATCAAGATCACGTCCTCGCTGAGCGGGTAATTCAGCTTTTAGGTGGCGTTGGCAATATCGTGGGCGCAACCAACTGCGCCACGCGCCTGCGCGTCGAGGTCGCAGACCCTTCCATCGTTGCAGATAACGCGTCGTTTGTCGCGGTGGGCGCCAAGGGCCTCATCATTACCGGCAAGACCGCCCAGGTGGTCATCGGCATCTCCGTTCCCCGCGTTAAAGAGCATTTTGACCAGATCATGGGCCTCGAGCCGGAATTTGTGCCCACCACCTCGGCCTCCCCTGCCGCCAGCGCAGCCCATAAGCGCGGCGATATCTGCTTCTTCGATATCGACGGAACGCTCGCCTGGCAAGACCCCAGGCTCGCCCAAGACCTTCCCGAAGACGAGCGGGACCTCTCCCCCTATCCCAACGAGGCGGTTTCGCAGGCAATCCGCGAGTTTGTCGCCAACGGCAACATGGCCTTTATCTGCACGGGGCGCACCCTCAGCTGCATCCACCCCAAACTTCTTGAGCTGCCCTGGACCGGCATCGTCTGTCTTGCGGGCGGTTACGCCGAGATCAACGGACACGCAATTCGCGATCTGTCGATGACGCCCAGCATGCTGCAGCATCTTGCCCCCTATCTTGAGCAATCGGGCGAGGTCATCAGCTTTGAGGGCCTCAACGGCGTCGTGCGCATGAGTGACGATGCCCCCGATGCCCCCGGATACGCGCGCACCCTGGGCGACGCAGTCACGCAGCTGCAACATTACAGTGTCTACAAGATCTTGATGTCTACATCGCTCGCCAACCACATCGCTCAAGATAAGGCACTTGAGCCGCTGCTGTGCTTTAACGAGCTCGAACTCGAGGTAACCGAAATCTCGCCCCGCGAATGCACGAAGCGCGGGGGCATCCAGTCTGTACTCGACGCCCTCGATCCCCACCACGGAACCGTATACGGCATCGGCGACGCCAGCAATGACGTCTCGCTGATGAACGCCGTCGATGTCGGTATCGCCATGGGCAATGCGCCGGACTATCTCAAAAAGCGCGCCGACTACATCACCGACTCGGTCGACAAAGATGGCGTCGTCAAGGCGCTCGAGCACTTTAGGCTTATATAAGCAGCCGGCACGCGCACACGTCCCGTTTCCCCAAATCGCCAAAACAGACGCGCCGGCAACTCCAATGTGGCAATATGGTATCTGCACACCGCAACGATGCAACCTAAGAAAGAATGCGAGAACCCGTGTCCAGTCCGTTTACCAGCTTTTTAGCCCAGCACTTTGACCAGATCAACGACTATCTGGCCACGTTCTTTGACGGACAGGCGACCTCTGCCGATATCGAGCGCTACCTGTATACCCCGCTCTCGGCATTTACCGCCAATGCCGGCAAGCGCCACCGCCCGCTCATCTGCATGCTCGCCGCCACCGCAGTGGGCGGCAGCTTTGAGAGCGCCCGCAGCGCCGCGGCGGCCATCGAGCATTTCCAGTCGGGTGCGCTCATCCACGACGACATCGCCGATAACGGGCAGCTGCGCCGCGGTAAGCCCTGCATGCACCTCACCGAGGGCACGGGGCTTGCTATCAACTGCGGCGACCTGGCACTTACCATGGTCACCAAGACGGTTCTCGACGACCCCACGCTGGAGCCCAACGTAAAACTCCGCGTGCTCCACGAGCTCACCGAGATGATCGTTCGTACCATCGAGGGCCAGGCGCTCGACCTGGGTTGGGTACGCGACGGGCGCTTCGACATCTCGGTCGACGATTACCTGGACATGGCGACGCACAAGACCGCGTACTACAGCGGAGCCACGCCGCTTGCCACCGGAGCCATCATCGGCGGAGGCAGCGAGGAGCAAATTGAGGCGCTGCGCGCCTTTGGCCTGCACACGGGCCTTGCCTTCCAGATTCAAGATGATCTGCTCAACTTGATCGGTACCAAGGAGGCCGCCAACAAGGACTTCCGCACCGACATCACCGAGGGCAAGCGCACGCTTGTCGCCGTACACGCCCTCTCCGATGAGCGCTATCACGACGAGATTGAAGCGATCCTCTCCTCGGGCACCGAGGACCCCGCGCAGCTCGCGCGCGCCGTGGAAATCTTCCAGGAGACTGGCTCTATCGATTACGCCCACGCCTACGCACTGGACCTGACCGCCAAAGCTAAGGCCGCCATCGAGGACGTTTCGCTCGACCCGCATGCACGCGAGCTGTTCCTCTCCATGGCAGATTTCTTTGTGGAGCGCCTTAACTAGCGGGGGTTATAAAACCTGTCAGCAGCGTATTTGGGTACAACTTGCTACACTGTTGAGTGCATGTTTATGCATCCCTTTGCGTTGTCTATCCGACACACGCTCAAATAGTACGAATGGTACGCCGAAAGGGGTTCGTTCATGGAACCTATTACAACGGGCATGCAGGGAGCAGCCGTCGAGGACGTCCAGTCCCGCCTTCTGCAGCTCGGCTATACAATCGATGACACCGAGGTTGCCGACAAGCGCTTTGGCACCACCACCGAACAGGCTGTTGGCACCTTTAGGCTCGATAGCGGCCTTGCCGCTGGCTGTGCCGTCGATATCCCCTGCTGGAGCGCTCTGGTCGACGCCTCGTATAAACTGGGCGACCGCACCCTCTATCTGCGCATGCCCAATTTCCATGGCGCCGATGTGCAGGCCCTGCAGCGCGCTCTCAACGTTTTGGGCTTTGCCTGTGGCGAAGACGACGGCTACTTTGGTCCGCATACCGAGGCCGCCCTGCAGCAGTTCCAGGAAAATGTCGGCCTGTTTGCCGACGGCATGGCCTTCCAGGACACCTACGCCTACATCAACCGCCTGCACCATGTGTGGGAGGGCAAGCCCTCGGTCACCGAAGCCGAGTCCCGCATCGGTTTTGCTCGCGCCGCCAACGTGCTCGAGCGCTTCCAGATTGCCGTTATCGGCGAGGACCCCATCGCACGCAGCGTTGCGTCGCGCATGTGGAATATCGCCACGGCAACGACCGACAACAGCGGCATGATGCTCTGTGACTCCGAGGTCCCAACCGACGTTGACCTGGTGCTCGAAATCGCAAGCGACGAGCTGCCCGCCGACGCCGCACCGCGCGCCACGATTGCCCTCGCCGAGTGCCACAACCTGGCCCAGCGCATCCGCACCGCCAATGTCGCCGCGCAGCAGAAGCCGGCTCGCATTCGCATTGAGCTCACGGGCATGACGCGCTACAACGGCACCTTCACGGCCAGCGACGCGCAGACACTCGCCGTACGCCTGCTCGATGGCGTTTGCGATGCCCTCGCAGATTAGGTAAACTAAACGAGTTGCTTTTGGGCAACACCACACATTGGGACGTAGTTCAACGGTAGAACTCCGGTTTTTGGTGCCGGCTGTTGGGGGTTCGAATCCCTCCGTCCCAGCCATTAAAATTGAGCGCCCTGAGCCCATAACGGCCCAGGGCGCCTTCTTGTGGGCAAGCGGAGGGATTCGAGAACCCGCAAGGGTGCGGAGCTGAGGAAACGCGAAGCGTTTTCCAGCGCAGCACGCAAGGAGCGAAGCGACGCAGCGGGGCGCGGCCGCCGAAAAGGCGGACGCGGAATCCCTCCGTCCCACAGCCGGCACTTGGAGACGTTCCTAAAGTGCCGGCACTAAAGGAACGTCTCCAAGTGCCGGCCTCCCAAAAATCTACCTTTAAAAGACAGGCGCCCCAAGCCCATAAGGACCAAGAGCGCCTTTCATCTAGAAAATATCAGCCCAGTTCCGAAAAGCGACCCGCATGCGACAACCAAGTAGCCGCAGGCCCCGGGAGAGTGGGGACACCGGCTTAGGTTTATCGCGAGTTCCGCACGAACAGGAGGCCACTTAATGTGGCCTCCGTCGTGAGCAGGACTGTAGAGCAGGAAACTTCATCAGTGCCCGCCCCACGGGAAACCGTCGGGATGGACCAGTTCAGATGGGGCTTTGATGCATGAGTGGTCTGTTGTTGTGCAAATGGGTATCATACTGTGGTTATTGCATCGACTCTGCGATGCATGTTTGTACGTTCCCGGCGGTCGGTTTGCCAGAAGCGCCCCGTCGGTTGTTCCAGACCCGTTTCGAAGAAAGGAAACCACACTAACCTATGGCAGCTAAAAAATCATCTCCCTTGAAGATCATTCCGCTCGGCGGCCTTGACGGCATCGGCAAGAACATGACGGTCTTCGAATGCGGCGACGACATGGTGCTCGTTGACGCTGGCCTCATGTTCCCCGACGATTCCCAGCCCGGTATTGACCTGGTGCTTCCCGACTACACCTATGTTCTGGAGAACGAGGAGAAGCTCCGCGGTATCGTCGTCACCCACGGCCACGAGGACCACACCGGTTCGCTTCCGTATCTGCTGCAGGACCTCAACAACAAGGTGCCCATCTTCTCGAGCAAGCTGACGCTTGGCTTTATCGAAGGCAAGCTTTCTGAGTTCCGCATCCGCGCACCCAAGTTCCGCGAGGTTAAGGGCGGCAGCCATGTCAACCTCGGCGGCATCTCGCTCGACTTCTTCTCGATGACGCACTCCATCCCCGGCGCTCTGGGCGTGTTCATTCGCACCAATCAGGGCACCGTTATGCACACTGGCGACTTTAAGCTCGACCAGACGCCCATCGATGGTGTCACGCCCGACTATGCCGCTATCAGCCGCTTTGCCAAGCAGGGCATCGACCTGTTGCTGTCCGACTCCACCAATGCCACGGTTCCCGGCTTTACCAAGTCCGAGGCCGAGGTTGGTCCCAACCTACTGCATGCCATCAAGAACGCCCCGGGTCGCGTGTTCGTCGCTTCGTTCTCGAGCCATATCCATCGTTTGCAGCAGATCTGCGATGCCGCCCGCAAGTGCGGCCGTAAGGTCGTTGTGACCGGTCGCTCCATGCTCACCAACACCCGCGTCGCGCGCGAGCTGGGCTACCTCAACATCGACGATGCCGATATCATCGATGCCTTCGATATCGATAACCTGCCCGACGACAAGATCGTCGTCATGTGCACCGGTTCGCAGGGCGAGCCGCTGTCGGCCCTGTCCCGCATGGCCAATGGCGAGCACAAGACGCTCTCTATCCACGAGGGCGATACCGTCATCCTCTCGGCAACTCCCGTTCCCGGCAACGAGAAAGCCGTTCAGCAGGTCGTCAACAGCTTGGCCAAGCTCGGCTGCGACGTGTGGGATAAGAACCGTGCTCTTGTCCACGTCTCGGGCCACGGCAGCCAGGAGGAGCTTAAGCTCCTGATGGCCATGGCCAAGCCCACGTACTTTATGCCGGTTCACGGTGAGGCCGTGCATCTGCGCGCCCATGCCCAGCTGGCCCGCAAGATGGGCATCAAGGATGATCACATCTTTATCCTCGATAACGGCGACACGCTCGAGATGCGCGGTGGTATCGTCAAGCGTGGTACGCCCGTCGAGTCCGGCGTCGTCTACGTCGACGGCCTGCGTATCGGCGATACCGACCCCATCGTCCTGCGCGATCGCCAGAAGCTCGCCAATGACGGTATGGTCACGGCCGTCGCCATCGTCTCGCTCAAGCACAAGAAGATTGAGGCCATCGAGTTCTCGGGCCGCGGCGTCTCGTTTGCCATCGACGACCAGTTCTCCGAGGATGCCTCCGCGTCTATTATGAAGACGATTGAGAAGGGCAAGTTCAGCTTTACGAGCAGCGGTTCCGATGCCATTCGCAAGGCCGTGCGCGACTCGCTCTCTAACTTTATCTGGAGTCGTACGCGCACTCGTCCGATGATCATCCCGGTCGTCATGGAGGTTTAGTTTGGCGCGCGGATCTGCACAAAACGCCAAAGGCAATAAAGCCAACAACCAACCGGCATCTGCTAAGGGTGCCGGTTCCCATCTTCGTGCCAATAAGGGCCACGAGACCGACTTCGACGATTTTGAGCCCCTGGTCGAGCCCTCGGCCAACCGCGATATCGCCGGCGTGGTCATCGCCGTTTTGGCGATTGCGTCCTTCATTGCCGTGATTTCGCCGGCGACTGCACCCGTTACGGCTGCGGTTGCCGGTTTCTACCACCTGGGCTTTGGTCTGGGCGCCTACGTGCTGCCGAGCGTTATTTTGCTGTTTGCCGCCACGCTCTTTTTAGGCGAGGACTCGCCGCTCAACGTGCGCTCTGTTGCGGGCGGAGCCGTGGTCTTTATCGCCGTCGTCTCCATTCTTTCGCTGATGGTGCCGGGTACGAGTGTCTCGTGTGACCTTATGTTCACGCCGCAAAATTTGTCCGCCTCGGGTGGCTACATCGGTGCGTTTATTGCGAGTGCGCTGCAGAATGCCCTGGGTAAGCCTATCGCGATGGTAGTCCTGTTGGGCCTTGTCGTCGTGGGCTTGGTCATCATCGGCTTTTCGGTGGGTGGCGTGCTGCGCTCTGCTCGCGACCGTGCGGCCGATTTTGCCGAGCGCCGTCGTGCCGATGTCAACGCCAGCCCGTGGGGTGACGACGAAGCCCTGTCGGTGCCCGGCGTTGCCCGTCCGCACCTGAGCATTCTTCGTCAAAAGGGCTCCGAAGCTGCCGTGACCCCGGTCATGGGCAACGATGTGGACCCGGTTTTGGACGATGACGACGAGGACGAGAATCCGTTTGTCGACGTGTCCGAGGCGGTTGAGGTTGAGCGCGCTAAGACGACGCTGCTGCCGCGCCGCCATGCCAAGAAGGGCAAGGCTGCGCCTAAGCTCAATACAAGCGAGCCCGACCCGTCTTGGTCCGATAGCGAGATTGAGCTCACCGAGGGCGATGACGAGGACGACGAGGCTCCGATTGAGACCGCAAAGACAACTTTGCTGCCGCGTCGCCATGCAAAGCGCGACCAGGTAACCGGCCAGCTTTCGATGGAAGACGACCCCGATAAGATCGACGAGTTCGAGCCGCCGTTTGCCGTGAATCCTGTCTCGGCAGCACCTCAGAT
>URYU01000046.1 GCA_900552155.1 uncultured Collinsella sp.
CATTGGCGCCTGGGTCGTTTGCGCATGCGTCATCGCCCCCCAAATACGTTTTAATCACTACCGTGGCTTCCATGCCTTACCCTCCCTGCAACACAAAATCGGGGCGCCGCCAAACACAGGCGACGCCCCGCGACCTAGCTGATTCCATCATACCCACTTGGGCAAATCATTGCTCGCAAGTCGCAATGTTTATTGCGGATAACCCCAAAAGAGTACCGTGGACAGGCACAATAGCCGCTCGCTCCTATGCGGCATGCTCTGCCGCCCGAGTCATGCGGGACAGGCGGACCAGCAGCATAAAGCCAACGATCAGCAACACGCCAATGGAAAGGACGCCCAGTGACGGGTTGCCGGTCAACGAGGTGACGACCGACACCAGGAAGGTGCCCATGACGCTTGCATAACGACCAAAGATGTCAAAGAAGCCGTAGTACTCGTTGGATTTTTCCTTAGGGATAATGCGGCCAAAGTAGCTACGGCTGAGCGCCTGCACGCCGCCCTGGAACAGGCCGACCATAATGGCAAGCACCCAGAATTCGAAGGCGGTCTTTAGGAAGAACGCGGCAAACAGCACAATGCCCATGTAGGCGGCGACGGCCACCAGGATCATGTTGAGCGTGCCCACGCGTCCGGCGAGCTTGCCGTAGATGATGGCGGACGGAAAGGCCACGAACTGCGTAACGAGCAGCGCCAGGACCAACTGGGTCGAATCAATGCCCAAGGCCGATCCGTAGCTGGTTGCCATGGAAATGACCGTGTGCACACCGTCGATATAGAAGAAGAACGCGATCATGTAGACCAGCACGGTCTTGTTGTGGGCGATCTCGCGCATGGTGTGTCCGACCTCGGAGAACACACCGCCCACGATGTGGCCGATAGTGTCCTCGGGACCGCGCTCGCGACCGTACTTTTGCTTATAGGTGCGAATGAGCGGCAGGGTAAAGATGAGCCACCAGGCACCAGTGATGATAAACGACAGACGCGTTGCCAGCATGGTAGGGACGCCAAGAGCGGGGCCACCCATGATGAGCGCCAGGCAGATGACGAACGGCACGGTGGAACCGATGTAGCCCCAGGCATAGCCCGAGCTGGACACGGCGTCCATGCGCTCGTCGGTGGTAATGTCGGGCAGCATGGCGTCGTAGAACGTCATAGAAGAGTTAAGGCCGATGGTGCACAGCACGTACACGGTCAAAAATGCCATGGCGGACATTGGGATAGCCTGCGCCAGGCAAAGCACCAGGCCCGTGAGGAAGAAGCCCAAGAAGAACTTGATCTTGTTGCCAGCGTAGTCGGCAAGCGCGCCCAGAATGGGCATGAGCATGGCGATGACCAGCGAGGCGATCGTCTGCGCATTGCCCCAGGCGACCACCAGGTCGGCCGAGGAAGCGCCGGTATTGATGGCGTTAAAGTAAATGGGCACCACCGAGGTATTGAGCAGCACAAGGGCCGAATTGCCCACATCATACATAACCCAGTTACGCTCGAGCTTGGTGTATTTCATGGACAGGGACCCTTCGTATTCGCCCGATATGCAGTTAGTTCATCGTACCCCAATTGTCCAGAAGCACCGGTAAGGATTCGGCAAAGGGGCACGCACAGGCCCTATTCCTCGCGGTCGAACTCCTCATCGGCTTCGAGCACGCGACCGCTGTAGTTGATGTGGCCGGTCACGGCATCCATGTCACCGGTCTCGATAAAACGTGCGACCGTGCACTCGTAATCGACCAGCGCGCGAGCAAAGACCTCGGGGAAACTCTCGTTCGAGACCTCGTCGGTAAAGGGATTCTTCCATGTCAGATGGCCCAGGTTACCGGTGCGCTCGGGCAGCTCCGTCGTCACGCGATGGGCAAGGCCGTCGAGCAGCGAGTAGTCGTGCACCAAGCCCTCAACCAACGAGATCGCGCGCGTCTTTGCGGAGCCGGCCGGCTCAATCGCGCGGTAAAGTCGCTGCATATTGGCAACGGCAGCACCGTACTCCCCCGCCGGAATGTCAATGCCGTACACGCGTCCGGCAACATAGCTCATCAGCACGCCGGCCACGCGATTGATGCGATCGGTGGTGACGATCTCGCCCGCCGGCGGGTAATCGTCAACCGTAGCGCCATCGCGTTTAAGCTGCAGCATCAGCACATCCAGGTCGCTCTCGATCACGGCATGGACCTGACTGCTCGAATCCTCAAGCTCTGAATCGGACTCGACAATGCCAAACTGCTGCTCATAGACAAAGGGATGAGCGTTGCGGTCGAGCACGTAATGAGACAGCAGGCCCAGCGCAAAGGCACGACCCAAGCTGGCGTCGCGCGGCAGCAGATGCGACACGCCGTCGCGCAGGCACGCAAACTGACGAGACATGCGCGACCGATGCATGACCTGCGCCAGCAGCGCGCAGTCGGAAACACGCGGTGTCAGAATGTGAAAGAAAAACGGGTCGGGGCCTTGGTTGCCCAAGATAAAGGCAATGCGCTCTTCATCGGACGTGATGACGCCCTGTGGAAGACGGTCGATGCTTTCCTCGCCAAACAGATGATGGGTGATAAGCGCGGGCATAATGATCCTTTCGATTTCATTCGATGCCACCCATTATGCCCACCGCGCGCCCATGCCAAACCTGCGATGGTAAACGACGGCACGCAGACCGTCTACGCAAGCCCCAAGTGTGCTTTAACCTCGGCAGCGCGACGGCGGGACACGGGCACCGTCGAGGTTACGCGATCGAGCCTGAGCTCCATAAGACCCGTGGAACCGATCTCGACATTGTGCACGTCTTCCAAATTGACCAGATAGCTGCGATGAACGCGAATAAAGCCCTCGGAGACCAAGCGACGCTCGAGCGAAGAGATCGACTCATTGATCAGGTACGTTCCCTCGGCGCAGATGGCGTTGCAAAAATCGGCGCGCGCCTCAAAGTAGCAGACGTCTGCGGCGGGAATGAACACCTTTTTGCCCCCGCGGTCCACCGTCAGACGCAAAGGCTGGCGCGGAGCGTGGATAACACGACGGACACCCAAGGCTGCCTCGATCTTGTCGAGTGCCTTTGACAGGCGTGCGTCCTCGACCGGCTTGACGACATAATCGACGGCATCGAGGTTATACGCATCAGCCGCATACTCGGCAAACGCCGTCACAAACACAACCACCGGCGGCGTCTTTAGGTTCTGCAGCGTCTCGGCAAGCTCAATTCCCGAGCGACCGGGCATGGTAATGTCTAAAACCAGCACGTCGGGCTTGTTCGCCTGAATCGACTCCACGGCTTCGGTGACATTGCCCGCCTCGGCAATCTGGCCCACACGCGTATCCTTTTCCAACAGATAGCGTAGCTCAGCCCTAATGGGAGGTTCGTCATCAACCACCAAGATGTTCCAGCCTTCGGACATATGTGCTTACCCTCTTTTTCTCTCAATCCAACCGCGTGCTACGCCGTCAACGGCGCGGGCTCATGCGGCTCGCCGTTCAGCTCGACGATGACCTGCGTTCCCACGCCCTCCTGGGACTTCACGCGCATGCCGGAATCTTCTCCGTAAAAGAAATGGATGCGCTGAAGCACGTTGAAGAGCGCCAGGCCGCAACCTCGCTTGACGGAGCCGTCGGCGGTAATGCTCTCGGGCTCCTCCAGGCGATGTTGCTCAAACAGATGCGCGCAGACCTCTTCGCTCATACCGATGCCATCGTCCTCGACGATAATCTCCAAACCGTCATCGGTCTCGAAAGCCCTAACATGAATAGAAAGCGGCTCGGTCTCGCGCTGCGCGTGCTTGATGCAGTTTTCGAGCAACGGCTGCAAGATAAACGGCGGCACCATGCAATCGCGCACCTCAAAGTCGATATCGACCGAGACGCGCAGACGGCCGTCGCCATAACGAGCCTGCATAAGATTGATATAGCGAGTGCCCTGTTCCACCTCGTGCTCGAGCGTGGTGAGGGTATCGGAATCAGAAAGCGTCTGACGGTAGTAGTTGGAGAAGTCGATCAGCAGCGATCGCGCCTTGTCGGGCTCGGTTCGAACGAGCGACACGATGGTGCTGATGGTGTTAAACAGAAAATGAGGATCGACCTGCGATTGCAAGGCGCGCAGCTCCACGCGGGCCGTAAGCTCGTCCTGGCGCTCGAGCTCAAAGCTCGCAAGCTGCGTGGAAATGAGGTCGGCAAAGCCCGAGGCAAGCGCCGTCTGGCGCATATCGATGCTGCTCAGACGGGGATAATACAGCTCGAGCGTGCCCACGCAATGCCCGCGCACGGTAAGCGGTGCGACAATACCGGCGCGCAGGCGCGGAAAGTAGCCACCTGTCTCGGTCGAGGCATCGCGCGAGAACACGCTTTGCTCACCGCTGTTGATCACGTTGAGCGTAGTCCGCAGCACCACCGGGGTGCCCGCGGGGCATTTTGCCGAGTCCTCGCCCCAGCTTGCCAACACCTGCTTGCCGTCGGTAAAGCAGATGGCAGAGGCGATAGTTTCGGACAGGATGATCTTAGAGGCGCCTAGGGCAGCTTCGGGCGTAAGGCCGCGCGACGTGTAGGCGAATATTTTTGAAGCGATGGCGAGCGTGCGGTCGGTTGCGCTCGATGTGAGGTCGTCGGGAACGACAAAGACGTACGAGAAGAAGAAGCACAGCATGACCAAGCCGGCAATGACGACAACGGCCGGAACGGGATTGGGATTATCGGTTAGATCCCAGATGAGCAGCAGGATAAGCAGCGGAACGACAATACCGAGCAAGATGGCTTGAACCACATGCTGAGCGGTACGAAAGACCTTGGTAGAGTTGTAGCTCTTGCCCAGAATCAGCCTATTGAGATCCACCGTCATCTCCTTCTTACCGACGCACCCCATAGCAATAAAGAGGGCCGCAAGCGACCCTCTCCATTGCATTATGCAATCAAATACTGTGTTTTACATCAAGCCATCGATGAACGGTAGCTTAGGCGCTGTACTTGTTTGCCTCGCCGAAGGTGCCGCCCTCGACAATCCAGCCGTCCTTCATGATGACGTCCATGTTGTCGGTGTTGAGCACGTGGATGTCGGCGGCGACGTCACCGTTGACGACCAGCAGGTCGGCGCACTTGCCGGCCTCGATGGAACCGGTCTCGTCCTCGATGTGGCACATCTTGGCACCGTTGAGGGTGGCGCAGGTGATGGTCTCGACCGGAGTGAAGCCGATCTTGTCGACGAACTCGTACATCTCCTCGATGGAGCAAGTGCCGTACGGGGTGACGAAGGAGAAGGAGTCGGAGCCGATCGTCATGACGACGCCGCGCTTCTTGGCCTCGCGCAGGCAGTCGTAGTTGCGCTGCAGCTCCTTCTCGACCAGGGTGCCCTCGTACTTGTCGTGCAGCTCGGGAACGTAGACGGGCGGATAGGTGGCGTACCAGGTGGGCAGGAAGGCGATCGTCGGAGTGAAGAAGGTGCCCTGCTCGGCCATGAGGTCCATGGTGCGCTCATCGATATCGAAGCCGTGAATCAGCTGCTCGCAGCCAAAGCGAACGGAGTCGTAGGCAGCGGCGTGGTTGTTGTAGCAGTGGCTCCACACGGGGATGCCGACCATCTTTGCCTCTTCGACCACGGCCTGGATCTCCTCGGAGCAGTAGTGCTGGTCGCGACCGGAGTCCCAGCGCCAGATGCCGCCACCGGTAGCCCAGATCTTGATGGCATCGGGGTTCTCGCGCAGGCGACGACGGACGGCCTTGCGCAGATCCCAAGGACCGTCGACCTGGTCACCCCAAGGATGGGATTCTTTGTTGAGCTCCTGGGTGCAGTGGTGGGAGTCACCGTGGCCGGCAACGCGGCAGAAGCCGAGGCCGGTGGCCAGAACGCGCGGGCCCTTAAAGACGCCCTTGTCGATGCAGTCACGGATCTGGATACCAAAGCGGCCGATCTCGCAGACGGTGGTGAGGCCGTGGGTGAGGCAGTCGTAGGCCTGCTTGACGGCGACGGCCTGCTTCTCGAGGAGCGGCTGCATGACCCAATCGGTGTCATCGTCGGTCAGGTTGCCCGAGAAGTGCAGGTGAGTGTCGATCAGGCCGGGAAGGACGGTCTTGCCGGCGGCGTCGATGACCTCAACGCCCTCGGGAAGGTCCTGCATAGTGCCGGCGTACTCGATCTTGCCGTTGTCGTCGACGAGAACGAGGGAGTTCTCGACCGGCTCGGCACCGGTACCGTCGATGAGCTTGCCGCCAACGATTGCATACTTAGTGGACATGGTTCCTCCTTATGGATCCATATATGTGGGCGAGGCCGTGTTGGGTCGCGGCCTCACAAAGCTACCCAAGTGATGCCGGGTTCGGTGCGCGGGAGAGAGGATTCCGCGCACCCGATCCGCCCCGGCTAGGCGTTACTTTTTGCGGGAATTGGTGAAAGCCATGAGGGCCAGGCCAATAGCCAACCAGCCGATCACGATGCTCCACTCCACCATGTTGAGGGAGGCGGGAGAGAACGGGATCACGAGCAGGCCGATGATGATGGCGCAGGCAGCGATAGCGAGGCCGATGCCAAACTTGCCGCCGGGCACCTCGTAGGGACGAGGCAGGTCGGGCTCGGTGAAGCGCATGCGCAGGCAGGCGAGGGCGACCATGCCGCAGGAGAAGATGAAGGCGAGAGCCGACACGTTGGTCAGAGGAATGAGCATGTTCTTGCCCAGGAACGGACCGATGACGGTGATGACGCCCAGAACGACGCAGGCGAGCTTGGGAGCGCCGGACTTGGGGTCGACCTCGGCGAACTTCTCGGGCAGTTGGCCCTTGCGGCCCATGGCGAGCATGATACGGCTCGTGGCGCCGTAGAAGGAGTTCATCGGGCCCATGGGTCCAAGCGTGGCGATGACGAGCATGGCCAGGTACAGGAGCATGTTGATACCCTTGAGGCAGGCAAGCGCGGGAACCGGGCTCTTAACAAACTCATGCCAGTCGAGGATGGTACCGAACGAGTAGATGCAGACCATGTAGAAGCCGCCGGCGGCCAGCAGGGCCAGGGAGATGATCTTGCCGAACTTGTTCCAGTTGAGGCCCTCGGCTGCTTCCTCAGCCTGCTGAGGAATGGTGTCGAAACCGGCGTAGAAGAACGGGGTCAGAACCAGGACCGACACGATGCCGGCGAACAGGCTGGCGCCCTCGGTAGCGGCCTTGCCGCCGCCAGCGCCGGTGACCTGGGAGAACACGGGCATGGCGTTGTCCGGCGAGCCGGTGAACAGCGAGACGCCCATGGCGAGCAGCATGCCGCAGAGCAGGGCCTTGGTCAGGAAGGCCTGGAGCTTGGCGGCCGAGCTGGCACCGCGGAAGTTGAGGAAGATGACGTAGGCTGCAAAGCCGAGCGCGATCAGCGTCGGGAACAGGTAAACGTCGGCGCCCAGGATGGTGTAGAGCTTGACGGCGCGCAGCCACTCAAGACCGGGCAGGCTGCCGAACATCTCGGACACGAGGGTCGAAATGGCGATGGCCTCCCACGGGCACAGGATACCGTTGCCCAGGGCCAAAAGCCATCCGGTGATGTAGCTCAGCGTACGGCCAAAGCTACGATCGACATACTCGACGATGCCGCCCGAAATGGGGATAGCAGCCGTGAGCTCGCCGAAAACAGCTCCGACGGGCACGAGGAAGATTGCACCCAAAAGGAATGCGATCATAGCGGGAACGGGACCGCCGCCCACGACCATCCAGTCGCCGACCTGCAGAACCCAACCGGTACCGATGATGGCACCGAAACCGATGGTGAAGAAGTTCCAGAGTGAAAGCGTTTTCTTCATGCCGCCGTTATCCTCGACTGCAACTTCTGCGTTCTTGTCCGTCATTGTTCCCCTCCTTTCCTTTTTGACGCCCCTTGACGTCACCCCTTGCGCGGTCTGTTTTGCCGCGCTCTTTTATTTCGTGGCTTTAAGATACGGCCTTGGCGCAGCAGCTCCGCTTGTAGCTCGACCGAAGGCAGAACTGCAAAACGAGCGGCGCCGTTTTTGGGACGAACGGCGGGAGACGTCATTCGTCTTGGACGCTTTCATCTTGTCTGCTTTTGAATACCTGTTGCCGTGGCGCTTGGCGCGCGGCGCGGCAACGTTCATACCATTTGTCAGGCTTTTGGCGCACATGCCCATGTGTCGTGCATCTTTTTATGTAGGATAGACAAGTTACACATGAGGCAAGGTGATTCGAATGGCATACGGATACAATGACGGCGACCAACGGCCACAAAGCGTGCGCCTTGCCGGTCGCACCACACCAACGCCCAGAAGCACCTCCGACAACGACAACCCGCAGCGCCCCCAAGAGCAGCCCGGGGCTTCTTCGCGGCAACAAAGCCGTACCGTGCAGCAGTCAGACCGCGTGAGTACGCGCCCACGCCAACGCCAGACCGACACATCGCAGCCACGTCGCTACGATCGCCGTAAGACCGACTACTACGTCAAGCGCTCCTTTTCGCGACCTCAACGCGATCGCGGCAATTCCGCCCCTCACCCTGCGTCGCACGCCACAAGCCACGCGCTTCCGGCCCGCCGCCTACGCCTTACGCTTTGCTCCATCGCCGCCTGCCTCGTCTTTGTGTTTTTGGGATCCTGTATCTCCCACGGATCAGCCGGTCTTGAGCCCACTGCCGAAGACAAGCTGCTTAAAGCTCCCGTCGCGCCCGGTTACTCCTTTGCGTTCTCGACCCCACGCTCGCAATGGCAGGCCGGCGCCATGCCCCACATCTACCAAATTGACCCCGCATGGTCGGAGCTGCCCTATGCCGGCGGCACTATTCGCGAAAACGCTTGCGGTCCCACTTGCCTCACCATGGTCTATATCTTTAAGACCGGCCACACCGATAAGACGCCGGTCGATATATGCGCACTGGCCGAAGCCGGCAACTACGCCCCCACCGGTGCCACCGAGTGGTCGTTTATGACAGGCGGTGCGTGGCAGCTGGGGCTCAACGGAACACAGCTCTATAACGATCGCGAATCGATTACCCAAGCACTTCGCTCGGGTGCGCCCGTCATCGCCGCAGTGCGCCCCGGTACGTTTACCAACGTAGGCCACTACATCGTGCTCTACGGCATCGACGATGCCAATCAGATTGGCGTCTACGACCCCAACTCGGCCAGCCGCAGCGCCCGCCGCTGGGGCGTCGTAGAGGTCCTCAACGAAGTCGAAGCCATGTGGGCCTACTACTAGTCATTGGGGACAGACTTAAATGAGTGGTCTCTGGCTGCCCGGAACTGCTGGCACGGAAAATGCATCCCGCTTTGAAGTTCGATAGCGAGATGCACTTTCCGCGCACGGCCTGTTTGGGAAACTACGTTCCACTTTCCGGCAACATTCCGGGATGCATTTTCCGGTTGAGGCCCTCAAGGGAAACCATGTCCCATGTTGGACGCTCATTCTGGGATGCGCTTTCCGCAGTTGATTGATGCGGGCTTTAAGGACTGTTCCAAGCTGCCGGCAGAAAAGGAACGTCCCCAGGTGCCGGGTTTCCGCAGTCATTGGGGACAGACTTAAATGACTAGTCGTTTAAGAACGTCCCCAATGACTACCCACAGAATGAGGGTCTCATCGGGGACTAGGTAAATAGCAAAAGCCCCCGCGGCCGAAACGGGCCGCGGGGGCAGCAGGCTTGCAAGGGTTAACTCAAGTCCTCGCCATTTGATGCAATGACCTTTTGATACCAGCAGAAGCTGTCCTTTCGGTAGCGATCGAACGTGCCTTTGCCCATATCATCGGCATCAACATAAACAAAGCCATAGCGCTTCTTCATCTGCCCCGTCGAGGCCGACACCAAATCGATACAGCCCCACGGCGTGTATCCCATCAGGTCAACACCGTCCTCGACAATTGCATCGCGCAGCGCAAGAATATGCCTTCGCAGGTAATCAATATGATACGCATCGTGGACTTTGCCGTCTTCCAGCGCATCGAGTCCGCCCACACCGTTCTCAGCGATAAAGAGCGGAAGATGGTAACGATCGTGGTAGCCGGCAAGCGTCACGCGCAAACCCAGCGCATCGATCTGCCATTTCCAGGCAGTCTCTTTATCCTTGAGGTACGGATTGCGCAGCGTCGGGAACACGTTGCCCTCCGCCTTCTCGGCGATCACCTGATCATCGGCGCACACCAAGCGCGAGCAATAGTACGAGAACGAGATGAAGTCGACCGTATGCTCTGCCAGATACTCCGTATCGCCCGGCTCAAAGGGCACGTGAACACCCTCTTTCTCGAGTGCACGCAGCTTCCAAGCAGGATAGGCGCCCGCAGCCATCACGTCTGTGTAGAAGTAGCGGCCGCGGTCCTCCTCATACGCAAGCCATACGTCCTCGGGCGCACAACGGTACGGATAGGTCGCACCGGCAGCGACCATGCAACCCACCTTGTTTGCGGGATCGATCTTGTGCAGAATCTCGACAGCGCGAGCGCTCGCCATAAACATATGGTGCGAGAACGCCGCAGTCACGGCTGCACGGTCACGCTCATCCTCGAGCGTGACACCCGCGTTGAGATAGGACAGCGCCACGCTGTTGATCTCGTTGAACGTAAGCCAATAACGCACGAGGCCCTGGTACGCGCGTCCGACGGTCTCGACGTAGTGCGCATACCGCTCGATCATCTCTCGGCTTTGCCAGCCACCATAGCGCTCGACCAGAGCCAACGGATAGTCGTAGTGCGACAGCGTCACAAGCGGCTCGATTCCATGCTCGCGCAGCGCCTCGAATACCTGACGGTAAAACTCCAAGCCCTCGCCGTTGGGCTCGGCCTCCATCCCTGTGGGAAAAATACGGCTCCAGCAAATTGAAAGACGCAGGCACTTAAAGCCCATCTCGGCAAAGAGCTCGACATCCTCGTGCCAATGATGGAAGAAGTCGTTGCCCCAGCGGCATGGATACAGCCTGTCCGGATCGTCCACGGGCTTTTGCCTGCCAAACATTACATCCCAGCGGTCGGAACCCTGTGGGATCAGGTCGGAGTGCGACATGCCGCGGCCGCCCTCGTTCCAGCCCCCTTCGGCCTGGTTGGCGGCGAGGGCACCACCCCACAAAAAGCCCTCGGGCATACCGGCGGCAGACGTTCTGTCAAAGTAACTCATGCTACTCAGCATCCTCGGCAGAAGCTGCCGCGGCGTTCTCCTGCTCCTGAGCCAGGAGCTGGTTATCGTACACCTTAAAGAACGGGTACCAGACCACAGCCATGACCACGATCAAAACGATCGTAAACACCCAGATGCGCGGGTCGAGGCACTGGACAAAGCCCTGAACGAAGATGGGGAACGTGCCGCTCACCAAGATGTAGAAGTTAGAGACAAGACCCAGTGAGACCGCACCCCAATACAGCAGGGCCGAGATCATGCCGCCTAGCACAAACGGAATCATGAGGATCGGGTTGAAGATGATGGGCGCGCCGAAGATCGCGGGCTCGGAGATACGGAAGAAGCTCGGCACGATCGATGCCCTGCCAAATGCCTTGAGCTGCTGCGACTTTGCCCTAAACGCGCAGAGCGCCACAAAAGAGAACGTATTACCCGTGCCGCCGATGAGGTTGATGGCCAACGACATGAGCACCGGGTGGAACTCAAGCGGCTGCCCGGCAGCATAGAGCGAGGCGTTGGCGGCAAAGGCGGCAAGCGAGACCGGGGCGGTGATGGGCATTACGATCATGTTGCCGTGGACGCCAAAGCACCAAAACAGCAGCGTCATGAAGCAGATAAGCAGTGCGCCGGGCACAGAGTCAACTGCGACGGAAAGCGGGGCAGCGAGCAGCTTCTCGATAACCGAGGGGATGTACAGCGCGTGATCGATCATCTGGATCAGCAGGTTGCCGCCAAAGAAGATGAGGATGTTGGCGAGCATAGGTACGATGGCGCCAAAGGTTTCGGACAAAAACGGCGGCACGCCATCGGGCATCTTGATGGTGATGCCCTTGGTCTGGCAGAAGCGCGTGACCTCGACGGAGCCCAAGGCAACGATGAT
>URYU01000047.1 GCA_900552155.1 uncultured Collinsella sp.
CCTCAGGGCGTGCTCGAGGGCGCCATTCCTCTAGCCATTGCCAATGCCGGCATTCGATCTGCGTTGGGACAGCTCTTTACTTGGAAACTTATCGTTCTCATTGCCGTGGTGCTGCTGAGCGTTTTGTTCTATCGCCCCTTCTGCAAATGGATTTGCCCGCTCGGCGCATTCTATGCGCTCATGAATAAGGTATCCCTACTGGGAATCCGGGTCGATGCATGCAAATGCGTCTCGTGCGGCAAGTGTTCAAGGGTTTGTCAGATGGACGTTGATGTGGTCCGCGCGCCCAATCATGCCGAATGTATCCGGTGCGGAAAGTGCATCGGGGCCTGTCCTGTCGATGCCATCAGCTATCGCTATGGCCTGGATGTGTCGGCGGAAAAGCTTCCCTTGACCGCCGATAAAAAGTAAACAAGCTTCGACAAAACGGAGGAATGACTATGAAGCTTTCTAAGATTGCGGCCCTGTTTATGGTGCCGGTGCTGGCCTTGTGTCTTGTGGCATGTTCGGCACCCGGTGGCAATGCGAGCGAATCTGCGGGCTCCGATCCTAAGATCGCAGAACTCACTGCGCAGAAGCCGACCAATGCCGACGAGGCCGCCGAGCTGTATGCGAAGCTCATGCAGAAGGAGAACGAGATCTTATCGAGTGATAACGCGCTGTGGGAAAAGGTATTCAATGCGGCAAATAAAGACTCGGCAATGATTGAGAACGGCAGCAATTACGGCGATTTCCTGCTCAAGACCATCGACGGCGCCAAGGATGAGTTTACGGCGGATGAGCTTAAGACGCTCAAGGCCGGTGCACAGCAGATCAAGGAGATCGAGGACAAGCTCGAGAGCCTGGAGAAGGAGTTCCCCGGCTGTGGAAGCACGCCGAGTGCAGGCGAGAGCGTCGACGCTGCGGCCGCTGGCATGACGGCTGGTGCCGATGCTTCGAGCGAGGCGACGAAGTTCCCCAGCTTTACGGGCAAGGACCTGGATGGCAACGACGTGAACAGCGACGAGCTGTTCTCTAAGAACAAGGTCACCGTCATGAACTTCTGGTTCACTACTTGCAAGCCGTGTGTGGGTGAGTTGGGCGACCTTGAGGACCTGAATAAGGAGCTTGCCAAGAAGGGCGGCCAGGTCGTGGGTGTCAATTCCTTTACGCTCGATGGCAACAAGGGCGAGATTGCAGATGCCAAGGACGTGCTGAGCAAGAAGGGCGTGACGTATAAGAACATCTGGTTCAAGTCGGATAGCGAAGCCGGTAAGTTTACGTCAAATTTGTTCTCGTTCCCGACGACGTATGTCATCGATCAGAATGGCAACATCGTAGGGGATCCAATCGTGGGATCCAGCAGCTCCGCCGAGCAGCGCGCGGCACTCGACAAGCTTATCGACCAGGCGATTGCGAATAGCGAGCAGTAAACAACGCGTAAAGCATAGCGAGGATCGTGCACCGCTGTGCGAAGTAGTCCACTACCTTTCAAGATAAGCTCCACCATATAGAGGTCCCGCTTGGGACCTCTTCTTTTGGGCGCCATCCCGTTCGTTTTTTGATGCGGTTCCCTACATTCCTCACTGGTGCCGGCAAAAAATGGGGATAGAGTAAGACAAACGCGTCGAATACGAACGGCGGAGGAGAGCGGGTGAACGTGCCCGCGCAGGAGAGGTTGCCGTCCATGCTGGAGCTCAAAGGTATTTGCAAAAGGTACGTTACGCAGTCGTTTACGCAGGTGGCGCTCGACAGCGTGAGCCTGTCTTTTCGCGATAACGAGTTCGTGGCCATTCTGGGACCTTCGGGGTCGGGCAAAACTACGATGCTCAACGTTATCGGTGGGCTCGATCATTTCGATTCTGGCGACCTGCTCATCGATGGCATATCGACCAAGGACTTTCACGATCGCGATTGGGATGCCTACCGCAATAACCGCATCGGCTTTGTGTTCCAAAGCTATAACCTCATTCCGCATCAGACCATCTAGGAAAACGTTGAGCTAGCGCTCACGCTCACGGGCGTGGGGCATGCTGAGCGCCGCCAGCGTGCGCGCGAGGCGCTCGAGGCGGTTGGCTTAGGCGAGCACGTTAACAAGCGCCCGAGCCAGCTTTCAGGTGGACAGATGCAGCGCGTGGCGATTGCCCGTGCCCTGATCAACGACCCCGAGATCGTGCTGGCAGACGAGCCGACCGGCGCCTTGGACTCTACGACGTCCGTGCAGGTCATGGACTTGCTCAAGGACGTTGCACGCGACCGTCTGGTTATTATGGTCACGCACAATCCTGAGCTGGCGTACCAGTACGCCACGCGCATCGTCAACCTGGCGGACGGCAAGATCACCGACGATTCCGATCCTTTCGATGTCGCTGACGCCACGCGCCGCGAGGCTAAGCCTACGCGCAAAACCTCGATGAGCTTTGTGACGGCGCTGGGGCTTTCTGCCCGAAACCTCATGACCAAGAAGGGCCGCACGGCCATGACGGCCTTTGCAGGCTCGATTGGCATTATCGGTATCGCGGCGATTCTGGCGCTGTCCAACGGCGTAAACGGCTACATCAAAAAGGTCGAGGAGGACACGCTCTCGAGCTACCCGCTTACGATCTCCAAGCAGGACTACGACCTGTCGTCCATGATGGGCGGGCAGGGGACTGCGGATGATGACTCGCCTGAAAACGTGGATTCGTCCGACGACAGTGCCGGCGGCAAGGCTAAGGGAACCGATAAGATTCCTGTGGTCACGGCCGTAAAGGATATGTTTGCGAGCGTTAAGTCCAACGACATGACGAGCTTTAAGGCATGGCTTGACGACGGCGGCGACGGTATCGACAAAGAGGTCAACGCCATCCAGTACGGCTACGGTGTGACGCCGGTTGTCTATCGTGCGGGTAAGGGTGACGAGAAACCCGTTCGGCTTGTTCCCAACGCCATGACCGAGGCCATGAGCGGAGGCGCGAGCTCGGCGGCAACGGTGAGCATGGAATCCATGGGAACCTCGGTCTTTAACGAGATGATTGAAGACCAGGGCCTGCTCGACAGCCAGTACGATGTCGTCGCCGGTCATTGGCCCACGTCTGCCAACGAAGCCGTGATGGTGCTTTCGAGCCGTGGCACGGTGGGCGACTATACGCTCTACAGCATCGGCGCGCTGGATATCAATGAGCTCAACGATCTGGTAAACAGCGCTATGACGGCTGACGGTGGGGTCGAAACGCCCGAGACCGGCACCGACTTTACCTACGATGATGCGTTGTCCACGACGTTTAAGGTGTTGTCGCCGGCCGATGCCTATCGCAAAAACGAAGAGACCGGCATGTGGACTGACATGTCTGACGACGCCGACTTTATGGCAGCCAAGGTCGCCGACGGTATCGACATGCACATTGTGGGCGTGGTGCGACCCAACGAGACGGCCAACGCGAGCGCGTTGTCCCCGGGCATTGCCTATACGCATGCGCTGACTCGCCAGCTTATGGAGCGCGCTGCCGATTCGCAGATTGTGCAGGAACAACTCGCCCACCCCGAGACGGATGTCTTTACGGGCAAAACCTTCGACGAACTGCAGGGCGAGGCCAAGCAAGGCGTGGATCTGGGCAGCATGTTCAGCGTGGACGAGACGGCACTTAAGAGCGCGTTTTCGTTCGATACATCTGCGCTCTCGGGTGCAGCCGGCGGTATGGACCTTTCTGGCATCGATCTGTCGGGGCTGGACATTGACCTTTCGGGCGTTGGCAAGGACATCGACTTCAGCGACATCATGGCAAAAGCGCCAACCCCAGATTTCTCGGGTATCTTTGACGGTCTGGAGCTCACGCCCGAGCAAATGCAGCAGGTGGGAACACTAGCCAACCAGCTGTTTGAGGGCTTTTTGCAGTCTGATCAGTTTGGGGCACTGTCACCCGAAGACTTTAAGGATGCGTCAAAGCTTGCTGCCGCATTCTCGACGTATCTTGAGAATGATGACACAGCCCAGCAAATCCTGGCCCAGCTCAAAGCGCTCGGCGGCGATGCCCTGGCCGAGCGCCTGCAACAGGCGATGACCGACTATGTGCAAAAGCAGCTGGCTCCGTATCTGCAGCAGGCTATGGATCAGGTGATGAAGGCAATCAGCGAGCAGGTAGCGTCGACGGTATCGTCCCAGCTCAAGGCGGGCGCAGCGGGGCTTATGGACCAGATGGCGACGCAGATGTCATCGAGTTTTGCCAACCTGGCGAGCGCTATGCGTGTGGATGCGAGCGCCTTTGCCAATGCTATTCACTTCAACATGGACGCCGAGGATCTGAGTTCGCTCATGATGAGTTACGCCAAGGCGTCGAAGCTCACCTACGACAACAATCTGACCACGTTGGGCTATGCGGATGAGGCGGACCCCATCTCGGTCAAGATTTTCCCGCGCGACTTTGAGGCCAAGGAGCGCGTACTCGACCATATCGATGCCTACAACAAGCAGGTCAAAGCCGCTGGCCACGATGATCGGGCAATTTCGTACACCGACTACATGGGCATCATCATGGGTTCGGTGACCGACATCGTGAACACCATCAGCTTGGTGCTCATCGCGTTCGTGAGCATCAGCCTGGTCGTGAGCTCCATCATGATCGGCATCATCACCTACATCAGCGTACTGGAACGCAAAAAGGAGATTGGCATCCTGCGCGCGATCGGCGCGTCGAAGCGCAACGTGGCCAACGTATTCAATGCCGAGACCTTTATCGAGGGCCTCATCGCCGGCGTCTTTGCTGTTGTCGTCGGGGTGGCCGTGAGCTTCCCGGTCAATGCTTGGGCGCTTGCGGTCAAACAGGTCCCCAACCTAATGAGTCTGCCCGTGCAGGATGCGCTGGTGCTCATTGCAATTTCTGTGTTGCTGACGGTCGTTGCCGGCCTGCTGCCGGCCCGCAGCGCATCCAAAAAGGACCCCGTGGAAGCCCTGCGCTCTGAATAATGCGACAAAAGGGTTGTTCCTTTGTCACATTGAGACCCTTGCGAAATCGGGGTTTAATTACCGTTCGGCAGGTTAAGAACTCCCTCTCCCCGCTTAATGCTTGACGAAGAGTCCTCTGGTTTATATACCTATCGGTAGGCATATAGGATGTATTGCCGATAGAAATGGAGCAACCATGACTCTCACCACACCAGCCAAAAAAGATTGTCTCCGTGAAAGCGGCGCATTTGCTTGGGTCGTCGTTATTGCGCTCGGCTTAATGTCCGCCGGAACAACTGGCACATATAGCATTATTGCCGGCTCATTCGTTGCTCCAGTATGTGAAGATCTGGGCTTTGACTACACTTCTTTTTCTTTCTATTTCACCGCGATTCTTCTTGGCCTTGCGCTTGGGCTTCCGCTTTTGAGTCGCTTCATTCCAAAAGTAATCGGCAAACCATGGCATATTTGCATTGAACTCGTCCTTATTGCTGCCGGCGCCGCAATGGCGTTCTACACCGAGGTCTGGATGTTCACCGTCTCCGCCGCAGTGATCGGCATCTGCTTTTCGTTTACAACGGGCGTCTGCATGTCCGATGTCATTGACCAATGGTTCAGCAAATCGTCCGGTCTTGCCATCGGCCTCGCTTGGGGCGTTAATTCTCTCTGCACGCTGTTATTGAGTCCTGTCGTTACGCTGGTCATCGAGCAGCAAGGCTGGCGTACGGGATACATCGTGCTTGCGGCCGTTTCTGCAGCTATGATTTTGCCTGCAAGCGCATTTATCATTCGCCTTAACCCCTCTGATCGCAACATGCTTCCGTACGGAGAGACCGCCTCCGAAACCCATGAGAGCTGCAGCGCCGATGAGCAGGAAGATGTCCTTTCGGGCATGGCACTCCGCGATGCCGCGAAAACGCCGTCTTTTATTCTCTGTGCCCTTTTGCTTTGCGTGGCGCAGCTCACCTGCTGCATGAACCAGCTGTTTCCAACCTATGCAAGCGAGGTCGGTTTCAATCCTATCGTAGGAAGCTTAATGGTCTCGGCAGCTTCACTCTCCGATATCTTCCTAAATCCCTTCGTGGGCAAAACATGTGACAAGCTTGGCGCTATTAAAGCAACGGTCGCATGGACAGGTGTCAGCATTCTTTCATTCCTGCTTCTTATCATTGGCGGAAGCAATGAGACCGTTTCCATCATTGCAGCTGGTGTAAACGATGTCATGTTCGCCATCGTTGGAACCGCAATGCTGATGCTTCTCCTCTCGCTTTTTGGATCACGCGATTTTGGAAGGATCTATTCGATCGTTTGCTCAGCGGGCTATGTCGTCGGTGCTTTTGGAATGCCGGTCATGATGAAGGTTTACGGCATGGCAGGGTCATTCCAGGGAGTATTTATCTTCTGCATTGCCTGCAACCTTATGATTGCTGCGTTTGCTATCGTTTCCGGCTTTCTAAGTAAGGCTGCTGAAAAGTAATAAGCGCCGATTGCATCGGCATAGATTGCCACGCAACAGGGGTCGACTCCAAGCCAGACTGGAGTCGGCCCCTGTTTTCGTTTTAAAGGTTGCCCGCAGACACCGTGGGTGCCAACATGCGTTTCAGCTTGGCTGGTCTATTTGAATATAAGCTCGACTATTCCCGCCCAAACCGCTTTTTCATCAATATCCTCACCTTGAGCGACCGTATTGCTCGCTCCCTCCAGAACGGTATATAGAATTTGTACGTAGAGCATCACGTCGGCGCTATCGGAAAACGCGCCAATCTCTACACCATGAAGAAGGATGTCTTTAAGCGCATCCATGGTTCGTTTGGTCGCCGTCGCTTGACGTTCCTGAACTGCAGGAATTCGATTTGATTGAACGCTAACCTCGGCCAGCACGCGCCGGCGCTTTTCATCGCTTCGATAGCCACCTATAACTGAATTGCCGAGCTCGATAAGCGCGGCCTTGAACCCGTCCCCATCGACTATTAGCGAGTAGTCGCGCTGATAGTCGATGGTCGGAAACATGCTGTCCAAGAGCGTAGTGAAAATCTCCTCTTTAGAGGGAAAGTAGTAGTACACCGACGGCTTGGATATACCGACAAGGTCGCAAATCTTTCCGATAGACGCTTTGTCATAACCGACTTCTGCCACAAGATCGTACATTGCGTCCAATATTTTTTTTCTTGTGCTCACGCTGCATTTCTCCATTGCAAATCACTTCCGCACTACCAACATTATTAAGGATGGCAACGGAACATCAATTCGTGTCCAAACATGACCACTATATACGGTGAACGGTATGTATCAGTAGGCGAGCGGAAAACATTCAAAACCATCTACCGAACGGTAGGTATAGTAGTACTATAGCAGGTGAAACCCCGCTATTGTCGCGGCCGGACAGCATCGCGGGAAACCCGACGGAAGGACCAACCATGTACGAGAATTATCGTATGCCGGGCGAGTTCGAGAAGCGCTCCAACGTCTATGTGACATGGCTTCCCGATTACATCCGTGCAGAGGGCTACGATAACCGCCAGCCCTGCGTTGACGTGATTAAGGCTCTGCTCGAGTATGGCGACGTTACGGTCAACCTCAATTGCGGCACCCCCGGCTCCTATGAGGAGGCTTGCTCGCGCCTGAAGGAGGAGGGGGTTGATCTCGATCGCATTGAGATTACGCAGTTCGAAGACTCCAACTTCTATGTCCGCGACAACGGCCCCAGCATCATGGTCGACGATATAGGCCATTCTTATATGGTCAACCCCGCTTGGACCTATTACGGCGTGTGGGACAAGAACTCCCCGGAGTGCCAGTCCGCACGTAAGGCAGCCGTTCACATGGCGGTTGCGCTCGGTTGCTTCGATATTGTCAATTCCGAAATGGTTTCGGAGGGCGGCGACCGCGAGTTTGCCGGTCACGGCACTCTAATCGCCATCGAGGACACGGAATGCCGCAAGCGTAATCCCGAGTTCACGAAAGAGGAAGTAGAGGCCGAGTATAAACGCATCTACAACCTCAACAAGGTTATCTGGCTTCCGCAGCCTATGCTCGAGGACGACGACTATCGACTGGGCATCCTCGACGAGAAGGAAGACGGAACTCCCGTCTTTGGCATGAGCTTTGCAGCTCACATTGATGAGATGTGTCGCTTTATCACTCCGAACAAGATTCTTCTTGCCGAGGTGTCCGATGAAGAGGCAGCCTCGAGCAAGGCTGGCGCAGAGTCTCGTCGCCGCATTGAGGCGGCCTACGAGATCCTGAGCAACGAAATGGACTGGGAGGGTAAGCCCTTCGAGATCGTTCGTATGCCTACCGCCGAGCCGATTGAAGTCGTTATCGCCCCTGGCGATAAGGATTACGAGCTCTATAAGGGCTTCATCGACGAAATGGGCGGCAAGTTTATGGATGGCACTCCCTGGCCCGAGGGCCCCGTCCACTTCTACGCAGCAGCGAGCTACTGCAACTTCCTCATCTGCAATGGCGTCGTTCTTGGTCAGCGTTATTACCACGAGGGCATGAACGAAGTTGTGAAGGAGAAGGACGAGCAGGCCAAAGCCGTTCTTGAGAGCTGCTTCCCCGATCGCAAAGTCATCATGATTGACTCTCTCGCGCTTAACCTGTCCGGCGGCGGCGTGCACTGCTGGACCAAGGACGTGGCAGCCAGCTGCTAGCGAGCCTTTGAGCCTGCACTGTCTGATTTAGGCGCCACACTTACTGCTCCCCGAGGGATATCCGTGTCTCCCTCGGGGACACATTCGACATTCATCTATCACTAAATGGAAAGGAAATAGGCATGAACAACAGCCTCCGCGGTCGCGACTACATCAACATCCATGATCTCTCCTCCGAGGATTTTCGCTATCTCATCGATCTTGCCTGGAACCTTAAGGCTCAGAAGAAGTCTGGTGTCGACCAGCGCTACTTCCCCGGCAAAAACGTCCTCGCCAACTTTGAGTGGGGCTCGACCCGTACTCGTTGCGCATTCGAGACCTCCTGCAACGATTTGGGCATGGGCTTCACTTATCTGACCAACTCCCACATGGGTGACTGCGAGACCGTCAAGGATGCCATGCGCGTCTTTAACGGCATGTATGATCTCATTGTCTACCGCGCACAGAAGGACGAGCAGTTCCTCTATGACGTCGCCGACCTGGTTGACATCCCGGTCATCAATGCCCTTACTCTCGGCGATCACCCGACTCAGATGCTCGCTGACGCTCTTACGATGGAAGAGCAATGGGGCGGTCTGCGTACGAGCCGCGGCAAGAAGATGGCTTTCGTTGGCAACTGCGCCGGCGCCCCGGTGTGGTATGGCCGCCTGTGCGCTATGCTCGACATGGACTTCCTCGCCATCGGCCCCGACGACCTCCGTCATCAGATGTGCAAGGAAATGATCGAAGAGGTGGAGGCCTGCTACGCCAAGTACGCTCCCAATAGGACCTTTACCATCACCTCTGACCTCGATGCCCTGGATGGCGTTGACGTTATCGTTACCGAGGAGTGGCGCTACATCAACCCCGAGTGCGGCGAAGAGGTTCTGGATCCCGACGACTACAACTCCTGGCTGGGCGATGCCGAGTCCCTGTACCCCTATCGCGTCACCAGCGAGCTGTGCAAGCGCACCAACAATCCCGACATCTTCTGCATGCATGAGCTTCCCTCTGTCCACAACGCAGATCACCGTGTTGGCAAGATGCTCCTCGACCAGTGCAAGAACGACCTCCATCGCGAGATCATCACCGAGGGTTTCGAGATTGCCGACGAGTGCTTTGAGGCCAACGCTTCGGTCATCTTCCGTGAGGCAGAGAACCGTCAGCACACCATCAAGGCCGTTATGTGTGCTCTTCTGGGTCTCTAGGAGTTGTATCAATGGAAAATGCAAAGTTAAAGAGCAGCAAGGTCTACGCATGGGTTCTCGTAATCGCGCTTGGCCTCATGTCTGCTGGTACGACTGGATCCTATAGCGTAATCGCCGGCTCCTTCGTCGCGCCCGTGTGCGAGGAGTTCGGGTTTGACTATTCAATCTTCTCGTATTACTTTACTGCGACGCTCATCGGTCTTGCGGCGGCGCTTCCGTTTGTCGGAAAACTCATCCCCAAGGTTGTTGGCAAGGTTTGGCTCCCCGTCGTCGAGCTTATTCTGCTCGCCGCCGGCGCAGGCATGGCCTTCTACACCGAAGTCTGGATGTTCATCGCCGCTGGCGCCCTGATTGGCGTTTGCTTCGCCTTCACCACCGGCGTCGCCATGTCCGACGTTATTGACCAGTGGTTCAAAAAATCTGGTGGCCTGGCAATCGGTCTCGCTTGGGCAGTGAACTCGATTTACATGCTCATCATGAGCCCCGTCATCACCTCTGTCATCGAGGCCGCTGGCTGGAGGACTGGTTATCTGGTGCTCGCTGGCGTCTCCGCCGTGCTCATTCTCCCCGCTTCCGTCCTGATTATTCGCTATAAGCCTCAGGACAAGGGCATGCTGCCCTATGGCTACGTCGAGGGCGAGCCGGACGCCGAGACCGAGGAGACGACCGAGGATAGCACGCGTGGCGTTAGCTATGCGCGCGCCATTAAGTCGCCTGCCTTCTTCTTCTGCATCGGCTTCCTCTGCCTCGTTCAGCTTACTTGCTGCATGAACCAGCTCTTCCCGACGTATGCTTCCGAGGTTGGTTTTAGCCCCATGGTGGGCGGCTTCATGGTATCCGCTGCATCGCTCTTCGATCTGTTCCTCAATCCGATCGTCGGCACCACTTGCGATAAGTTTGGCAGCACGAAGGCTATTCTGGGCTGGCTCGCTGTCTCCATCCTCTCCTTTGTCATGCTCATGATGAGCAGCGGCAACTCGACGCTCAGCATCCTCGCAGCAGGCGTGAACGACGTAATGTACGTCATCGCTGGCACTGCCCTGACCGTTTTGGTTATGGATGTTTTTGGCTCCCGCGATTTCGGTCGCATCTTCGCGCTGATCTGCTCCGTGGGCTATATCGTCGGCGCCTTTGGCATGCCCGTTATGATGAAGGTCTATGAGCTTGTCGGCTCCTTCCAGGGCGTCTTCATCTTCTGCATCGCATGCAACGTTATTATCGGCCTGTTCTTGCTGCTGGCAAAAAAGACTGGTAAGAACCTCTCCTGGGACGAATAGTTCGATTCGTCTTAGACATACGCTGTAGGGCTTAACCTGCAGCCGCTTTGGGGCATCGACTAACATCGGTGCCCTTTTTCATCGAATGTGACAAAGGAGCAGCCACTTTGTCACATTGAGTGGCATGTAAATCGAGGTCTAATACTTTTCCGAGAAGTGAACGGCCATACTTGGACCTCCGAAGCATCGACATTTTTAGACGTCAAACCCGCAGGATTTGGCTGGCAAAACCGCAGGAAATTGCATCTCGAAAGTGCCGATGCTTCGGGGCCCGTTTTCACTCGTTCACTTCTCGGGAAAAGTATTAGACCTCGTTGTATGGGGTGCGGCTGGAGGGTGGTCATCGTTCAGTAGCTACCTCTTCCTTGTGAATCGCCTGAAGCGCAAGGCATAATGCATGTGACAAAGGGACGGCCCCTTTGTTGTGTTGATATGAGAGAAGAGTAGATGATCCTTTCGCTTGCCCCCATGGAGGGAATTACCGGGCATGTGTTCCGTCGCGTGCATGCGGAGTGCTTCGGCGCGCTCGATTGCTATTACACGCCGTTTTTGCCGCCGCCGCGGGTGGGAAACCGCTTTGGCGGCAAGGCGTTTAAGGAGATCGATCCTGCCAATAACCAGGGGCTCAACGTGGTGCCTCAGCTGATGTCCATGATCGCGGACGAGTTTGTGTGGGCGGCACAGGTGCTCGCCGACATGGGCTATCGCGAGGTCAATCTCAACTTGGGTTGTCCTTCGGGAACGGTTGTCGCCAAGGGCAAGGGCTCGGGTTTCTTGCGCAATCTCGTCGAGCTCGAGGGGTTCTTGAGCGATGTG
>URYU01000048.1 GCA_900552155.1 uncultured Collinsella sp.
CGGCGATGGTCGAGTCACCGGAACCCGTTGCGTTCACAGCCGCAATCGCGGGCGTCTTGGCGCGGAACGCGCGGCCCTCATGGAAGCCCACCGAACCGGCAGCGCCCATCGAAACGACAACCCAGGGAATACCGGCAAAGCGGTCATCGGCGGCAAGCGCCTCGCGCAGGGCATCGACATCATCGGTCGTAAAGGACGTACCCAGCAGGCCGTTAATCTCGGTCAGGATGGGCTTTACGCGCTCAGGCTTAGCGTCGGACTCCCGCGCGGCCTCCAGCGATGCACCCGAGGTGTCGAGCAGCACCTTGGCGCCCGCCTCCTCGGCGATCTTGACGAGCTCGGCATAGTAGCCGGCATCGACGCCACGCGGCAGCGAGCCCGAAAGCGTCACAACGTCCGCCTTCGCTGCAAGCTCGGCAAACTTGGACGTAAAGGCCTCGAGCTCGGCCGGGGCGATCTGCGGACCGCTCTCCAAAAGCTCGGTCTGATTGCCCTCGTGCAGGATATTCAGGCAAATGCGCGTCTCACCGGCGATGGGCACAAAGTCGTTCTTGACGCCGTCGGCATCCATAAGCTCTGCCATATAGGCACCCATGTGGCCGCCGAGCAGGCCGGTCGCGAGCACGTCGTCGCCCAGCTGCAGCAGCCCACGGCTCACGTTGAAGCCCTAACCGCCAGCGGTCTTATCGGGCGTCACGCGGTTAACGTCGTCGATGATCAGCTTGTCGAGTTGATAGCGCGTATCGATCGACGGGTTCATGGTAACGGTCAGAATCATGTTGGACTCCTGTTTAGAAAACCGGCCCGCGCCCCATCACAGAAACGCGAGCCGTCAATTGAAAACCTGCAGAATGCCGGGTACCGCCAAAACGAAGCACACAAGCTCAGCAAGCAAAAGTTTTATCAGAGCAGCTCGCCCGCCAGATGGCTTCGCAGCGTCGGCCGGTCCGGCGTTCGGTAGAACGCCGGAACCCCTTAGTCGTGGTACTCGCCGCGGTCCCACTTCTCCAGGAACTCGTCAAAGAAGTGCGGGTCAGCCTGAGCCTCGGCGTCGGCCTTGTTGCAGGCATCGATCTTGGCAATCAGAGCATCGTGCTCGGGAGTCTTCTCGTAGGGCTCCTCCAGGAAGGCAAGCATGATATCGGCCATCAGGAACTCGCCGGTGATCTTGCCGCCAAAGCCCACGATGTTGGCGTTGAGCTCGCGACGGGCATACAG
This sequence comes from uncultured Collinsella sp., assembly GCA_900552155.1. Lineage (GTDB taxonomy): Bacteria > Actinomycetota > Coriobacteriia > Coriobacteriales > Coriobacteriaceae > Collinsella. The sequence continues at coordinate 1,219 of URYU01000048.1, forward strand.
GGCAGAGGTCATGTCGCGGACCAGGGCGCAACGGGCGCCGGGAACCTTGTTGACGGCGTTGGTGATGCCGATGCCGGTGCCGCACAGGGCCACGCCAAAGTCGGCCTTGCCGCTGGCAACAGCCTCGCCCACGGCCTTGCCGTAGATGGGATAGTGCGTACGGGTGTGGCTGTAGGTGCCGCAGTCGAGCACCTTGTAGCCAGCCTGCTCCAGGCGGTCGGCCAGATAGATCTTCTCGTCCGTAACGATATGGTCGCAACCGATTGCGATGGTCTTCTTCATCAGAACGTCCTTTCGTCTGAATTCACAAGTTGAGGTAGAAGTTCGAGTTCTCGGTGGCTCTCATTAGGCCATCTTGTTGAGCATGTCGACACGAATCTGGTGACGGCCGCCGGCGTACTGGGCGCGCAGGAACTCGCGGGCGATCTTCTTGGCGACCTCGGTGCCCACAACGCCCGGGCCCATGGTGACCATGCGCGAGCCGTTGTGCTCGCGGGTCATGTAAGCGGAACGCTCGTCGGAAATGTTGGCGACGACCATGCCCTTAATCTTGACGGCGGCCATATAGGAGCCGACGCCGTACTTATCGAATGCGAAGCCCTGGGAATCCTTGTGCTCCAGCAGGTCCTTGGCAACGGCGGTCGCGGAATCGACAAAGTCCGCGGCAGGGGTCTCGGAATAGTCGACGACCTCGTGACCGTCGGCGATGAGCATCTCCTTGATGGACTCCTTCATCGACATACCGTCGGCATCGGAAGCGATTACAACCCTCATGACATCCTCCTTGAGAGATACGCAGGTGCGTAGTTTCTGTTTGGAAGTGTTGAATCGCGTTCAGGTCCGGGCATCTGAATGTGCGGTTCTTCACTGTTCATGTTTATTTGAACACATTCGAACAGTAACTGCAACAACTATTTGTTTATCTTTGTTCTTTTTTGAACAAATACCGTTCACGGATGATTGCTGACCGTTTGGGTCCGGCGCGAACGCAGCGACCATGCGTTCAGCAAACGAAAGGGCGGCCGAGAACGTGTCTCGGCCGCCCTTCGGCGGTATTCCCCGGTATATACAGCTGTTTTAGCTACTCGGACTGCCCACCCTTTTTGGCGTGCTTGGACGGAGCACTCAGAAAGCGGCCCGTCAAATAGTTCGCCGGGCCGGAAATATCGATCCCCAGCAGTACGTGTCCCAGCCACAGGAACGCCACGAGCACCAGCAGCGGGATAACGCACGAAGTCACGATCATCACGATGACGCCTTCAATCAGATCGGTCACCTGCCGCACGATCTCATCGGTCATCTGCTTGGCGCCGCTGGTCACCGACGTAACAAGGCTCGATGCCCCATCAGTCAACTGCTCGAGCACGTTTTTGGACGCCGTGGTCTCGGATTTTTTCGTGTTCGATTTTGAGCTGGTCTCGGCTGACTTGTCCGTGGTGTCGGCCGCATCCGCAGCGTCCGCAGCCTTTTGCTCAGCTTGCTCAATACTTACGCGATACGTTTCATCGACCTTCTGCGACACCCAAACGCTTGCAGGCACCAACGCCATGCCGATCACGGCAACTACCAGCACGCGTGTCGCCACACGGCGCAGGACAGTGCTCGTGCTCCAGCGCCCGTGAATGCCGAGCGACACCGCAAAGAGCACCAACGCAAACGGGATTAAGATGCCCAAGCCAATCGACCACAAAATCGTGAGCAAATATTTCTCTAGGTAGAGCACGGCAAGCACGATACCAAGGTTGCCTGAAAGCTGCGCGAGCTGCTCGGCAACCGGCGTTCCCGTATCACCCGGCAGCGCGGTAATGCCCGCAGACAGCGCCACGCACGAGGTCGTGAGCGCCAAAACATTGCCCTTCTTTTGATCGATGACCTCGATGGTGGAGTCCCAAGTCTTGGTATCGGCGAAATGCGGTCGCGCTACAAAGCCCGACAACAGCGCCAGTACCACGAGCGCAACGATGATACCGATCTGCAGCTTTTTGTTTGCGCACACGACATCGGACAGGCTGGGCTGCAGCTCGGTTACCGTCGTGTGCTCGGTTATCTGGACAGGACGCCCATGAGCCATCTCGTGTGCGTCTCTTTTTTGTATAGACCCGTAATCCGGCATTTGGATACCTCCTCAGTCCGGCGTTTAATGCGAAAGGAAGTATACCCACCGAGCAAAAATCGAACGGGAGGACCAACGGAGTGCACCAAGACTGTCCCCAATGACTATCTCGGGATGAGTTGCGGTGGAATAGGGATTGTTTTGCGCCCGCCGGCCCCTATTCAGTCCCTATTTCACCGCAACTTGGAGGAGGACAGAAAAAGCCCTGCCGCGGGTAGCGGCAGAGCTTTTGGAAGGGGACTTGGTTGTGAGGGCTCGTTAGGCGAGCTTGGCCTCGAGCTCGGCGATGCGCTTGTAGGCATCGATGGTAAAGCGGGTCTGCTTCTCCAGGATCATAGTGGTCATGAGGGTGTCCTGAGCGTGAGCCATGATGAAGGTCATTTCCATCTCGCCACCGCCGGCCTCCTGCGAAAGCAGTTTGGTCTGCGTGTCGTGGGCACCGATGAGCGCATCGCTGGCATCCTTGTGCAGCTGTTCGGCCTTCTCAAAGTCACCCTCGCGAGCAGCATCGAGCGCTGCAAGCAGATCGGTCTGGGCGTCACCTGCGTATGCGACGATCTCGAATCCAACCATCGAGATTTCTTCTTTGGTTGCCATATTGCGTTCCTTTCACATATGAACCAATGGAGAGCATCGCGTCCGGGCATACGCGCTGCGTTGTGTATGACAGAAACAATAACATTCAAACAAAAAAGAACAGCTCAAAACGTAATTTCGAACTATGAACGGTCACTTTTCGCCCGTGAACGGTTTTTAAACCAATCTGAACAATATCGAACACAATTAGCGGCAACCCAAACAGGGCCGCACCCTAACGCAAATCGCGCACCGTATCGCCCTCTACAAGCACACCGGGGATCAGCATGTGCTCCACGCCAGACGCACCCCCATCGGCGCCGGCAATCTTGTCGACCGCCCACATGCCGACGCGCTTGTTGTCAAAGCGCACCGTGGTCAGGCGACGGTCGGGCACGATATCGCCCAGGCTGTCATCAACACCCACCACGCTCACGTCCTCGGGCACACGCCTTCCGCACGACTCGAGCCCGCGAATGCAGCCGTATGCCATGGCATCGTTGGAAGCATAAATGGCCGTACAGGTCGGATCTTCCGCCAGAGCCTGACCGGCAGCATATCCGCTCTGTGCCGTCCAGTCGCCGCGCACGAGCTGCGGGGGCTCAATGCCATGCGCGCGCAATGTCTCACGCCAGCCCTCCTCGCGCCGCATGCCCGAAAGCGAGCGCTCGGGACACGAGATAAAGTGCACGGTTTTGTGCCCCTGCTCCAGCAAGTACTCGACAACTTGACGCGAGCAATCGAACTGGTCGTTATCGACCGTTGAACAGAGCGGGTGCTCCAGCATGGTAACGAGCACCGGCTGCATACCGGGCAGCGGCTCAAAAGTGCCAAAGTCTGCCGGCATGCGGTTCATGATCACGACCATACCGTCTACCGGCAGCGCGCTCATGCGTGACGATGCGCTCTCGAGGGTATACGGATGCCCGTCTACTTTAGTGAGGGTGATGGCATAGCCATGTTTGTCGGCCGCGGCGGCAAAGCCCTCCATACGGTCGAGGTTGCCGGTACCGGTAATGTTGAACATGGCGACGCCGACGGTCTTAAACCTGCCACGGCGCAGCGATCGACCGGCAAAATTGGGGCGATACCCCAGCTCGCGCATGGCGGCACGCACGCGTTCCTTGGTCTCGGGGCGCACGCTGGGCGAATCGTGCACGGTGCGCGAGACTGTCTGCTCCGAGACGCCCGCGAGGCGCGCTACGTCTTTGACGGATACCGATTTTTTAACAGCGGCCATAGATCGATCTTTCTATGTCAACGATGCCATTGGTGGCACCCTGCGCATTCAAATGAAACGTCTTCAAGTATATCCAACGCCTCCCCCACCATACGCTCACCACCCAAAACCTACCGTTCACCGACATTTTTGCTTCCCCGAACGGCTTTTGTCGACCAAATGTTAACGTTGCCATTGTGCAAACACAGAGCCACCGGGCGGCTCAAACGTTTACGCGCATGGAATCGACGGTCCACAGGCACAGGAACCACCGGTTCGCTTCTTTTTTTGTGTCACAAAATGGCAACGTCAACATTTTGGCAACCGAACGCCAAAAGCTACCATCGTTGCTAACCCACCGACTCTTAGGAGCATTGCATGGAGCAACTCATCGCCATCATCGAAAAGGGCCAGCCCTTTTTCAACGCGATCGCCCGCAACAAGTACCTCAAGGCGATCCGCGACGGCTTTATCTCCGTCATCCCCATCATCATCTTCTCGTCCATCTTCTGCCTGGTAGCCTCGGTCCCCAACATCTGGGGTTTCTACTGGCCCGATGACATCAACAACGCCCTGTGGAAGTGCTACAACTACTCCATGGGCATCCTGGCCATCGCCTGCGCCGCCACCACGGCCAAGCACTTCGCCGACGCTCAGAACCGCGATCTGCCCAAGATCAACCAGATCGCCTTTATCTCGTGCATGTGCGCGGCCATCATCGGCTTCTTGCTCCTTTCGAGCGACACCATCGCCACGGACGCCGCCAGCGGTTTCAACACCACCTACCTTGGTTCCAAAGGCCTGCTGACCGCTTTCATCGCTGCGTTTGTGACCGGCATCATCTACAAGTTCTTCATTAAGCGCAACATCACCGTCAAGATGCCCGAGCAGGTTCCGCCCAACATCTCGCAGACCTTTAAGGACATCATCCCCTTCTCCGTCTGCATCACCGTCTTTTGGGTTTTTGACATCGTCTTCCGCGCTGCTTTTGGCTTCTGCTTTGCCCAGGGTGTCATCCAGGTGTTCCAGCCCCTGTTCACCGCTGCCGATGGCTACATCGGCCTCGCTGTGATCTACGGCGCCATGAGCCTGTTCTGGTTCGTGGGCGTCCACGGCCCCTCGATCGTTGAGCCCGCCATCGCCGCCGCTCTCGTTGCCAACATGACCGACAACCTGGCTGCGTTCCAGGCCGGCCAGCACGCTTCCGCTGTCCTGACCCAGGGTGCCCAGTACTTCGTCGTCTGCATGGGCGGCACCGGCGCCACGCTCGTCCTGGTCTTTATGTTCTGCTTCCTGGCCAAGTCTCAGGAGATGCGCGCCGTCGGTAAGGCCGCCATCGTCCCCGTCTGCTTTGCCGTCAACGAGCCGCTGCTGTTCGCCGCACCCATCGTGCTCAACCCCGTCTTCTTTGTCCCGTTTGTCTTTGCCCCAATCGCCAACATCTGGATCCTCAAGATCTTTATCGACTTCTTGGGCATGAACGGCTTTATGTACACCCTGCCTTGGACCGTCCCCGGCCCCATCGGCACCATCATGGGCCTGGGCTTCCAGCCGCTCGCCTTTGTGATGCTCGCCCTTATCCTGGTCGTCGACTTCGTTCTGTACTATCCGTTCTTCCGTGCCTATGACGCCCAGAAGTGCGCCGAGGAGGCCGAGATCTCCCAGGAGGAGCTCGCCGCCAAGAACGCCGAGAAGGCCGCCAAGCTCAACGACGCCTTCCAGGGCAAGGCTGACGCCAAGAGCGTTGCCGCCGGCGCTGCTGCCGAGGCCGTGAAGGCCGACTCCCCCGCCGCTGTCGCCACTGAGGCAACGACCGCCAGCGACCTCAACGGCAAGCGCGTACTCGTGCTCTGCCAGGGTGGCGGAACCTCGGGCCTGCTCGCCAACGCGCTGGCCAAGGCCGCCAAGGAGCGCGGCATCAATCTTGAGACCGCTGCCGAGGCATATGGCAACCACGTGGACATGCTCCCCGACTTTGATCTGGTCGTCCTGGCCCCGCAGGCTGCCAGCTACTTGGTCGACCTGCAGAAGGACTGCGAGCGCGTGGGCAACAAGTGCGTCGCCTGCCGTGGCAAGCAGTACATCGAGCTCTCCCAGAACGGCGACAAGTCTCTCGCCTTCGTGAGTGAACAGCATTCGAAGTAAGTAACGCTTAGGGCCAGCCGACCATCCAAGCCCGGCTGGCCCTTCGATTTAGACGATTGGATCATCATGTCCGTTAACCCCGCTAGCGTCACCAACCCGCCTGCGCAGTGTCCCGAGGGCTTTGTCTTTGGCGGCGCCACTGCTGCTTACCAGGTAGAGGGCGAGACCCGCACCCACGGTAAGGGCAAAGTCGCCTGGGACGACTTCTTGGAGGCCCAGGGGCGCTTTTCCCCCGATCCCGCTTCGGACTTCTACAACCAGTACCCCGTCGATCTGGAGCTGTGCGAGGAGTTCGGCATCAACGGCATTCGCCTCTCCATTGCCTGGAGCCGCATCTTCCCCAACGGCACCGGCGAGATCAACCCCGAGGGCGTGCAGTTCTACCACGATCTCTTCGCCGAGTGCCACAAGCACCACGTTGAGCCGTTTGTCACGCTGCATCACTTCGACACGCCGCTTGCCCTCTTTGAGAAGGGCGACTTCCTCAACCGCGAGACCATCGACGCCTTTGTGGACTTTGCCACCTTCTGCTTTAAGGAGTACGCCGACCAGGTGACCTACTGGTTCACCTTTAACGAGATCTGGGCCGACGCCTCCAACACCTACATCGAGGGCACCTTCCCCGGTGGCGTCAAGGCGCATCTGGCCGAGGCTTTCCAGTGCGAGCACAACATGATGCTCGCCCACGCCAAGGCAGTACTGGCCTTCCACAACGGCGGTTTTAAGGGCAAGATCGGCGTCATTCAGTCGTTGGAGTTTAAGTATCCGCTCAACGAGAACGACCCCGCCGACATCAAAGCCGCCAACAACGAGCACGTGCTGCAGAACCAGTTTCTGCTCGACGCCACCTTCCGCGGCGACTATGCCCCCGACACCCTCGAGTGCGCCAACCGCCTGGCTGCCGTCTCGGGCGGCACCATCGAGATCCTGGACGAGGATCTGGAAATCATGCGCGAGGCCGCGCTCTACAACGACTACCTGGGCGTTAACAACTACCAGTGCCGTTTTTTGAAGGCTTACGATGGCGAGAACGACCTGCACCACAACGGTACGGGCGAGAAGGGCACCGGCCGCTGGCGCGTCAAGGGCATTGGCGAGCATGTGAACAAGCCTGGTATCCCCACCACCGACTGGGACTGGATCATCTATCCCGAGGGCCTGTTCGATCTGCTCGTCTACATTAAGCAGCGCTACCCCAACTACAAGCAGATCTTCATCACCGAGAACGGCATGGGCTACAAGGACCCCTACAAGGACGGTTTTGTGGACGACCAGCCGCGCATCGACTACATCGAGCAGCACCTGCGCTGGTTGCTCAAGGCCATGGAGGTGGGTGTCAACGTGGGCGGCTACTTCCTGTGGAGCCTGCAGGATCAGTTCTCCTGGACCAATGGCTACAACAAGCGCTATGGCTTCTTCTACGTTGACTTTGAAACCCAGAAGCGCACGCCCAAGGCAAGCGCATACTGGTATAAGCACGTGGCGCAGACCCGTCGTCTGGACTAGCGGCTTGCGACGAGCGGTTGGCGGAGTTGCACCGCCCACATAACCTGTCCCCATTTCTCAGCCGGGGGCGGCACGTCACACGGCGAGCCGCCCCCGACCTTTTTGTTCAGGTCGGAAGCCGTTCGTCTCAATCTGTAACATCTAGCTGAGTTTTTTGGTCCTAGCTGTTACAGATTGAGACGAACAGGATTGCTCTTTCCGAAGAATCTAAATCTGTAACACGTAGCCCGCTTTTGACCGTCTACTTGTTACAAATCGAGACAAACGGAGTAGGACCTAACCCCGTATGTCCCTAACAGTCGAGCGTTCGACCAGCGTACTCGGCACATGAATCGCCTCGATAGACGAGCTCTCTCCAATCGCCGCCTCAAACGCAAGCTTACCGACACCGCGCAAATCAAATCGCAGCGTCGTCAGCCGATTGTGAGGAACAAGTCCCTCGAGTGCGTCGTCGATACCAACCACGCTCACGTCGTCGGGCACGGACAGGCCCGCGTTCTCGAGCGCGGCGATAACGCCCAGCGCCATCTGGTCATTTGCCGCAAGCACGGCAGTCGGCGCCTGCGACCCGCCGGCAAGCACCTCGGCCGCAATCCGCTCGCCCATGGCGTACCCACTGTCCGCACTCCAATCGCCACGCAGCATCGGAGCGGCATCGACATGAGCACGACCCAGCGTATCGCGCCAACCGGCCTCACGAAAACGCGAGGAAATCGAGTTTTCCGGACCCGCCACAAACCGCATATTCGAGTGACCATGTTCCAGCAGATAATTGGTCAACAGCTCGCACGAACCATACTGGTCGGAGTCGATCGTCGTGCAGCGCGGATGCGCATACATGGACAGGATGACCGTTCGCACTCCCGGCTGGGGAACAAACTCCTCAAAATCGGGAGCCATGCGGTTCATGTTGAGAATCATGCCGTCGACGGGTCGCTCGACCATGCGGCGCGAGGCATCGGCAAGTGTATAGGGCTTGTCGCCGCCCATCTCGATCATAGTGACGGCAAAATCGTGCTCGCGCGCCGCTTGCATGATACCCTCGAGCGTCGCCAGGTTACCGACACGTGTGATGTTGTACATGCACAGGCCAATAGAACGATACGACCCGCCGCGCAACGCCGCTCCAGCAAAATTGGGACGAAAGCCCAGCTCTTCCATGGCGGCCAGCACACGCTTGCGCGTCTTTTCCGTCACGTTGGGCATACCGTTGACCACGCGAGACACAGTCTGGCGGCTCACGCCAGCGAGCGCCGCAACCTCTGCCGCGCTCGCCGAATGACCATTCCTTGTCTGCTGAGCCATGCCTTCCACGCTAACCTGCTTCCCAACTATTCCCCGCGCCCATGGCGCATCGTACATACATTGATAACGTGCTCATGATACCCGAGCCATATACCACAACATGAAAACTTCTGTCAATCAAAACCGCTTACCGAACAAATACAACCGTTCGCGGCTGTTTGAGGTTGTTTTGTTTCTATACATCCCAGCCGGATGTTAACGTGCTCATTGTCAAATGTTCACGTGCTCATTTTGGTTCTAATCATTTTAAGATAGTGTTTATCGGGCTTTTTCACCGCTGAACGCTAACCAGGGAGCCTCCTGAGCGCAAACGCACAATATCGAACAGCGAGACGAGAGGGTGTATGCATATGTCTTTGCTAAACCGCGTACAGCAGCTGCCGAAGGGCTTTGTTTGGGGCGCCGCAACCGCCGCGTACCAAACGGAAGGTTCCACGAAGGTGGCAGGCAAGGGTAAGACCATGTGGGACGATTACCTTGTCGCCCAGGGTCGCTTTTTGCCCGACCCGGCCAGTGATTTCTACAACCGCTACGAGGAGGATATCCGCCTTTCTGCTGAGCATGGACTCAACGCCATTCGTGTGTCCATCGCCTGGACCCGCATCTTCCCCAACGGCGACGATGCCGAACCCCTCGCCGAGGGCGTTAAGCACTACCACGAGCTGTTCGCCTGCTGCAAAAAGTATGGCGTCGAGCCCTATGTGTCCCTGCATCACTTTGACTCCCCCGCCGCCCTGTTCAACCAGGGCGACTGGCTCAACCGCAAGACCGTCGACGCCTATGTGCGCTATGCCGAGTTCTGCTTCCGCGAGTTCCGCGAGGTCAAGAATTGGTTCACCATCAACGAGCTCATCAGCCTCTCGCACTCCCAATACATCCAAGGCAACTTCCCGCCCAACCATCACTTTGATGTGACGAGCGGCATCCAGAGCCAGCACAACGAGCTCGTTGCCCACGCCCGCGCCGTCAACCTGTATAAGGATCTTGACGAGACCGAGCACCTGGGCGGCCGCATTGGCATGGTCAACGTCCTGACGCCGGCATATCCTGCCACCGACTCGCCCGCCGACCAGCACGCCGCCGACCTGTACAACGCCTTCTACACCGACTTCATCATGGACGGCGCCTTCCTGGGCCACTACTCCGCGCGCACCCTCTCACTCATCAACGAGATTCTGCGTGCCAACAACGCCACACTTACGGTTGAGGACAGCGACATGGAGGAGCTCGCCAAGGCGGCGCCCCGCAACGATATGTTCGGCCTCAACTACTATCAGTCGGCGTTTATCGCCGCCTACGATGGCGAGTCAACCAACAGCTTTAACGGCACCGGAGACAAGGGCACCTCGTGCTTTAAGTTTAAGGGCGTCGGGCAGCAGGTCGATATGCCGGGTATCCCCA